>JBKQUS010000173.1:0-9414 GCA_052325505.1 Limisphaerales bacterium
TGGCGGGTTCACCCAATCCGCCGCCGGACTCGGAGGAGAACGGAGCCATCACCCTTGTGTCGCAAATATGGGTGGCGCCGTTTGTTCAGACGCTCTGGGATCAAAGCTCCGACGTCAGCGGAAATTATGCCTGTTACAACTACTACACGCCGCCGGGTCCGAATGGCGATGTCAACAATGACGTGTGCGGTTGCGTCGCCACCTGCATGGCGCAGTTGATGTATTATTTCCAATATCCGACCACCGGCGTTGGAACGAACAGTTTTTCCATTACGAACAACGGCACAACGGAGATGACTTCATTGCTGGGCGGCAACGGCTCGGGCGGCGCGTACGTTTGGAGCAGCATGCCGTTGTCACCCAATCAACCAACCACCGCCCAGGCCATCGCCATTGGAGCATTGACCCATGATGCCGGCGCCACCGTCCACATGTATTACACGCCGTCATCAGGCTCGTCTGCCTACACCTATCTCGCCCAGCAAGCCCTGACCAGCACCTTCAAATTCTCCAATGCCGGTTACTATGAAAACGATGGCAGCGGCATCAGCGGCTCGAATTTGTTGAACATGATCAATCCCAACGTGGACGCCCGGTTGCCCGTGGCGCTGGGCATTAGCGGTAATGTCGGCGGGCACTGCGTTCTGGTTGACGGTTACGGCTACAGCGCCTCCACGCTCTTCCATCACGTCAACGCCGGCTGGGGCGGGGACGACGACATTTGGTACGCCCTGCCCGGCATCGACACCCCCGATAACGGCGATTACACGATCGTCCAGGCCGGCATCTACAACATTTATACCAACGGCAGCGGCCAGATCATCAGTGGACGAGTGACCGACCCGACTGGCGCGCCTGTGGCGGGCGCGACGGTCACGGCGGTGCGCACGGGAGGCGGCACGTATGCGGCGGCGACGGATACAAATGGCATTTACGCCCTGCCCAACATTCCAGCGGCCTCAAGCTATACGCTGACCACGACAAAAAGCGGCAACGCTTCCGCCACCAACCATTACTCAACCGGGACGTCCGTCTATAACGAGCTTCCGAGCGGCAACGTCTGGGGGGCGAATTTTGTTTTGTCACCGCCACTGCTCGTCACTTCGGAAACGGGCTTTGCCGCCATTGGACCGACCAACGGGCCATTCAATGTGTTCTCCCAAACCTGCACACTGACGAACACGTCCGCCTCACCGATCAATTGGATGCTGTCCAACACCAACAACTGGCTGAGCGTCACTGCCACCAGCGGCGCCCTGGCGGCAGGCGCAGCCTTCAACCTCACCATCACTCTGAGCTCCGCCGCCAACAGTCTGGCCGCCGGCAATTATACGGGCTACATTTGGATCACCAACCTGAACAACGGCCTCGCGCAGCAATTCCAATTCTCCATCGTCGTGGCCACGGCGGATTATCCGATTGCGCTGACGGGTTTCAACATGGATGTTGTGGTCGAGAACACCGCCGTGGGTGGCAACACCTACAATTATGCCGACACCTTCGACCCCGATTCTCTTCTATGTGGTTGTCCTACTTGCTTTTACGAAGCAGGACTGGTCGCCAGCAATTTGTACGGTGGAGCGTCTGTGCTCGGGCTTCCGACAAGCGGGCTTTTGACCAGTGAATTTGATCATGCAACCACCTTTCAGTTTGCCCCCAATGGCAGTAGCAACGTGCTGTACTTGACTTCAGCTTCCAACTCGGCCTCGCTCGCCTTCAACACGCCGATGGCCTGCAAATCGTTGAGTGTCCTGGCCGCCTCGGCCCAGGGCGGCGGCAACGGCACGTTGGTCGTTCATTTCGCGGATGGCACGGCCAGCTCGGCCATCTCTTTCAACGCCCCCAATTACATGACAACGAACACAGCAGGCTCAGGCGCGGCCATCACAAATTTTGGAATCCTCGAGGTGGGCGGCCCATTCAATCAGTATTACAGTCTGGATTATTATTACTGGTTCCCCTCTCTTTACCAAACCTCGATCAACCTCAAATCCCTCGGCTTGAACGCCAAGCCGATCACTTCGGTGACTTTTACGATGCCCAGCGGCGCTGGCACAACGAGCAGCACCGTTACGGGCGTCTTTGCGCTCAGCGGCACGGAAGCGCCTTTGACCAATTCCCCGGCTTCCTTCGTCACCAGCGCCGGGTCCCCAAGCCTTTCCGGCGGCAGATTCACCATGGAATTGACCAATCTGATCGGGCAGGGACCAGTGATCATTTCCGCCTCCACCAACCTGTCGCAATGGCTCAACATCTACACCAACCCATCCAGCTACGGCACGGCCTTCATCACCGATTCCAATGCGGGGTCTTTTCCCCGGCGTTTTTACCACGCCGCCACGCCGTAAACACCTTCCCGTTTTTACGTTTTTTTTACGCCGGCGCGGGCAAATTTAATTATGTCTTTTGGCCGCTCTGCGGGATGCTTTCCCCGTGCAGCAGAATATATCCGCATGAAGCCGAATCCAGTCGTGTTACTGATTGACGCAGACCGTCCCATGCGACGGCTGGCGCGCACCTTGATGGAAGCGCACCACTACCGGGTTTATGAAGCCGAAACCGGCCAGGCCGGCATGAAGGAGGCCGCTGTCCGGTCGCCCGATGTGATTGTACTCGAATTGTCCTTGCCGGACATGGACGGGTTGATGGTGCTGCAACGGCTGCGGGAATGGAACGACGCCCCCGTGCTCGTGCTCTCGGCCCGCGGCACGGAATCGGACAAGGTCCTGGCGCTGGACAGCGGGGCCAACGATTACATCACCAAACCGTTCGGCTCGGCCGAACTGCTGGCCCGCCTGCGCGTGCTGCTGCGCCCGCAACGCGCCGAACCCGACGGCCCCATCTTCGCCAACGGAAATCTGATTGTTGACTTAAGCGCGCGTTCCGTTACGCTGGAGGGGCGCAAAATCGACATGACTCCAACCGAACGGGCCATTTTTTACACGCTGGTCCGCCATGCCGGGAAACTGGTCACCCGCCAACACCTGTTGCGTTGTGTCTGGGGGAGTGATGCGGGGAACAAATGCCACGATCTCCACGTCTACATCGCCAGCCTTCGCCGGAAACTTCGCGATTCTTCCGGGGAAATTCTCATTCAAACCGAAGGCAGCCTGGGCTATCGGATGTTGGTTCCTTCCGCGGATAATATCGTCAACCTGCCCTCAGCCGAGCCGATGCTGGCCGGCACCGCGACACTCTGAAATCTTTAAAAATCCTTAAAAAACCGTGGTGTTACGCTTCGCGACTTGAGCCGTTAACGGGATTTTAACAGATTAGCCCGTTTCTTGAGTCTGATTTAAATCACTTTGTTCAGCTTTTATCAGGGTGAACAGTCGCCGCGACCAGACGCCTGAAGCTCCGCAGCCCCGCCGCTTCTGCAAAACCTTGAGGCTCAACTAGTTTTGACACTCCAAAAAATCAGGCACGCCCCCTGCTTAATGTCAGAAGCAGATAACGTGGCATTGAGTGAACTTTATTTATGAAATCTATTGAAATAATTCAAATAGTTTTGTTTTTCGGTTTGGGCATCGCCCTGACTCCGATCGTCGGCCGGTTCATGTACAAAGTCTATAAGGGGGAGCGGACCTTTCTTCATCCGATATTCTCTCCGATAGAGAAACTCATCTACCGGCTGACGGGCGTGAATCCGGAATCGGAGATGACGTGGCTGCAATACTTCTGGGCCGTGCTGGCGTTTGCGTTTGTCGGGTTCGTCTCGGACATGGCGATCTTCATGACGCAGAAATGGCTGCCGCTCAATCCGCAGGGGCTGGACAACTGCGCCTGGCACCTGGCGTTCATGCAGGCCTGGAGCTTCACCTGTAACGCGGACTGGCAGTCCTACGCCGGGGAGACGACGATGAGTTACTTTTCGCAGGTGTTCGCCATCATGGTGCATCAATTCTTGAGCGGCGCTGTCGGGCTGGCGGTGCTGGTCGCCGTGGCCCGCGCCTTGAAGCGCGCCTCGGTCAAGACGGTGGGTAATTTCTGGGCGGACCTGACGCGCGGGCTGCTTTACTTCATAATTCCGATCTCCGCCATTTGGGCCATCCCTCTCGCCTGGCAGGGCGTTCCGCAGACATGGAAGCCTTACTGGAACGCCAACGTGATGGAACCTTACACGACGCAAATTCAGAAGACCGACGACAAGGGGAACAACGTCACAACCAACATCCAGTTAGTGCTTTCCATGCCGAAGCTGGATGCCAAGGGGGTGCCGATGACGAACAACGGGGCCGCCGTGATGGTCGATACGCCCCAGGTTGACGCCAAGGGCGCGCCCATCATGACCAACGTTCCAGTCATGGTCGATGCCAAGGTAACGACGCAACCGATTCCGGTGGGGCCGGTCGCGGCCTTGGAATCCATCAAGCAACTTTTCACCAACGGCGGCGGCTGGTATAACGTCAACAGCTCCCATCCGTTTGAAAATCCCACGCCGTTGACCGACTTCCTGGAGATGCTGGCGATCATCGTCGTGCCGATGGCGCAGGTGTATATGTTCGGCCTCTTTGTCGGCAACAAGAAGCACGCCTGGTGTTTGTTCAATGTCATGCTCGCGCTTTACCTGCTTTCCTTTGCCATTGCCTGGTACTGCGAGACACGCCCCAACCCCGTCATGGCCGGCGCGCTGCCGAACATGGAAGGCAAGGAACAACGCATCGGCGTGATGAACAGCGTTCTGTGGGGTGTTTCCTGCACGGCCATCGACAACGGCTCGGTCAATTCAATGCATGATAGTTGGATGCCACTGGCCAGCATGATGCCGATGTGGAACATCCTGATCGGCGAAATGCTTTTCGGCGGCATCGGCTGCGGCCTTTATTGCATGTTGTTCCATGTCCTTATCACGGTGTTCATCGCCGGGTTGATGATTGGCCGGACGCCGGAATACTTGGGGAAGAAATTGGACGCCTGGTGCGCGACATGGGCCGTCATCGGCGTGCTGATACCCAATGCGGCCTGCCTGATCCCGACAGCGCTGGGCGTGTCTTTGCCGGTTGGCGTGTCCAGCATGAATAATGGCGGTCCGCATGGATTGAGCGAAGTCCTGTACTGTTTTGGCGAAGCCGCCAATAACAACGGCAGCGCCTTTGCCGGGCTGAACGCCAATACGCCATTCTACAACATTGGCGCCGGAGTTGTGATCTGGATCGGGCGGTTCATTCCGATCATTGCCGCCCTGGCCATCGTGGGCCGGCTGGCCAGCAAAAAGACGGTCGAACCGTCCGCCGGCACACTGCCGACGCACGGTTGGACGTTCGGGCTGACGCTGGCGGGAGTCATTATCATTGTGGCGGCACTGACCTTCTTCCCGGCGCTGTGTCTGGGGCCGATTGTCGAACACGGACTCATGCTGGCCGGCCGCACCTTCTAAAACGACCATTACTAAAACTATGAGCACAAAAGTTGAATTCAAATATTCCGAGCTGTTCCGTCAGGCGGTTATTGACGCGTTCAAGAAGCTGAACCCGCGGGACGAGATCAAGAACCTGGTGATGTTCGTGGTCTGGCTGGGATCGATCTGGACCACGATCATCCTCTTCCTGCCCGGCCAGTGCAATCTATTCAACATCCAGATTTGCTTCTGGCTCTGGTTCACCTGCCTCTTTGCCAACTTCGCCGAAGCCATGGCCGAGGGCCGCGGCAAGGCCCACGCGGACGCGTTGCGCGCGCTGCGCACCAAGACGATGGCCCGCAAATTGGTGGATGGAAAAGAGACTTCGGTCATCGCGACAGACTTGAAAATCGGGGATCGCTACGTTTGCGAGACGGGTGACTTCATTCCCGCCGATGGCGACGTCATCGAGGGTATCGCGACGGTTGACGAATCGGCGATCACGGGCGAGTCGGCGCCGGTGGTGCGCGAGAGCGGCGGCGACCGCAGCGCGGTGACCGGCGGGACCAAGGTCATCAGCGACCGCATCGTGGTGCGGGTCACGGCGGAATCGGGCAGTTCATTTCTGGACCGCATGATCTCGATGATTGAAGGGGCGCGCCGGCAGAAGACGCCAAACGAAATCGCGCTGAACATCGTGCTGGTCAGCCTTACGGCGCTGTTCATCGTCGTAGTGTTCGTTCTGCCGCCCTACGCCCATTACAACGAGAACGCGGCCGGCCAGAAAGGCGTCGTATTGACGTCAATCCCGGTGTTGCTTTCGCTGATTGTTTGCTTGATACCGACGACGATCGGCGGGTTGTTGAGCGCCATCGGCATCGCGGGCATTGACCGGCTCATGCGGCGCAACGTGCTGGCCACCAGCGGACGCGCCGTGGAAGCGGCGGGCGACGTGGACGTGCTGTTGCTGGACAAAACGGGCACCATCACCCTGGGCAACCGGCAGGCGACGGAATTCATTCCCGCAGCCGGCGTGAAGATCGAAGAATTGGCTGATGCGGCGCAACTGGCCTCGCTGGCGGACGAAACGCCGGAAGGGCGCTCGATAACGACCCTGGCCAAGGAAAAGTACGGATTGCGCGGCCGGGAAGTAGCCGAGACTTACGCGACGTTCATCCCCTTCAGCGCCCAGACCCGCATGAGCGGCGTGGATCTTTACGATGAACGGCACGGCAAACCGGGCGGCGGCGGGACAGGACAGCCCAGCGCGGCGGCGTTGCACGCGCTTGCGTCCGGCAACGTTGCGGTCGCGGCGCGGGCGGCGGCGGTCGTTGAAAGCCAGCCGATTCGCTGCATTCGCAAAGGCGCAGCCGAGTCAATCCGCCAATTTGTGGTCGAGCACGGCGGCAAGGTGGACCCGGCGATGATGAATGTGGTGGACGAAATCTCCGGTTTGGGCGCCACTCCTTTGTTGGTGGCCGACGGCCCGCGCCTCCTGGGTGCCATCCGCCTCAAGGACATTGTCAAAGGCGGCATCAAGGAACGCTTTGCCCAACTCCGCAAAATGGGCATCAAGACTGTCATGGTGACCGGCGACAATCCGCTGACCGCCGCGGCCATCGCCGCCGAAGCGGGGGTGGATGATTTCATCGCCCAGGCCAAACCGGAAGACAAACTGGCCCGCATCCGCAAGGAGCAGGAAGGGGGCAAGCTCATCGCCATGATTGGCGACGGGACCAACGACGCCCCCGCCCTGGCCCAGGCGGACGTTGGCGTGGCCATGAACACCGGAACGCAAGCCGCGCGCGAAGCGGGCAACATGGTCGATCTGGACAGCAACCCAACCAAGCTCATCGAGGTGGTGGAAATCGGCAAGCAACTGCTCATGACGCGCGGCGCTCTGACCACCTTCAGCATCGCCAACGACGTGTCAAAGTATTTCGCCATCCTGCCGGCGATGTTCGGCTTGCTCTACGCCCTCACTCCCGGCGGGCGCGGTCCGCTGGACAAACTGAACATCATGTACCTGCATTCGCCGCAGAGCGCCATTCTCAGCGCGGTGATCTTCAACGCGCTCATCATTGTGGCCTTGATTCCCCTGGCGTTGAAGGGTGTCAAATACAGGCCGTTGGGTGCCGCCGTCATCCTGCGCAACAACATGCTGATCTACGGCGTCGGCGGCGTCCTTGTGCCATTCCTGTGTATCAAACTGATTGACCTGTTGCTGGTGGCCGTCCACCTCGCGCCTTAACCACAAAATATCACAATTCTCACTCTTAAAATTATGAAAGTGCTTATTCAATCCATCCTGCAAACAATCCTGTGGAGTGTCATCGCCGGCATCATTTACCCGCTGGTCATCACGCTCTTCGCGCAAGTGGCCTTCCACGACCAGACCGAAGGCAGCCTGGTCACACGCGACGGCAAGATCATCGGCTCGGCTCTCATGGCTCAGCAATTCACCGGCAGCAATTATTTCTGGCCGCGTCCTTCCGCCTGCACCTATGGGACGGGCGGCACCGGCATCAACGCTTCCAGCGGCAGCAACCTGGGCCCGACCAGCGGTGCGCTGCAAACCAACGTCATCAACAACACCGCCGCCTTTATCAGCGGAAACAACCTGCCCACCAACACCGTCGTGCCCGCGGACATGATTTATGCCTCCGCCAGTGGATTGGACCCGCACATCAGCCCCGAGGCGGCGCGGTTGCAGGCGGCTCGCGTGGCCGCCTCCCGCGGTCTGAGCGTGGACAAGGTCAAGGGCCTGGTCGAACAATTTGTCGAACCGCCCCAGTGGGGTTTTCTGGGACAGGACCGTGTCAACGTTCTGCTGCTCAATGTCGCCCTCGACAAGCTGGCGGTGGAATCATCCAAAAAGGCGCAGGCCGCTGCGTACCCATCGCGCGGCTGATTCCTGCGCCCGTCAGCGCCATGAAGCCGCACCCGCTTGCCCTCATCATTGATGAGGAGCACGCCAGCCAAGTGCTGTTGCGCCGGCTGCTGGAAGGTCATGGTTTTCATGTCACTTCGGCCAGCAACGGCGCAACGGGCCTCAGCCAGACGGCGGACGGGCGCCATGACTGCCTCATCCTGGAACTGGATTTGCCGGACATGGACGGGCTGACCGTGCTGGGGAGGCTACGCCAATCCTGTCGCGCCCCCGGTCCTCATCCTTTCGAATCGCAGCGCCGAAAGCGACGTGGTGGCCGCGCTGGATGCCGGGGCCGACGATTACATGATCAAACCCTTTGGGCCGTTGGAATTGCTCGCCCGGCTCCGCGTTCTGCTTCGCGATCTTCCCGCCGCCCCGCACGAACCGCTCCTGGCTAAAGGGGGATGGACAGTCGATCTCATGGGGCATGTTGTCACCTTCAACGAGCGCAGAATCACTTTTACGGCCATCGAAGAGGCGCTGTTCTACACCTTGCTGCAAAACGAAGGCAGAATGGTGACTTGCGCCCGCCTGCTCGACACCATTTGGGGCAGCGAAGGCAAAAGGGAACTGCGCAACCTTCGTGTTTATATCGCCAAAGTTCGCGAAAAGCTGCAACCCTGGGATGACCGGATAGCCATTCAAACGGAATATAACGAAGGCTACAAACTCGTCTTGAATCACGCCAACGACCACGCCTGCCAGCCGATGGCCCCGCAACCCTGCCTGGCCAAGGCAGTAAGAGGCTGAGGATGCTGTGGTTATCTGACCCCCGGTCTGATCGACCAAGAAGCGGCCGGCCATCCCGCCGTCGGCAGGGCTTATGGCATCAACGTCGTCGGCTGCATTCTGAGGCCGCTGTGCGCGTCATGTTTTTTGCTGCCGGGGAAACGCAGGTTGCCTGTTCAGCGCGGAATCAGGTGGATGTGGGGCGCTATTACAAGAGCCACAACCTGATTGCCAGGCTGCAAGGCCATTTCCTCGCAAGCCTGTTTGGTCAACAGCGCCGTTAGCGTGAAACCGCAATCCAACTCAACCCTCATGAGCGGGCCGTCCCGGGCCACGGACTTGACCACGGCCGGCAGGTGATTGCGTGCGCTGCTCGGACTGTCGCCTCCTTTCAGCAGGATGACGTCCTCGGCGC
>JBKQUS010000174.1:0-91592 GCA_052325505.1 Limisphaerales bacterium
GGTCGGACCAGTAACTTACGAAACGATCATCCAAGGAACACCTCCTCTACACCAGCAGTAGTGGTGTAGTAGCAAAGTGGATAGCCCTATACCACGAATTACCCTGAATTGGTCGAAACGGCTCGAACTGGTTCGTTCCGCACCACGGCGCGGCCCCCCCCCCATACTACCCCCCGAGAAATTCTCGAGAAATCCGAGAAATTTCCGAAGCGCCGACGGTTCTGGCAGGGCGGTACTCCTGAGGGGTCGAGGCGTCCGGGGGTCTGGAGCCGTCACACCGTCACAATTGTTGATGGTCAAGGACTTAAGCATGGGTCAACCCGTCACAAATGCCGACACAACCCGGCACGGAGGCGTCACAAACTGACCTGCACATTGCACGGATTTGGGCATTTTTGGCATTTTTAAATTATTTCCTCTATTCGGTTGACACGAAAGCGATGCCTTTGCACTGCAATATGTTAGAATCGAGCATTCTCGAGAAAAACTGGCCAAGAATGCGGAAAAGGCGGCGGCCTGCCACGCTGCGGATTTGTTGTTCTTCATGTCTTTTTGATCTTCATCATGGCACAGGCACATGGACAAATGCAGTCCAGGTGAAAATATTTCGGGCAATACAACTTTCAGAGTTTTTAACCGAGAAACCCATACCTTCGCGAAACATGGGAAAGCCTTTTGGACGGCAGATTGATAGATTTGAAAAGGGCGTAACGCTACACGGTTGATAGTCAACGACTTAACCCGCTACACGAGATGCTACGGAGTTGCTGAATGTAGCTGGTTTCGCCTCGGTCTGGCTAAATTTGATCAGCCTCGTGAGGTTGACCGCTGCCGCAGAGAAAATGCATCATCAAGGCAATACTGATTCCGCGGGCTTAGCCCCTTCATGATCCCTTCACAGTAGAAGTGCAGTAGAATCTGCCGGTCACACCGCGAATTCGCACCGTAACGGACGTCAATTTCCCCTTGCACAATCATAGAGGCTGTGGTATAAATACCACCACAAAATGAAATTAAAACTATGTTTGGCGAATTCATAAAGCTGATCCGGGAGCGTCGGCGCTTGGGACTACGCGAATTCTGTCTGGAGAGCGGCTACGACCCCAGCAATTGGAGTAAGATCGAACGTGAAGTTCTGCCCCCGCCGCGCGACGAAGACACTCTCCGCTCCTGGGCGAAGCAACTGGGTCTCAAACAAGGTTCGGAAGACTGGCTCAAATTCTTCGATTATGCTGCCGTGGATTCAGGGCGCATTCCCGATTACGTGCTCAAAGATGAAAAGCTTGTGGCCCAATTGCCCACCTTCTTCCGCACCATCTCCGGCCAGAAGCCGTCGCGGGAAAATTTGGAAAAACTTGTGGAACTGGTTTTACGAATCCAGGCACAACGTGCCTGGCTAATTTCCATCGTCGCTCCGCGACTGTTTATGGTTTGGAAGCGAACAAGATTACGATTAAGATTTATCAAAACCCCCGGCCCTCTCCCAAACATGGGAGAGGGAGAATTAACGGCGGCAAAATCTCAACCCACCGCACGGGCAAAGCACTTCTCCAGTTTACAAAGCAGCCGGTTGCACTTTTGCTGCGGGCGTAAAAATAACTGACCGGGCTGAAGGGACGCGCACATCGTGCGTCGGCACGGCGGCGGTTGGAGCGCCGTTGGGTTGGGGCGTATAGCTCGCGGTTTTGGCGGGATGGGTGGCTTGATGCGCCTTGATGAGTGTGGGAACAACCATGGCTGCCATCACGGCAATCCCAATGGCCCCCCCAATCAGAACTGTCTGCGCGCTCTGGGGCCCGTTGGCGCTGCCTTCCCATCCTTCAGGACCATTGACCCCGACACTGTAGCTGCCGTAATTGGTTCCGGTGTGGAAGGCGCGCTGCATGGCGTCGATCTGGGCCGCCGTCATGGTTCCCTTGTTGGTGAGCGATTGTTGCTGGATTTGCATCATCGCTTTCACGAATCGGTCCGCCACGAGCGAGAAAATGTTGCCATCCTCCGGTACCCCCTGCGAGAGTTTGGCGAATTCCGCCGTGGATTTGAATCCCTTGGCCTTGCCGGCCTTGACGGCCAGGATTTCCTGCACGAGCGTGTCGGAAGTGGCCAGCAAAAGGTAATCGCCGCTGCGGGCGATGCTCGGGCGCAACTCCACCGGCAACGGAATCGGGAGGTTCATGGTGCGCATTCTCAGGTCCGCAGTATCGACGCGCACCACCAGGGGGTTGCTTTTGCACAGGGCGTCAATGCGGTTGAAAATGACATCGGAATTGACCTTCGCCACGATGGCCAGACCGGGGCTGGGAATCTCCATTGGCGCGCCGGGAATGGGCAGTGTGACTTTTTTCTGTTCGTCCAGGGTGAAGATGACGCCGTAATTGCCGCCCAGCGAAGCCAGCACATCGTCAAAGTCCAGCCCGGTCATTTTGTGAAACTGCGCCGGCCAGTTTTGCATGGCATCGGTCACGGCGGGGATTTCGAGCAATTCGAGATGCTTGTGGACATTGTTCCATACCAGCAGCACATCAAGGTCCGTGAAGGTTGCCAAGACCGTGCTTTCCGGCAGCAAATCCAATTCCTGCAACGGATGCGGCGCCTTGCCGAGCATGGACCAGATCGCGCCGGCATTCTGGCCGGGATAATGATGGACAATCAGCTTGCCATAATAAAAACCCCGCTCGCGGGCGATGGAACTCATGCCCACGCCGCTGATCTGCTCGATCCCGCTGTCCTTGAGACAGGCGGTGGCAACATTGATGACCCTGCCGATGGTCTGGTTTTGATCGCCGGTCACGCCCGGCAAATTGCCCATGATATTGCTGAACCCGGCTATTTTCCCCGACAACCCGCTCAGGGCCTGCTCGGTGCTGAGGTAAAGATAAAGATTCCCGCCCTTGTCGAGCTTGGCGGTGACTTCATCGAAGCTCGTTTTTTCGGCGGAAACAATGGCGGGCCGGGGGCCGGCCAGAGTCGGCACGGCCAATTTTTCCTCGTGTTTTTGACAGCCGCAGAACAAAGCCAGAACTGCCAGTGGGAGAATGCGTAAAATGGATTTTTGGAGATGCATAGTTGTCGCTTTCGTTCCCACAAGAGAACGCCCTTCCGGCCAAACCCGCCAGTATAATCTCCAGCTTTATTTGTAATTCCTATTGCGAAGCCCCACCCGTGACAATAACGGAAGAGGACGATGTGTTTACCGCCCCATTCGACAGTGTCCCACCTGTTCCCGGCCTCAATGTTCCTCCCGGTGCCGCAGTCAAGGCACCGCCGGTCACAATGACACCGCTCCTGGTTCCTCCCACCGTGCCGCTGCTCAATGTTCCTCCGGGGGCCGCGGTCGCTCCCCCGCCTGCCACGATGACGCTACTACGGGTGCCTCCAATCGCCTCGCTGCTCAATGTTCCACCGGGCAGACCGACCGGCACGATCGGCGTAATCACGGCGGGATTAAGGAAGAGATGGTTCGAACCGAAATAAATCGATCCACCGGGAGGGCCATAAGGAAACATCGGGTCCGGTGCCATCGGCCCGAGAAAACCGCCCGGACTGAGCGTTCCGCCCACCGGCCCTGGTGACATCTTTCCCCCAGGGACTCCGGGAGCCATTTGGCCGCCCACCGGAGGGATGGTCGTGGCGGGGGGCGCGCCCTGCGCACCAACCGCAATCAATGTGATCAAAACTGCCAATCCTTTGCTCAAACGTGTTTGCATAACAACCTCCTCCCTAACTTCGTCCCCTTTTCCGTTTATGCAACTTTTGGATGCCGGTCCTAATCTTAATCCTAATCCTTATCTTCAACGGGGGCAGATTAAGATTACGAGTAGGATTAGGAGTTGAGAATCAGGTCAGACGTCCTTGCGCGGGAACAGCGGGAAGACTTCGCCAATGGGGTGCCCTTCGGGGATCGGGGGTGTCGCTTCCGCAAGGGTGGTGCCGGTTTTTGGAAAGCCCAACTGGCCATGGATCTTCTCCGCCACGCCCGGAATGACGGGCCACAGCAGCGTGCCCAGCGCGCGGCAGACTTCGGCCAGCGTATGGAGAATGTCGTTCAATTCGCCGGCGCGTTGCGGGTCTTTGGCCAGTTTGAACGGGCTGGTTTGGTCGATGTACTGATTGGCGCGCGTGACGAGCAATCCGCATTGCACCAACGCTTCCTGGAGCGCGTCCGCGCCGTAGGCGGCAATGACCCGGGCGCGGGTCTCGGAAATTTCCTTTTCCAATTGATTGGCCCCGCACGGCACCAGCCCGTTGCGATAACGCTTTATCATGGAAAGCGAACGGTTGACCAGGTTGCCAAGGCCGTTGGCCAATTCCGCCTGATAGCGCGACCGAAAACCGGCATCGGTCCAATTGCCATCCGGCCCGATGTCCAATTCGCGCACGACGTAATAACGAAAGGCGTCCAGGCCCCATTCGTCGATCACCGCCACCGGGTCCACCACATTGCCGGTGCTTTTGCTCAATTTTTCGCCGTCCTTCTGCCACCAGCCATGCGCCAGGACTTGTTTGGGCAGGGGCAGCTTCATCGCCTTGAGCATGATTGGCCAATAGACAGTGTGAAATTTGAGAATGTCCTTGCCGATGAGATGTATGTCGGCGGGCCAAAGTTCCAGCGCAGGCCCGGAAAGCGCGACGGACGAGGGCAGGACGCCGACCACCGCCGGATCGCCGTGGGCACAGGGCACGCTGACGTAATTGACCAGCGCATCGAACCAAACGTAGGTGACAAAATCGGTGTCGAAAGGAATGGGGATGCCCCAGTTGAGCCGGGCCGCCGGACGGCTGATGCAAAGGTCTTCCAGCTCGTTGTTCTTCAAAAAGCCCAGCACCTCGTTGCGCCGCGATTCGGGCGCGATGAAGCCGGGGTTAGCGGTGATGTGCTCGATCAGCCATGCCTGGTGCTGGCGCAGGTTGAAATAATAATTCTCCTCCTCCAGTTCGACGACTTTTCCGTAGCCCGGATCAAACGTCCCGTCCGGCAGGCGGTCTTTCTCCGTTAAAAAGGTCTCAGCCGTCGTGGAATAGAACCCTTTGTGCTTCTTCTTGTAGAACTGGCCCTCGGCATGGAGCCGCGACAGGATGGCCTGCACGACAGCCTTGTGGCGCACCTGGGTGGTGCGGATAAAATCGTCGTTGGACAAGCCGAGTTTAAGGACGAACTTCTGCCAGGTGGCGGCGAGGGCGTCGCAGTAGGTCTGCGGACTTTTTCCCTCCGCTTGGGCGGCCTGCTGGACTTTCTGGCCGTGCTCATCCAGCCCGGTCAGAAAATACACTTCCTGGCCCAGGCTGCGGCGCGCGCGCGCGATGACATCCGCGATGACCTTCTCGTAAGCGTGGCCCAAATGCGGCTGGCCGTTGACATAATCAATGGCCGTGGTCACGTAGAAACGTTTATTCATCGCGCCCATCATGCGGGCGCCCGGTTTAAAATCCAAGTTAAACCAATGCCGCACCGACGCATCTCCAAAACGCTCCGATGCGATTAGTCTTTTCCCTCGCCCCACAGGCGGGGAGAGGGCAGGGAGAGGGGTTCCCAAATATCAAGGAGGCCTCAGACCGCCCCGCAGCCCCTCAAGCGCACGTCACCACCACATCTTGCGGATCGCCCAACAACCTCCGAATCTCGCCGACAATCGTGCCCAGGGAGGCCGGCTTGGCCACATAACTGGCGACCTTCTTTTTAATCGTGTTGCGCACCACCTCGCAATCAAACACGACCCCTGTCAGGAGCATGATCGGTGTGGCCGGCGCGAGCTTCTTCAACTCTTCAATCGAAACGAAGCCGTCGCTCTCTTCCATCTGAATATCCATGATGATTAATTGCGGCGGATCATCTTTGACTATCTTGCTGGCCTGCTCCAACTCGCCAGCGGTGGAGACGCGATAACCTTTGAAGGCCAGCAGTTCCTGCAAAAGGTTGCGGATGGCAGGTTCGTCATCGACCGATAAAATGTGTTTCTTCATACTTTGCATTATATTAGCAACTGTTATGCCGTCGCGCCCCTGCCCTCGGTTTCCCCCTGATTTGGCCCTCTGGCGTTTCAAAGGCGCGCGCACACTGTCCAGAATGCGGATTTTTCTGTCCCGCCGCCGCAACATCCTTCACTCCAAGGCTTTTCGCAGCCCTGCGTTATTCCCCGGCCCTACGCAGTGGGGAGAAGGCAGGCTGACCGGCTGGCGCGACCCGAACAATATCGTTAACCCTCGCCCCACGGAGTGGGGAGGGTTGGGTAAGGGAGAGCAATCAAAAAAGAATCAAGATTAGGATCCGGAAGTCACCACCAGCGAGCGCAGCACGGCCAGATTGGCCGCGTCTTCATGCAGGTCTTCGGATTTGGGCGTCTCCAGGCAGCCCGGGGAGTTTTTGAAGCGCGCGTCGTTGACAATGTGGCGGAAACCTTCCAGCCCGATTTTGCCTTTGCCGATATCCGCGTGCCGGTCCACCCGCGAACCAAGGTCCGTTTTGGAATCGTTGAGATGAAAAGCCAATATCTCCTTGCGTCCGATCAGCTTCTCGATCCGCCCAATGGCTGCGTCCCAGCCGCAGCCGGTTCGAATGTCGTAGCCCGCGGCGAACAAATGGGCCGTGTCAATGCACAACCCCAGACGTCCGGGATTCTCGACGCCATGATAAATGGCTGCCAGATGCTCAATTTGATTTCCCAGACAACTCCCCTGCCCCGCCGTGTTTTCAAGGGCGATCCGCACTTTGGCCCCTTTGGTGGCGCGCAACGCTTCATCCAACCCCTGCACAACCCGACACAAGCCGGTCTTCTCGCCCGCGCCCAGATGCGCCCCCGGATGCAGGACAAGAAACGGCAACCCCAGCGCCCCGGCGAAAGTGATTTCCTGGATAAGCGATTGCAGGGATTTCGCGCGGTTGGCGGAAGGGCCTGCACCCAGATTGATCAGATAACCCGTGTGCCCAAAAACGGCGGCGAACCCGAGGCGCGCTTTATCCCGCTTGAATTGCGTAATGTCGGCGGCGGAATGCGGTCGTCCCAGCCACTGCATATTATTCTTGACAAATATCTGGACGACTTCGCAGCCGACGGACGCCCCGCGTTCCAGCGCCCGGGCCACCCCGCCAGCCGTGGAACAGTGAGCGCCGAAAATCATAAAACGATCCTGCCGCGAAAAGGCGCGGATTACAACACGCTACCTGTGCCAGATATCGCCTTCGCCGTAGCTGAACCAGCGGGTCATGGTCACTTTTTGTTGGGTGAAGAATTGGACGCCTTCCTTGCCTTGCATGTGCAAATCGCCAAAAAAAGATTCGCCCCAGCCGTTGAACGGGAACCAGGCCATCGACGCCGGAACACCTATGTTGACGCCCACCATCCCGGCTTTGACGCGATGCTTGAATTCGCGCGCCGCCTTGCCCGAGCGCGTGAATATCGAGGCGCCGTTTCCATAAGGGGAACGGTTGGCCAGCTCGATGGCGGCATCCAAATCAGCAAAGCGCATGACGTTGAGCACGGGGCCGAAAATCTCCTCGCGCGCCACGGTCATGCCGTTTTGCACGTCGTCGAGAACAGTGGCGCCCACGAAGAAGCCGTCCGGCGCCGCGGCCACCTGCGCGCTGCGGCCATCGACGGCAATTCTCGCGCCTTCCTTTGCGCCGGCGTCGATCAATTGCACGATGCGATCCCGGTGTTGCCGGGTGATGACCGGCCCCATGTCCGGCTGGGCTTCGCGGTCAGTGGGGCCGATTTTGATGGCGCGGGCCGCATCCAGGATGGAGGGCAGGACTGTTTTGTTGGCGTCGCCAATCATCACCGCCGTCGAACCGGCCATGCAGCGTTCGCCGGCGCAACCGTAAGCGGCCTCGATCAGGCCGCGCGTCGAGTTCTCCACGTCGGCGTCCGGCATGATAAAAATGTAGTTCTTCGCGCCGCCGTTGGATTGCACGCGCTTGCCGTGCTTTGTCCCCACCTCGAAAATGTGCCGGGCGACGGGCGTGGAACCGACGAATGAAATGGCCTTGATCTTGGGATGGGTCAGCAAGGCATCAACGCAATCGCGTCCGCCATGAACCAGGTTCAAGACGCCGTTGGGCAGGCCCGCCTGGCGCAACAGCTCGACAATGCGAATGGCCGTCAGCGGGACTTTCTCGCTGGGCTTCAAGACAAACGTGTTCCCGCAAGCCAGCGCCACCGGATACATCCACAGGGGGACCATGGCGGGAAAATTGAAGGGCGTGATGCCGGCGCACACCCCCAGCGGCTGGCGAACCGTTTCGCAGTCGATGCCCCGGGCGAGATTTTCCAGGCTTTCCCCCATGAGCAGCGAAGGAATGCCGCAGGCGAATTCGATCATTTCGATGCCGCGCTTCACGTCCCCGCGCGATTCGCCCAAGGTCTTGCCGTGTTCGCGGGTGTTGAGCCGGATGAGTTCTTCAAAATGCTCCTCCAAAAGCGCCTTGAACTTGAAAAGGATGCGGACCCGCTCCACGGCCGGGGTTTCCCACCAACCCGGGAACGCGGCGGCGGCGGCTTCCACTGCTGCGCCAACTTCAGACGCCCCTCCGGCGGGACATTGGGCGATGACCTCGCCGGTGGACGGATTATGGACCGGCGTGCCGGCTAATTTGGATTCAACCCATTCGCCGTTGATGAAGAAAGGACAGGGGGTGGTGTGCATCAGCCCTTTGATAGCGCGTCGGATTGTTGGACGAAGGAATCCCCGCTCCATTCGCTGTCAGCGCTGACCACTTTCTTTTGCACGGCGGCTTTCAGGGCGGCCTTGCGGTCGGCTTGACGGAGGACGAGATCAGCATGGGTGGTGAAAAAGGGAAGGCTCCTGCCCTTGACGTCGGCCAGGGTTTCGAATTTGTGTTTGGCCATGAAGGCCAGCAATTCCTCGCACATGGGCTTGATGCACTCATAGCCGAATTTCATGACGCCCGTGCAAACCTGCACCGTGTCCGCGCCCACCAAAAGGAATTGGGCGGCGTCGCCTCCGGTTTCAATGCCGCCGATGCCGGAGAGGGAACGGCCGGCGAATTCCTGGCGGATAAGCTGGGCGATTTCCATGACCATGCGCAGGGCGATCGGGCGGACGGCCTTCGAGGAATAGCCTCCCGGCGTGCTGTAACCTTCGACGGACGGTTCCGGACGCAGCGTGTCCAGGTTGATGCCCATGACGCAACGAATCGTATTAATCGCGCTGACACCCTGACAGCCGGCGCGCAAGGCCGCCCGGCTCGGGTCTTCGATGCGGGTGATGTTCGGAGTCATCTTGGCCCAAACGGGCTTCCTGGCCGCGCTCATGACCCAGCCGCACACCTCCTCCAGGATGTCGCAGTCCTGCCCCATGGCCGCGCCCATTTTTCTTTCCGGCAATCCGTGCGGGCACGAGAAATTCAGCTCAAAACCATCCACGCCGGCGTTCTGGCATCGCTCCACGATTTCGATCCAAGCGTCCTTGCGATACTCCTCCATGATGGAGGCAATCAAAACACCGTCCGGAAACAGTTCCTTGCATTTCTTGAATTCCTCAACCCAGATTTTAAAGGGCCGGTCGCTGATCAATTCGATGTTTTCCCAGCCGACGACTTCCTTGCCATCGTCGGCCATCAATTTGGCGTAGCGGGGCGAGACGTTGATGACCTTGGAGGCATCGAGGCTGACCGTTTTGGCGATGACGGCGCCCCATCCTTCCTTGAAGGCCTTGCCGATGACGTTGAGGTTTGTGCCTGGCGGGCCCGAGGCGATGACGAACGGGTTCTTCAGTTTCAGTCCATCAACTGTCGTGGCAAGTGTTGGCATAAATTTGACTTCCAATTCCGAACGACTGCGGCATTCTAAATCAACAGGCGGCGTCAAGCCAGAACAAAAATGTGCTGCCGCGAAGTTGACGCGCTCCGGCAGCGGATACTCAGTACTGGAATATGCCAAGAATTGTTCGCGGAGGATTAATTCAAACCACCTGTACCCATGAAGGCACCGCTCCCCTGGATGTCATCAAGAAAGCCATGGTCGAGAAGCACATTGGCTTCCTTGAACAGGCCGCAAAAAAGGGTTGCCAGGTAGTTTGCCTGCAGGAGATTTTTTACGGCCCCTATTTTTGCGCCGAACAAAAGGCGCATTGGTATGGCACCACCGAACCCATCCCCAACGGCCCCACCATCCAACTGATGTGTGAAACGGCGCGGCGGCTGGGCATGGTGCTGATCGTGCCAATTTACGAGGTCGAAGGGACGGGCATCTACTACAACGCCGCCGCAGTCATCGATGCCGACGGCAAATACCTGGGCAAATACCGCAAGAGCCACATCCCTCATTGCGCGCCGGGGTTTTGGGAGAAATTCTATTTCCGGCCGGGCAACCTGGGCTATCCGGTGTTTCAAACGGCTGTCGGCAAAATTGGCGTTTATATTTGTTACGACCGCCACTTTCCCGAGGGCGCCCGCTGCCTGGGTTTGAACGGCGCTGAAATCGTCTTCAACCCGTCGGCCACCGTCGCGGGGTTGAGCGAGTATCTCTGGCGCCTCGAACAACCGGCCCATGCCGTGGCCAACCAATATTTCATTGCCGCCGTCAACCGCGTTGGGGTGGAAAAACCGTGGTCCATCGGCGAATTTTATGGTCAATCCTATTTCTGCGATCCCCGCGGCCAGATGCTGGCCGTTGGCAGCCGCGACAAGGACGAATTGGTCGTGGCCGACCTGGATTTGGACAAGATCCGGGAAGTGCGCGACGTCTGGCAGTTCTATCGGGACCGCCGGCCGGAAAGCTACAAAGAAATCATGAACCCCTGAATCTTATGGACCCATTCTTACAAGCTGCCATCGATGAAGCCAAAAAGGGACTGGCCGCGGGCGGAATACCCATCGGCTCGGTGTTGGTCTGCGACGGAAAAATCATTGGCCGCGGCCACAATCAACGCGTGCAAAAAGGCAGCGTCATTCATCACGGCGAGATGAACTGCCTTGAAAACGCGGGCCGGCAACGCGCGTCGGTTTACAAACGCTGCGCCATCTACACCACGCTCTCGCCCTGCCCGATGTGCAGCGGCGCCATTTTGCTCTATGCCATACCGCGCGTGGTGGTGGGCGAGAACGTGACCTTCATGGGAGCGGAAGAACATCTGCGGGCCAACGGCGTCAAGGTGGAAGTCGTCCAAAGCGAGGAATGCGTGCGGCTGATGCGCGAGTTCATCGCCAAAAATCCGCAGTTGTGGAACGAAGACATCGGCGTCTGACCGACAGAGAGTCGCGGCATGCTACGATTTCGAGGAGTCGAGACGGGCTGATTCGATCATTTCCCAGAACTTCGGATTCTCCTGCAGCGCTTCGTCCTCCCCGGTTGGCAGGCTGGAGCGAAAGAGAAAATCCTTGAGCGTGTTGCGACTCAGGATGCGATGGACAACCACGCCCAATTCGTGCCGCTCGAAATAGACGCGGTAATCGCCCAGGCGAAAGCGGTGCAGGGTTTTGCCTGCGCGCTCCAATTTGCCGAAATGATGCAAATCGCTCTTGAGAACTTCCTGGGGCAGGCCGCGAAATTCGCCGAGGATGTGAAGCTGCAGTTCGCGCGGCATCCGGGCCAGCTCCGCCGCGCTGATCGGATTGAAGATGATTTGGAATTGCATGGAGCAAGCTTAAGGCTCAGGGCGCCGGTAGTCGAGACTCAACCGGCGGAGAGCCAAAGGTGCTCAACCAATCCGAAAGCAGGAATATCTCAATCCCGGTCAAACCAACCGGCGCGTTGCGAACCACGGACAACTCGTTGGGCGCAGGGCGTGTGATCTCGGTGATTGTCTTGCCCTCAAAAAAACCGAGGTCCCCCAACCATTTATCTTCAACCATCCTTGCACGCAGAACGCCGGGTGTCGGCGTCCGCGTTCGGGTCAGCAGCATGCGGCCAAGCAACCGCCAATCTTGCAATCGCGCCCCGGTCAGTTCCCAATCATAATAAACCAGGTTGGTGCGGCCCTTGATCTGTTTCCATAACTCGTTTGTCGCGGGCCCGGTCGGGGACGAAAATGGAAACACGGATAACAGCAAAAAATCTCCCTCCTGATTATGAACAGCCTCCAAGGAGGGCAATATCACCCGCAAGTTCGACAACACAAGCTTTCGCCGATCCTCCTGCCAAACCAGTTCGGTGCCGTTGAATTTTTTCAACTCGGGATTGAGAGCGGTCATCGCTTCGGTTGACACCTCCTGCAAAGTGTTTGTGACGTCCGCCACCGGCCAGGACATATAAGTCAGCAAAGGCAAGCCATGCAGCGCCCAGGCGCAGAATTGATTGGTCAACGGATCACCGTCAAGCTGGGAGAAAGCCGGGCTCAAATTCAGAAACGCCCCGATATTTTGCCCGGCGGTGAAACTGATGATCGGCCCTTGCGCAAGCTCGGTCGGCATCTGCCAGGAGCGGGGTTCCCACAGTATGGCTTCCGGATAAATCATCCGGGCGGTTATGTGCAGGTTGTCCCTTTCGCTGGTGGCAATGAGCTTGATACGCGCCGGTTTCAAAAGGCGCATCCAATCCGGCAGCCAACCGGCCAGGCGCGCACAATCCACGTCCGCCTCCAGCCACTTGTCCGCCAAAGCCGGTTCGGGCCGCCCCTCACGGCTCACCTGCCGCAGATACTCAGCTTGCACCGGCAAAAGGGCATCGCCCCGGCCAACCAGCAGCCAATCGCGGGCAGGCATAATCCAAAATGAATCTGACGTGCCGATCTTCCACCGCCATCCATTGAATTCTTCCGCCGTCCATTTTTCGCCGGGTCCACCGAACGCCTGGCCGAGATTAGCCTGCCACACTTGCGCGCGCTTTGCATCCAACCGAAGGGCCAGGACAAAACCGGGAGAGTTCATTGAGCAGGAGAAGACCCCCAAGGATTCCCTTTGCAGAATATCGCTCAACAGAGGTTCGATCAAGGAGGCCGTGGAAGGATTTGTTTCCAGGTTCAGGCCTCCGGCCAGCGCCTTGGAGAATCTTTGCCGGGCCAGTTTCCAAACCGGGTCCGCCGAAGGCAAGGCGAGGGCCTTTTGCAGAGTCGAAAGGTTTGTGTTGCCGGTCAATTGCGCGCAACCGGCGCAATGGTATTGGGCAGCGACCGCGGCAGCGTCATTTGCAGCGCCGGGCGCCATGCAGGGCAGACTGCCAACGATCAGGGCCACACACAGACATTCCCGAAAACCAACGGTCAATTGCATAAGGGTGAGAACTGATGCCAAAATTCAAACGACTTTTCAACTGTGATCTGAGTTATGCCTTCCGACGAAATGGAGCGTTTTACATTGCGAA
Organism: Limisphaerales bacterium; assembly: GCA_052325505.1. Lineage (GTDB taxonomy): Bacteria > Verrucomicrobiota > Verrucomicrobiia > Limisphaerales > Palsa-1400 > DASRLE01. The sequence goes on from JBKQUS010000174.1 coordinate 13,257, forward strand.
CGACGCCGCGGAGCCATACACTTTCACTGGACCGCCAAAAAGTTCATGATGAAAAGCGCCAAAAACGACACGCTGGACGACCTCGCAAAATTACGGCGATCACCCCAAGCCGAAGCTTCCTGGCAAAATGCGCAACGATACCTGCTCAATGGCCAGCATGGCCACGCCCTGGCAAGCTACCGCAATCTCGTCAAACAATTCCCCGGCGTCTCCCAGTTATGGGCCGAAATGGGCCTCGCGGCGGCGGGCGATCTGGATTTCACGCTGGCCAGCCAGGCGTCCCAGCGCGCGGCGGAACTGGCCTCCGGCGATGCCACATTGCTCGTTTCCATCGGCCAGCAATACCATCGCCTGCGCCGCATGGACCAGGCGTGTGCCTGTTTCGAGCGCGCGGCAGCGGCGGACCCTGCATCGGTCCACGCCAGCCTGAGTCTGGCGGCGTGGTACGAGCGGGATCGTCGCCTGGATGAGGCATGGAAATGTGTCGAGGCTTGCCTGGGCCGGCATCCCAAGGATGGCCGGGCGCTGTATTTCAAGGCGTTTCTGCTGCATCGCCGGGGACTCAATGGGGAGGCCGAAACTGCCTTGCGCGACCTGCTCAATACCGGCTCCTTGGATTCGAATGTAAGACAATCCGCCAATCACCTTTTGGGCGTTGTGCTGGACGCCTTGGGGCAATACGCCGAGGCGATGTCTTGGCTTGGCAACGCCAAGAACCAACTACGCCAAATGACGAACACGGCTGCGCTGGAATCGGCTTATGACCAAGTGGACCGCGCGCGGCGCAAGTTGCTGGCGGAAATGACGTCGGAGACGCTGCGGCGCTGGCGTGAGGAATCGGCTTCCTCCCCATATCCACATTCCTTGGCATTTCTTGGCGGCCCGCCGCGCAGCGGCACGACTCTCATTGAACAGATACTTGGGGCGCATCCGGAGATTATTGCATTCGACGAGCCAGACGGCTTTGTGCAAGAGTTGCTGAATACGCTTCACCCGCCGCCCCCGGCCAGGGGGTTGACCTTCAAGACCTTGGACGCCCTCGGCGCCAGCGCGCGCTCCCGGCTGATCAGCCGCTATTTCAAAAGTCTCCTGCGCGACATGGATCAAGGGCCGCATGGCAGGTTGTTGCTGGATAAAAATCCCGCCCTGACGGCTTCGCTGCACATCTGGCTCCGCCTCTTTCCCCAGTTGAAAGTCATCATCACCTTGCGCGATCCGCGGGACATCATCATCAGTTGCTTCTTCCAAAACCTCCCGTTGACCGCGGCCAATGTCAACTTCCTCAGCTTGGAGCGGACAGTCAGGTTCTATGCCGATTGCATGGATGTGTGGTTGCGCCTGCGCGAGTTGGGCGGCTTCGAATGGGTTGAAACGCGCTACGAGGATGTGATCGGCAATTTGGAAGGGGAGGGACAACGGTTGACGAAATTCCTGGGATTGCCGTGGCATCAGGCCCAAGCAAGTTATTATGAAAAGGCGGGCCACACGTTCGTCCATGCGCCGACCTACAATGAAGTGACAAAGCCTGTTTATAACACGGCGGTGGGGCGATGGAAACATTATGCCGGGGCGCTGGCTCCACTGCAGGAGGGTTTGGCGAAATACTGTCGGGCATTCAATTACGGGTGATTGGGAACATTTTTATTCAACTGAGGAAATGCGTGATAAATAGTGATAAAAGTGAATCGCCGGATGATTTGGCCAGGATAAAGCGCTCACCCCAAGCCATGGCGGCATGGCAAAATGCGCAACTATCCCTGCGCGCCGGGCGCCATGCCGCCGCGCAGGCCGGCTACCGTGATCTGGTCCAATTTTTTCCGGGCGTCACGCAATTGTGGCTCGAATTGGGCAGCGCGGCGGCGGGCGATCTGGATTTCGCGCAGGCCGATGAGGCCTTTCGGCGCGCGATGGAGTTGTCACCCAACGATGCTGTTTTGCTCGTTTCCATCGGCACACAGTTTTATCACATGCGCCGCCTGGAACAGGCCTCTGCTTGCTTCAAGCGCGCCGTGGCTGCGGACCCTTCATCGTTCGACGCGCGCATGACTCTGGCATCGTGGTTGGAGCGGAATCATCGCCTGGATGAAGCATGGGAATATGCCGAAACCTGTCTGGCCCAGCGTCCAAAGGATGGCCGGATTCTGTATTTCAAGGCCTATTTATTGCAATGCAAGGGACTCAACAAGGAAGCGGAAACCGCCTTGCGCAACCTGATCACAGGCGATCCTTCGTTGTCGCTGGATGTTCGATTCAACGCCACTCATCTGCTGGGGATCGTGCTGGATGCGCTCGGACAATACGAGGAGGCATTCAGCCATTTCAGCAAGGCCAAAACACTGCGCCGTCAAATGGCGGACACGGGCGCGCTCGAACGGGCGTATGACAAAATGAACGGCGAGCGGCGCGAGGTGCTGGCGGCGCTGACGCCGGAGATGCTGCGGCGCTGGCGCGAGGAATCCGCCGCCACACCCTGCCCGCATCCCCTGGCGTTTTTGGGCGGCGCGCCGCGCAGCGGCACGACCCTCATCGAGCAGATTCTCGGGTCTCATCCGGAGATTCTTGTATTTGACGAACTGGATTCTTTCAGGAAGGAAGTGTTGGGCCCGCTTTGCCCGTCGCCGCCGGCCCGGAGGCTGACGGCCGAATCCCTGGACAGCCTTGCCGCGGCCGGGCGCGCCCAAATGACCGGCCGCTATTTCAAAAGTCTCCTGCGCGAGACGGGGGAAAATCCGGGCGCCAGGTTGTTGCTGGATAAAAACCCCGCCACGATGCCGTGGCTTCATGTTTGGCTCCGCTTTTTTCCCCAATCGAAAGTCGTCGTCGCCTTGCGCGATCCGCGGGACATTGTCATCAGTTCCTACTTTCAAAACCTCCCCTTCCTGACCCTGGCGAGCGTCAACTTCTTCAGTTTGGAGCGGACAGCCCGGTACTATTCCGACTGCATGGATGCCTGGTTGCGCGTGCGGGAGTTGGGCGGCTTCGATTGGATTGAAACGCGCTACGAGGATGTGGTCGGCAATCTGGAAGGCGAGGGAAGGCGGATCACGAATTTTCTGGGGTTGCCGTGGCATGAGGGTCAGGCGACTTATTATGAAACGGCGCGCCGCAAGTACCTGGACGCGCCGACCTACAATGACGTAACGAAGCCGATTTACACCCGGGCCATGGGGCGTTGGGAACATTATGCCGAAGCGCTGGCTCCGCTGCAGGAGGGCCTGGCAAAGTACTGCCGGACGTTCGGCTACGGCTGATGAGGATATTTTATAATTGACAATTGGAGGACAGAATCAGCGATGACGGGCTTGACCTGTTATGATGGATGAGATGGCGAAGGAAAACCGCGGCATGGCGGGATTTCTGCCGTCTTCGTGGCGTCATGGCTGGCTGTTTGGATTGGTGCTGGTGGTGGCCACTCTCGTTGCCTATGGGCCGGCATTGCCTGCGGGGTTCGTCTGGGACGATGATCTTTATGTCGCCAACAACCCATTGCTGGCTGCGTCCGATGGTTTGCGGCGGATTTGGTTTTCGTTCGAATCGCCCTCGCAATATTTTCCGCTGACCTACACCACCTTTTACGTGGAACACGCCCTGTGGGGCTTAAATCCCGCGGGTTACCACCTGATCAACATCCTGCTGCACACCGCCAATGCGCTGCTGCTGTGGCGGCTGCTAACCCGGTTGCGCGTGCCGGGTGCGTGGCTGGCAGCGGCAATCTTCGCCCTGCATCCGGTGCAGGTGGAGTCCGTCGCGTGGATCAGCGAGCGTAAAAACGTTCTGATGGGCTTTTTCTTTCTGCTCACACTTTTGGCCTGGATCAAGTTCATTGACGCACAATGCAGACACCCGTGGCGATCTTACGCATTGGCACTGCTCTTTTACGCCTTGTCGTTGTCGGCCAAGACGACGGCCTGCACTCTGCCAGCAGCACTGCTTTTGATTCTGTGGCTGGAAAAAATGCCGGTCAACTGGCGGCGGCTGGCGCAGGTGGCGCCGTTTATGGCAATGGGAATTGGCATGGGTGTGGTGTCGATGTGGTGGGAGCGCCACCATCAAGGTCCGCAGCCCGCCACATCGATTTGGATCGGGCCGGTGGAGCGCGTGCTTGTTGCAAGCCGGGCGCCATGGTTTTACGCGGGCAAACTACTATGGCCGGCAAATCTGACGGTCAACTATCCGCGCTGGACGATTTCGACATCTGATCCGCGCGCTTACGCCTGGCTGTTGGCATCGGTGGCGCTGGGGGTGGTGATTTGGCGGGCGCGGCGATGGACGGGACGAGGAGTGGAGGTGGCCGTGGCATTCTTTGTATTGACGCTAAGTCCGCTGTTGGGATTCATCATGGTTTATACATTTGCCTACTCGTTTGTGGCGGATCATTACCAATATCTGGCCTGCATCGGGCCGATGGCGCTGGCGGCGGCAGGAATCGAGATTGGACTGGGCCGGGTTGCGGCGGGGAAGCCTTTTTTTCGGCCGGTGGTGTGCGCGGCGTTGCTCATGACCCTGGGAGCACTGACTTGGAAGCAGAGCGGGATGTATGCCGACACTGAAACACTCTGGCAAACAACCCTTCGCCGGAATCCCAATTCATTGCTGGCCCACGCCAGCCTCGGCGCGGCCGCTCTTGAGAATGGCCGGACGGATGAAGCCATTGCTCATTTGCAAAAGGTGCTGGAATTTGATCCGAAGTTTGCAGGAGTCCACTACGACCTCGGCGCCAGCTTTTTCCGGCTGGGACGGATGGACGAAGCGATCGCGCAATACAGAAAGGAACTCGAAATCAACCCGGGTTTCGCATTAACGCACAACAGTCTTGCCGAGGCTCTTGCCCGGGAGGGGAAGGCGGACGAAGCCATTGCCGAATATCAAAAGGCGCTGGCCATCGAACCAGACATGGCTTCGGCTAATGACGACTTGGGCGTCATTTTGTTGAAGAAGGGAATGGTGGACGAAGCCATCGCGCACCTCCAAAAGGCGGTGCAGCTCGGACCTGCTTTTATCGGGGAGCAAAAGAACCTGGGAATCGCTTTTGCCAAAAAGGGGCAACTGAAGGAAGCCATGGTCTCTTTCCAGAAGGCAGTGGAAACTGATCCTCCTGACGCTGAAACCTGCAACGATCTGGCGTGGCTGCTGGCGACTGCATCCGACTCATCCCTGCGGGATGGAGCCAAAGCCCTGGCCCTGGCCCAACAGGCCGGCGTATTGGCGGGGCGCGAGAATCCAATCCTGCTGCAAACGCAGGCAGCGGCTGAGGCGGAGACAGGAAACTTCAAGGAGGCGATCTCTACAGCCCGGCGCGGATTAGAGTTAGCTGTCAAGCGAAAGAACGACCCGCTGGCGGGGCATTTGCAGTCGGAACTCAAGCTTTACGAGGCGGGTGTTCCGGCGCGCGATTCCATGTCCCGGTGGAAATGATAAACTCGTCCCGGGATTATTCATGGTAAGCACGGCGGGAGCGAAAAAGTTCCAGCAGTTTGGCATTCTTGGCCGCCACCTCGTCAAGGCCTTGCGCCACGGCAAGATCATGGGCCTTCTGTGCAGCTGCGACGGCCTCGTCGAATTGCCCGGCCTCGGCGTAAGCGGCGGCCAGTGTCCCTATCAACACCGGCTGTGAGTCCCGGGTCAGCGCGCAGGCGCGGCCGGCCAACTGCACCGCCTCGGCCCCATTGCGAATTTCCGCATGGAGATTGGTCGCGAGAATCCAGGCCAGATTGTTCAACGCTTCAGGCATGGCCGGTTGCAGCCGAAGCGCCGTCCGGTATTCCGCGATGGCCTCCGTGGTTTTGTGTTGCATGACAAGCGTCCGGGCCAGTTGAAAATGGGCCTCGGCATATTGGGGGTACTGGCGCAGCGCCTCGAGTAACCGCGCCTGCGCCTCCTCCAGCCTGCCTTGCATGCCCAAAGCCTTGCCCATCATGCAAAGTGTGAGGGGATTATCCGGCTCATAATGCAGAGCGGTGCTGAGTTCCGCCATGGCTTCCCCTGGCAGGTTTTTGTCCAGCGAGATACAACCCAGCTCGTAGTACGACGAGGCCAAGTCAGGCTGAATTTTAAGAGAGGCGCGAAGTTCGGCGGCGGCCTCATCGCGCTGGCCCGCGGCGTAAAGTGCGTAGCCCAGAGTGGCATGTCCGGTGGAGCCTTTGGGATTGATTTGGACGGCCTTTCGCAAGTGGACAAGCGCCTCCGGCATCGATCCGTGGTCACAGAGATAAAGCCCGTAAGTATTGAGGGCGCTATAGTTGTTGGGGTCCACGGCAAGGGCGCGGGCAAAAAGCGTGCCGCCGTCCCGCCAATATTGCAGTTGCCTGCCGGTGGCCACGCTGCAGAGAACAAGCGTTGCCAGGCATAAGCCGCCTGAGATCCATTGTTCGTGGCTCCTCAGGATTTCATGATCGCGCACCCAGGATTGCGCCAGATCAAAAACACCCCAGCACCCCATGATAAAGAGGCCGATCGAAGGTATGTAAGTATATCGGTCCGCCATCCCTTGCGCCCCAACTTGCACCAAGCCGATCACCGGCACCAACGTGCCCAAATACCACAACCAACCCACCATCAAATAAGGGAATTTTTTACGGAAGCGAATCGCAACATCCGTGATGGCCACCAGGAAGAGGATGGCGACAGCAATATCGACCGCAGGCCATGCAATGTGCAGGGGATACATGATTGAAAGGTTGGCAGGCCATATCGTCTTCTTGATGTACCGGCAATAGGAAACCAATGCATTCTCCAATCGCGGCATCAAGTGCAGAAATGACAGTGCCGTGGTGGCGCCGAACCGGCTTTGTATAAGCGCCGTCAGCGTGCTGAAGCCGCCCGCCAAAAGGAACAGGGGGATCTTTTCCAGCACCAATTGCCGGCCCGTTTTTACAGCGCAAGCCAAGCCCTCCGGCTTCATTTCACCCGCGGGAGTTTTCGATTGGAAACGGCGGAGCGGCCACCAGTCCAGCAGCAACAACACAAAGGGCAGGGTTACCAACATCGGTTTTGCCATTAAGCCAAGGATAAAAAACATTAAAATTAGAAAATACCTGCCCAACCCCCCTTTGCCGGCAAAATTGAGGTAGGCCCACAGGGTCAACATCCAGAAGAAAGTGCTCAATACATCCTTGCGTTCCGCAATCCAGGCCACCGATTCGACATGCGTCGCATGCCATGCGAAAAGCGCCGCGACCATGGCGCTGCGCCAAAACGCGCCGGTCATCCGTTTCAAAACGAGAAACAGGAGCATGGCGTTGGCAGCATGCAGCAGGACATTGGTGGCATGATACCCGGCCGGATTGAGCGCGTGGAATTGATAATCCAGCATGTAGGACAGCCACACCATCGGGATCCAATTGCCGCCATAGCTCGTAAAGCACCATGCCAGTCCGTGCCAGCCCGGGGCGCGTTGCAGATGGAAGTTGTTGACAACGTAGAGGGGATCATCCCAGGTGATGAAATCGAAACATAAAACCGGAGCGTAGAGCAGCAGTGTTCCCACGGCCAGTGCGGCGCAGACCGCCAAGGTTCTCCGACCATCTCGCATAGTTTCTGACTTTAAGAATGGTAGCGCGTACGGGAATCGCACCCGTCTTTCAGCCTTGAGAGGGCCGTGTCCTAACTGATAGACGAACGCGCCATTCTGACCGGGCAAGAATATCGGCAGGCGGGCGGCGTGTCAATGAGGGGGCAGCAAGGGCAACCAAGATAAATGATTTTGTATTTTAGCACGAATTACCCTCGTGAATTACCCCAAATTAGCCGGAATGATGAACTTCCGGCGATGGATACCCCCCTATACCACCCCCCGAGAATTTATCGAGAAATCCGAGAAATCTGCGAAGCGCTGGCGGGTCTGGCAGGGTGGCGCCGCTGAGGGGTCGAATGTCATGCACTGATTAGGATTAAGATTAAGATTAGGATTAGGACAGCCCCCAAACCAGCTCCTGGGGCGAGGCGTCCAGGGGTCTGGAGCCGTCACACCGTAACATTTGTTGATAATCAATGGGTTATGCATGGGTGAACCCGTCACAAATGCCGACACAACCCGGCACGGAGCCGTCACAACCACATGAAGAGGAATGTCAAATGACGAAATCCTAATGACCAATCAAGCCCGAAAGCTGCCGGGTCAATGTCCAAATGACCAATGACGCCAGCCAGCCGTTCGTCATGGAGGGTTTCTGCCAGATTGATAGATAGGTCTGGAAAAGGGGAAACACAGTTACAAGTGTTGATGGTCAAGGACTTAGCCGGTAACACGAAAAGTTACAGACCGGTAACATGTAACCGCTTTTCGTCATTTCGCTGTGTCGATGGGGGGTGTATAAACTTAGCCATCTGATAAGGGAACGGGAGAAACGGGGGGTAAAAACATGAAGTTGCCGCGAGGAGACGCAAAACACGCAAGATATGGATGATAGGTCTGGCAACATCGGCTACATCCTTTATAGTCAAGCACTTAGTTGGCAACACAATCGGCAACAGAGCGGCAACATGTTGTCGATTTTCGTCTTTTGGCCTTGTGAGAAGCTGTATAGATTTAGCCATCTCAAAAGGGAATGGCAGAAATATGGGGGGCAAAAACATGGAACTGCCGCGAAGAATGGCCAGAAACGCCGGATTGATACATTGGCCTGAAAAAGGCTCTTTACCGGCAACATGAGAAGCAACAGAACCATCTGGACTGATTAACGGTTGGGCCACCTCTGCCCTCCTTCCTTTAACTCCTCTGCAAAATATCTTCATCTCGGTGGCCAGTTTAGCCCTTGCTTGCCTGCAATGCTCCTGGAATTTGGTGGTTGTTACGAATGCGAGTTTTGAAGGTTCTATTAAGCCGAGAAGGCACTGTAAATCGCCCTGAGCGGTGGCATCCAGAATGGCTTCCAGTATTCTGATAATATCCTGTTCAGTTCCCATCTTGTCGGGCAAGGGCTCGAGAATTCGTGTGGCTTCGATGCAAATTCGAGATGTGAAAGCATCAAAATTTGCACAGAAGGCTTGGACCATTTGCTGATTCGCAGCGCCTGAGCGACTGATGCCTTGATTCGCCAGCTTGAATCTGAGATTCCGGATAGCGTCGTCTAGATCCTGTCGATGTTCCACTTGAAGGTGCCCCACGGCTTCTTCCAACAGTTTTTTGGTGTCATCTGGTACTTTGCTTGTTACGTGAACTTTTGGAGATACATTAGCTTTTGTGGCTGCTTGAGTTGATGTCGCTGGTTGGTGCATTGGATCAATTTCATCGAGGAAATCGTGCCCCTTAGAAAAAAGCATCGTGATAGAAGTTGCGACAGGAATCCCACTGGCGTTAAGAGTCACATGCCCGTCAACGTAACCGTCCTGAATGAGCAATGCCCCATTATAAATAATTTCTTGCTCGGAATAACTGGAAAGCTCCGGTGGCGGCTTTCCGTCTCGGACATGCAGCAAAATTAGCCTTTGCAAATGTTTCTCCCGCTTCATCCGAAAGATGATTTACCACAAAAGAGCAGAGCCGGCCAGGCAAATGCGTGCGAGAACGGGTCAAAATTACTCCCTCCTGTTCCACGTCGTCCCAGCCATGCTGTCCCGGCGAGGTTTATCCATCCAAGTCCATAAGGTGGTCAAGCCCGCATAACAGCGTACTTGTGGACAAAGCGTGGCAATTTTTTAAGAATGAGGCCACGGCACGGGCGTGCGCGGGGCGACGGGTGTTTGAATTTCAAATTGGAGATTGGAGATTTCACCTCGGGGCGAGGGGGGTTGATTTGCGGTTTGGACATTGGGGGGTTGTCCTGTATGCTAATCATCTATGTTCGAGACCATCAAAGAGCAGTTGCCGGTTGCCGCGGATAAAGTCGCCCATTTGCGGAGGTTTCTTTGACTTGCCGGGTGTGCAGAAACGGCTAGCAGAGCTGGATGCCTTGATGGCTCGCGAGAACTTCTGGGACAATCGCGAGAAAGCCCAGGGCCTCATCGACGAGGCCAATACCCTGCGCAAGAAAACCGAGCCTGTCCTCAAGGCCGAGCGCCAAATTGATGATTTCCGGGTCATGCTGGAGCTGGCCCAGGAGGAGCCGCCCGCCGAACAAACCCGCCACGAAACGGAAATGGGCCGCGAATTGTCCCAGTTTTGCCGGGACCTCGACAGCCTGGAATTGAAGGTTTTCCTGACCGGGCCGCATGACCGGAACAATTGCATCCTGAGCATCAACGCCGGCGCAGGCGGCACGGAGGCATGCGATTGGGCCCAGATGCTCCTGCGCATGTACCAGCGCTGGTGCGAAGCCCGCGGCTGGGAGGCCGAGGTCACCGACGCCCTGCCCGGCGAAAGCGCCGGGTTGAAAAGCGCCACCATGCTTGTGCAGGGCGAATACGCCTACGGCTTTTGCAAGGCGGAACGAGGCGTTCACCGGCTGGTGCGCATTTCACCCTTTGACTCCAACAAACGCCGCCACACCAGCTTCGCCAGCGTCGATGTCATTGCCGAAATCGAAGAAACCAGTTCGGACATCGTCCTGCCGCCAGCCGAGTTGCAAGTGGACACCTACCGTTCCGGCGGCAAAGGGGGGCAGAACGTCAACAAAGTGGAAACGGCTGTGCGCATCACGCATCTGCCCACCGGCATTGTGGCCGCGTCGCAGAACCAGCGGTCCCAGCATCAAAACCGCGCCACGGCCATGCGCATGTTGATTTCAAAAATCTACGCCAAAAGGCTGGACGAACAAAAAACCGCTTTGGAGCAGTTCTACGGCGAAAAAGGCTCCATCGGCTGGGGATTCCAGATTCGGAGTTACGTCTTCCAGCCCTACCGTATGGTGAAGGACCTGCGCACCGGAGCCGAGACCAGCAACGTGCAGGCGGTGATGGACGGCGATCTCGATCCCTTCGTCAACGCCTGGCTGCGCGCCGGCTGCCCCGCCAAACGCATGGCTGGCGTGAAAGACGAAGATTAACCCCTTGCGCCAATGAATATTCTTGACACCATCGTGGCCCAAAAGAGACGGGAGATTGCCCTGCTGCCTCCCATCCGCGTGTCGGGCGCCGATTTGCAACAGGCCATGGCCCTGCTCCCCGGTCGGCGCGATTTTCTCGCCGCCTTGCAATCGCCGCGCCACGGGCCGCCGGCCTTGATCGCCGAGATCAAGAAAGCCTCGCCATCCGCCGGAATCATCCGGCCTGATTTCGACCCGGCGCGGATCGCGCGGGAGTATGAGGCGGCGGGGGCGTCCTGCATTTCGGTGTTGACCGATGAAAAATTCTTCCAGGGTTCGGCAGACCATTTGCGGCAGGTGCGGGCGGCGGTGAAGCTGCCGCTGTTGCGCAAGGATTTTATTATTGACGAACGGCAGGTGCTGGAGGCGGCGGAAATGGGGGCCGACGCGATATTGTTGATCGTGAGGATTTTGGACGACACCGCACTGAAACATTTGCACGCCCTGGCCTCCGGGGCGGGACTGGCCGCGCTGGTGGAAGTCCACGATGAAGCGGAACTGGACCGCGCCCTGGCCGTCGGCGCGCGCCTCATCGGCGTCAATAATCGGGATTTGGACACCTTCAAGGTGGACCTTGGCACGACGGAACGATTGGCCGCGAAGATTGGAACGGGCGCTCTGCTGGTCGCGGAGAGCGGCATTCACACCCGGGCAGACGTGGCGCGCCTGCAACGCGCCGGGGCCGGGGCGATCCTGGTGGGCGAGGCGCTTCTGAAAAACCCGGCCGGGATCGCGGCAAAAATCTCCGAATTGTCGACCTAACGGGGAGCGGCGCCCATTTCTTCCTCGGCCAGTTTGCGGTAGATCGTGGCCACGCTGACGCCGAGCAACTCGGCCGCCTTTTCCTTGTCCCCGCCCGTTTGGGCCAGGGCGCGGTTGACGTAGGTCAACTCCTGTTCGCGCAGGAAATCCCGCAGCATGCCAATGGGCTGGTTGAGGCCGCCGGGCGTGTGACCGGGCTTGGGCGCGGTGGGCGCGCTGGCCGTGGTCGTCTCATCCTGGGGCACTTCCACCAAATCCTCCGCGCTGTCGCTGGAGGCGTCGCGATGTATGGCGGGAGGCAAATCGGCCACGCGGATGACGCCCTCTTCGCACAAGGCGCACCCGCGCTCGATGGCGTTTTCCAGTTCGCGAACGTTGCCGGGCCAGTCGTGCGCGGTCAGAACCTCCAGGCTTTTGCGCGTGATTTGAAAGAGCTTGCCCGTGCGCGCATTGACCTTGCCGCGCAGGAAATGCATGGTCAGCACCGGCACGTCTTCGCGCCGCTCGCGCAGGTTGGGTAGCATGATTGGAATGACATTGAGGCGGTAGTAAAGGTCCTCGCGGAAGGTGCCATCCTTGAGTTTCTTTTCCAGCGGCTCGTTGGTCGCGGCCAGCACGCGGACATTGACGGTGACCGGAACATTGTCGCCGACGCGCCGCACTTCCTTGTCCTGCAAGACGCGCAGAAGGCGGCTTTGCAAAACCGGCGGCATGGAGCCGATTTCATCGAGGAAAATCGTGCCGCCGTCGGCCTCCTGGAACAGCCCCTTTTTGTCGTTGATCGCGCCGGTGAAAGCGCCTTTGCAATGGCCGAACAACTCGGACTCCAGCAGGTTCTCGGGCAGGGCGCTGCAATTGATGGGAATGAAGGGGGCAAACTGGCGGCGGCTGTTGAAGTGCAGCGCTTTGGCGACCAGCTCCTTGCCCGTGCCGCTTTCGCCCAGGATCAAGATGGTGCTGTCGGTGTCGGCCACGCGCTCGATCATCTTGAAGACTTCCTGCATCTGCGGCGAGTTGCCGATGAGCTGGTTGAACTGGTACTTCTTCTTCAGTTGTTTGCGCAGATAGACGTTTTCGGAGATGGCCTCGTTGTAGGAGAGCGCCCGCTGGACGCACAAGCGCAGGTCCTCCACCTTGAAGGGCTTCTCCAAATAATCAAACGCCCCTTTCTTCATTGCATCCACCGCCGTTTCGATGGTGGCATAAGCGGTGATGACGATGACGGTCGAAGGGGGGGTCAGCGCGCGCGCCTTTTGCAAAATCTCCAGCCCGTGCGTGCGGGTTTTGTCCAGGTAAAGATCCGTGATGACCAATTCCGGCTTCTGCGCCTCGAGCGTTTCCACGGCGGCGTTGAACGTGCTGAAGGGAAAAACCTCGTGCCCTTCGTTGCGCAGGAGTTCGGCGACCATCTGCACCATGGTCACTTCATCATCTATCAACAACACTTTTGCCATGCCTTAATGGTATTGAAAGCCCCCGGCGACAGCAAGCCCGCCCCAAAACGGTGTTGCGTCAGTTCTCAAGTTTTGTTGCCGGACACCAAATCGCTCAGTTTGAATATCGGCAGGAACATGCAAATCACGATGCCGCCCACCACCACGCCCAGAAAGACGATCAACAGCGGCTCGATCAAGGAGGTCAGCCCGTTGAGCGTGTTCTCGATTTCTTCATCCAGAAAATCCGCCACCCGCTCCAGCATCGCATCGATTTTGCCCGTTTGTTCGCCCGCCGTCATCATGCGGATGATCATGGTCGGAAACACCGGATGCTTGCTCAAGGCGTTGGAAATCCCCTCGCCCCGCTCGATGTCCGTGGCCGCTGATTTGATGGCCTGCTCCATGACCACGTTGCCGACCGTGTTCTGCACGATGCCCAGCACTTCGAGGATGGGCACGCCGCTGCGCACCAGCGACGCCATCGTCCGGGCAAAACGCGCCAGGCAAATCTTGTGGGCGATTGACCCGAAAATAGGCAGCTTGATCCGTTTGGCGTCCCAAAAAGCGCGCCCGGCCGGCGTCTTGATATAGTAAAGCCAGCCGCCCACAATCCCGCCGGCGGCCAGGATGAAATAAACGAAATAATGCTGCAACGCATTGCTGATCTTGATCAGAAACTGGGTCGGCCCGGGCAGATGGCCGCCCAACTGGCTGTAAATGTCGCCGAAAACCGGCACCACCTTGACCAGCAGGAAAATGGTGATGCCAATGGCCACAATCGTCACCACGGTCGGATACATCATGGCGGATTTGACTTTCTTGCGCAGGCGGGCCGTGTTCTCCAGGTAAGTGGCCAGGCGCGCCAGGATTTCCGCCAGCAAACCGCCTTTTTCCCCCGCGCTCACCATCGAAAAATAGAGTTTATTGAAAACTTTCGGATGTTTCTGCAGGGCGTCCGAGAAGCTGTCGCCTCCTTCCACGCGGGTCGTGATGTCTTTAATGACATCGCGCGTCACCTTATTCTCCGTTTGCTCGGCCAGGGCCTGGAGGGACTGCACCATGGCCAATCCGGCATCGACCATGGTCGCCAACTGCCGGGTGAACATGACCAGATCGGCCAGGGGCACTCTGCCGCCGCTGGTTTGGCCTTTTTTGGAGATTTTTTCCTGGATGGAAACCACCATCAGGTTGCGATTCAAGAGCGCCGCCACGGCATTGGATTCCGAGGAAGCATCGACGCTGCTGCGAATCTCCCGGCCGGTGGCCGAATCCCGCGCTACATAAGAAAATGATGGCATAAGACGCGGTTACAGATAGCAGATGGCGGGCCAGATTGCAAGCGGCCATTGCCAGCCGCCGCCCCCTCCGCTACTCTCGTTTCCATGTGGCGCTATTGTGACATCAAACCCCTCTGTACAAATGACGCCTGATAGCCAGCACCTTGCCCAGCCCGTCATGTCCCGCGCGCACACGGGCTTTAACTTGCTGCGCCAGGATTGCACGGCGCAGCAGGCGCTCCAGGATATTCGCAACAGCGGCATTACCAGCGGCATCATTTACTTCTACGTTGTGGATGCGGCCAACCGCCTGGTCGGGGTCCTGCCCACCAAGCGGCTCCTCACCTGCCCGCTCGATACCGTGCTGTCCCAAATCATGTTGCCGCACGTCATCGCCCTGCCGGTCACGGCCACGGTCATGGACGCCTGCGAAATGTTCGTCCTTTACAAATACCTGGCCTTTCCGGTGGTTGATGCGGAACGCCGGGTGGTCGGCATTGTCGAGGCTGGATTGTTGACAGATGAACTGGCGCTGGCGGACGATGAATCAGACGTCCGGTCCAAGTATGACGCGGTCTTCGAGTCCATTGGTTTGCATCTTTCCCAGATGAAGGAAGCCACCCCCGGCCAGGCGCTCCGCTTCCGGTTTCCGTGGCTGCTGGCGACCCTCGGCAGCGGGACGGTTGCCGCCCTGCTCGGCAAGCTTTACGAAGCCACGCTGGCGCACAGCCTGATCCTCGTGTTCTTCCTCTCGCTGGTGACCGGCCTGGGCGAGAGCGTCAGCATGCAGTCGGTGACGCTGACCATCCAGGGCCTGTTGAACGGCCGGCTGTCCAGGGACTGGTTTTTTCGGATGCTGCGGCGGGAACTGGCCACAGCGGCTTTGCTGGGCCTGGCTTGCGGCGCCATCGTGGCGGGGCTGGTGGTGATTTGGCGGGGACCGGGGCTGGCGCCTCTGGCCGTCGGCGGCAGCATCTTTTTGTCCCTGTGCATGGCTTGCGTGATGGGACTGAGCATTCCTTCGCTGCTCCACGCCCTGAAACTGGATCCCAAGATCGCCGCGGGGCCGATCACCCTGGCCCTGACCGACATATTCACCCTGACGTTCTACTACAGCATTGGGCGCTGGCTTCTTGGCTGAGGTCGCGATCTCTATTGTTGAATCACCACGTTCACATTGGTTTTTCCGGTGATCCCGCCGGGCAACGTGAAACAAGTGGTGGTGTTACTCGCCGTGATCGGTCCGCCTGCGAGTGACCAGGTTTGAGGCGCGGCCAGGCTGGTATTGGTCAGCACCTTGTAAGAGACGCCGGGAATCGACTGCCAGCACACGACGAAATTGGTCCCGGTGACGTCCAATGAGGAAGACGTGATCGTGAAGGGCACGAATGGGTTTGTCACCGTCACGCTCCCGCTGAAGCCGGCCAAGGCGTAATTGCCTGCCGACGTGCCGCCCAGCAAGAGCGTCCCGGCGGACGTAATCGTTTCCGTGCCGACACTTGCGCCGGCCAGCGTGGCGCTGCCGGAAGCCGGGTACACGTTGTCGCCCGCGACCGCATTCGCCACCGATAGAATCCCGGCCGCCGCGGTCTCGGTGCCGTCATAGGCCCGGGTTCCCGTCAAAGCCACCGGCAGCGGGTTCACCGTCACCGTGAAGGGATAGTTGGTGCTGCCGCAACCTGTCGAACTGTTGTTGAGCGCCAGCGTGCCGCCGTAGGTGTTGACTCCGGCGGTGATCGGCACCGTCAGGTGGATTGGGCTGGATGGCAAGGCGGTCAACCCCACATTCGCAAAGCCCGCCGTTTGGGCCGTGGAACCGTAGGTGACGCTGTATTCATTCGGACTGCCCGACGTCGCGGTGTAGGGCAGGTTCGCGCTTGTCGAACTGTGGTAGGTCAAGCTCGGGCTGGCTCCCAAAGTAATCGTCGGCAAGGCGTGGATTGTCACGACCACTGGCGCCGTGCTTGCGCCGCAGGGTGAAAGCTGGCCGGTCGTGGTCAGCGTCAGCGTCACTGTCCCTGCCGTGATATCGGCCCCTGATGGATTATAAGTGGCGTTCAAAGTGTTCGTATTCGGCGAAAAAGTGCCGGAACCGGAAGTCGTCCAGAAGCCGCCCATGGCGCCGCCGCCCACTACACCGCCCAGGCCCGCCGTGCTGCTGCCCGCGCAAATGCTCTGATTGCCGCCCGTGCCGGCTGTGGCTGCCGGGTTGACCGTCACCGTCACGCTGGCGTGCGCCGTGTTCAGGGAGGAATCGGTGACTGTGACCGTGTAAGTCGTGGTCGTCGTGGGTGAAGCCGAGGGATTTGCCACATTCGTGCTACTCAATCCGGTGGCGGGACTCCAAGCGTAGGTGTAGCCGCCCGCGCCGCCGCTGGCCGTGGGGCTGCCGCCGATGGACGTGTTGCCGCCCGCGCAAATCGTTTCGGGATTACCCGCGCTCGCCGCCAGCGAAGACGCGGAGAACGAAAACACGGTCGCCGAGTAAGGCGCGAAGGCGTAGGTGATATTCGTTCCACTGACGGAAATGGTTGTTTGAGCAGGGCCCGGTGAGCCGCTGCCAAACTCGACGGCGTCATCCTGGGGGATCCCGTAGGAATAGACCGCGGCACTTGAGCCGGGGCTGAAGCCGGCCAGCGTGACCTGCCCCGTCAGAGTATTGCTGGGGTCTTTATTGATGACCAGCACCGTCAAATGCCCATTCTGCCGCTGCACCGCATAAGACGAGAGCAGCCCATAAGTGCTGGAAGCGGTAACCACCGTGTCGCCTGTCTGCACGAAATTTGTCATGAGATCCGTCGTGTAATAGGTTGGGTAAAGGTCCGTCTCCCCGGTATCCGAGTCCTCGTTCACCACCCCGTAATCGCCATATTCACGCCAGCCATAGAGAGTACCACTATTGTTTCCGCCGGTACCCTGGCCGTTGCGCAGATCCCACCAGAACAAGCCGTTGAATTCCGTTTGCATCAGTTGGGCCAGACTGTCCAACTTGTAAAGTCCATTGACCAGGCTCACTGATTGTTTGCCAGGGCTGGACGAAACCGAGTTGTTTTCCGTGCAGACCAGCTCGATGTTTGTGCCGAGGTTGGCGCCCAGGTAATCGGTGATTTGCGTCCGCAGGTCCGAAGCGTAGTAGGCCCATCCGGTCGGCGGTTCCGAGGATTGCAACAGCCCTGAGTCGGATTCGTTGCCCGGATTATAGGGATAATTATGGAAGATGGCGAAGTCCGGCATGTTGCCAAATACTTTTAAGTACGTCAGCAATACCGGTGTCCAACCATAGTGCGTTCCTCTCGTGACCGGGTTTGTCACCAGATGGTCCTCGTTATTGGCATAGTTGTCCTCGCCGTTCTCGACCACAACCCCGACCTTGCTCGTCGAATCAACCGCATGGATCAACGAGATAAATCCCTGGGCGCGAAGCGCATAGGTGTAAGGATCGTGTGGCACATTATTGGTGTCAGTCTCCCAGGATGCGCCATAGACTTCGTTGCCAATCTCCCAATACTTGAAGCCCAGCGGCGTCGGGTGCGAGATGCGCAGATAGTTTTTGCCGTCGTCCGTATGCAGCGGCGCGGCCGCGCGCAAGGAGGCCCAATATCCCGCTGTTTGCCAGTTGTAATCGTATCCATCCGTGCCCAACGCCACCGTGCTGTTCGTCGCGGCATTGCAATACGCCACCCACGCACCCGCTTCATTCGTGGAACCCGTGCCATAGTTCAAGGTCATCATCGCTTTCGCGTTGATGTTGGTCATCACCTGAACGAAACTTTGCAGAGTCGCCTCCGGTGCCACATAACCTCCGCCGTTGAGCCCGTTGGTAACCCACTGGAAATTGTCGGAATCGGACCCGCCCGGGTAACGCAACGCCTGCGTGCCCATGTTGTTCAGCAACGTGACCGTATCCGAAGTGTCGAGATAGCTGTCCCAGACGGCCGTGTTCAAACCGAACCAGCGCGCGTCAGCCGCGCGGATGGACTGGCTGGCATTGACTGCTATCGGCGTCAGCGGCGGCGCCTTGTAGCTGGTGAGCTGGATGTTATCCAGATAAAATGTGGGTTCAGATGTGCCGGCGTAGTCCTGGATGACAAAACCGGTGAAATTCGCCACGTTCGACACGCCCAGGGCTGACAATGGCACCCAGTACTGCTGCCAGGTATTGGCCAGCGGCGCCGTCAAAGCGTAGGTGCTCCCGTTGCTGGACGAAGTAGTGGCATACATTTGGAGACTTTGCCCGCCGCTCGCGCCGCCATTGACCAAAAAGCTGATGCTGGCGTAATTGGAATCCGACATGGCGGCATGATAGAATCCAATGCCGTCGTAGGCGCCGGTTATGGTCGCACTGATGGAATCCGTGTCGCCAGGATAGACCGGTGAAGTATTGGCGTAGTTTACAGTCGTGCCGTAACTTGAGTTCCCCCAACTGTTGACCAGCGCATTGGAATAAATCCACTGCGTGCTGATGATGGTCACCACCACTTCCGCCGAGGCCGCGCTGCAAGGCGAAAGCTGGCCCGTCGTGGTCAGCGTTAGCGTCACCGTCCCCGCCGAGATATCGCTCGCCGACGGCGCATAGGTGGCGTTCAACGTGGTCGTGCCTGGCGAAAAAGTGCCCGAGCCGGAAGTCGTCCAGACGCCTCCCGTGGCGCCGCCACCCACCACGCCGCCCAAGCCCGCCGTGCTGTTGCCCGCCGTGATCGTCTGGTTGCCGCCGGTGCTCACTGTGGGCGCTTCATTGGGGCTGACCGTCACCGTCACGCTGGCGTGCGCGGTGTTTTCCGAGGAATCGGTGACCGTGACAGTGTAGGTGGTCGTGCTCGCGGGTGAAGCAATGGGATTGGCCACCGTCGAATTGCTTAATCCATTGGTGGGACTCCAACTGTAAGTGTAGCCGCCCGCGCCGCCGCTGGCCGTGGGATTGCCGCCAATCGTCGCGCTGCCGCCCGCGCAATTCGTCACGTTGCTGCCCGCGCTCGCGGTCAACGCCGCGGCGGCGTTAAGCACGATGTTGTCCAGGTAAAATGTGGGTTCGGATGTGCCGGCCGAATCCTGGATGGCGAAACCGCTGAAGTTCGACACGTTTGACACACCGAGGGCTGATAATGTCACGGTGTAATTCGACCAAGTATTGGCCGCTATTGTGCCTAAGCTGACGCGCGGACTCTGCGGCGTAGGCCCTGTGCCTTCATTGCCATATAGTTGGAGATGCTGCCCTCCGCTCGTGCCGCCGTTGAGCCAAAAACTGATGCTGGAGTACGCCGTGTCCGACATGGGCGCAATATACGGCACAAACGCGCCGTAGGCGCTGGTGATGGTTACGCTCACGGAATCCGAACAGCCGTTATAGACCGGCAAAGTGTTGTTGAGGACGATCGTACTGTTATAACTGTAGTTCTCCCAGCCGTTGACGAGCGCATTGGAATAGATCTCCATTTGCGCCCTGGCTTCGCTCCCGGCCAGAAGAAACAAAAACAGGCACGCCCAGAGCCGGATGAATTTTTGCACAGGTTTGGAGCTGGGGGTATCGCAGGAGGTTTTCATGGTTCACCGTTCAATTATTTGCGTCGATCATTTGAGCCACGTCAGACGCGACTCATTGTAAGGGAAAGCATTACATAAAAATCGCCGCGTTGCAATCATAAATGACGGTATTGCAACGGTATAAGACGCGCTGAACTTTAGCATCCGAACGATAAGTCCAGTCGCGGGACAAACCCGGGTTCGTCCGAAATGATCCGCCTTGCGCCTTACAAGGCGGCGGCAACCAGATCGCCAACTTGAGCGGTGGTGAATCCCATCTTGCCCGCGGCCAGGCTCTTGATTTTCTCCCGGGTCACCTTGACCACGGCGGTTTCAATGGCTTGGGCGGCGGGGTGTTCGCCCAGAAAATCGAGCATCATCTGCCCGGCGCAAATCGCCGCCAAAGGATTGATGACCCCCTGGCCGGTGTATTTGGGCGCGCTCCCGCCAATCGGCTCGAACATGCTGGCCCCTTGCGGGTTGATGTTGCCTCCCGCCGCGATGCCCATCCCCCCTTGCAGCATGGCGCCCAAATCCGTGATGATGTCCCCAAACATGTTGTCAGTCACGATCACATCGAACCATTCCGGGTTTTTCACAAACCACATGGTTGTAGCGTCCACATGGGCGTAATCGCGCTTCACGTTGGGGAAGTCCTTTTGGCCGGTTTCGTGGAAGGCGCGTTCCCACAAGTCGAAGGCGTAGGTCAGGACATTGGTCTTGCCGCACAAGGTCAGTTGGGCTGTCTTGCCCGCCGCCACGTCCTCCGGCTTCAATCCCTTCCACGGTTTGCCCCCGCGCCGTTTCTGCGCCAGCTCGAAGGCAAAGCGCGCGCACCGCTCCACCCCGCGCCGGGTGTTGACGCTTTCCTGGATGGCGATTTCGTGCGGTGTGCCTTTGAAGACGAATCCGCCGGAACCAGTGTAAAGCCCTTCGTTGTTTTCGCGCACAACGACGAAGTCAATGTCCTCCGGCTTTTTGTCCTTGAGCGGACAAAAGCGCTCGTCGTAGAGCTTGACCGGCCGCAAATTGATGTATTGTTCCAGCTCGAAGCGCAGGCGCAGCAGGATGCCTTTCTCCAGAATCCCCGGCTTGACCTCGGGATGGCCAATCGCCCCCAGCAGAATCGCCGGGAATCGGCGCAGCTCCTCCACGACGCTGTCGGGCAGCGCCTCCTTGGTGCGCAGGTAACGCGCGCCGCCCAGGTCGTAGGAGGTGTAATTCAGTTTCAGGCCGAAACGGGGGCTGGCGGCGTCGAGCACCTTGATGGCTTCGTATATGACCTCGGGTCCAGTGCCGTCGCCCGCAATGACTGCGATATCGTAACTTTTCATCTTTCCCGCCTTCAGGGCGGGAGGGCGATGCTAATCATTTCGCGCCCGCTGGCAATCCAAATCGCAGGGCCGCGCGGATTCTATTTCCGCTTGGCCCAGGTCATGGGCGCGTCCTTCCTGGCCGTGGCCAGGATATTGCCCTTCTCATCCAGCATTTGGATCTCGAGCGTGTCCGCCTTGAAGACATCCGGGGATTTCGCCTCGGGCCGCGCGGCGATTTTCACCAGTTGCATGCCGGGGCCGGCTTTGAGCGAAACATCGTTGTTGGCAAACCACTCCGCAGTGGACGGATTGGACGAGTCAAAGACGCGCAGATGCAGCCGGCCGCCGTCCGCAGGCATATTATATTTGACTATTACATAGCCGCCAAACAGGTCGTTTTGCTTGAAACTCTCGATCTGCACGCTGCTTTGCCGCGGCGAGGCCGCGGCCAGGCCGGCGTTGGCCGCCCCCGGCACGTGCCAGAGCAGAACCATGGTTGACTGAAAAATGTAGGATTTTACCCCCGAGGCATCGACCAGATAAATCCAGATTTTATCCGTGGGCAAAGTGGCCCGCCGAAAAGCGGACGCCGCCTCGGCGCTCAATTTGACCGGGAAGAGGATGGAATTATGGCTGCGCCGGCCAACGTCCACCGCCGTGCAGGAAAAATAACCTGAAACCGAAGGGTCATCGGTGCTGACCATATCAACCCCCATCTTTGGTCTCCCATCTTCCTTCGAGAGATCGTAATCGACGCTGATCGTCATTTCGGTGCGGTCCAAACTGCGACTGAAGACATCGACATCGCTGATCTTGGTTTTGAACGCTGAAGACAGAACGAAGGCTGATGCAGGGCTTCCGGGCGACGGTTGAGATGCGCGCGCTTTGGCTTCCGCCTTGGCCCTGGCTTCAGCGGCCACTCTTTCCTGTTCGGCTTTCAAACTGGCTTCCTCACGGGCTTTGGCTTCTGCTGCCACTCTCTCCCGTTCCGCTTGCAAACGAGCCTCTTCACGGACTTTGGCTTCCGCTTCCGCCTTGGCCTTGGCTTCAGCCAGTTTCTGCTGTTCCGCTTTCAAGCGGGCTTCTTCACGGGCTTTCGCTTCGGCCTCCGCCCTAGCTTTGGCTTCCGCCGCCAGTCTGTCCTGTTCAGCTTTCAGACGAGCTTCTTCGCGGGTTCTGGCTTCCGCTTCGGCTTTGGCTTTGGCTTCTGCCGCTATTCTCTCCTGTTCCGCTTTCAAACGGGCTTCTTCACGGGCTTTGGCCTCCGCCTCCGCCTTGGCCTTGGCTGCTGTCAGTGCTTCCTGTTCCGCTTTCAAGCGTGCTTCTTCGCGAGCTTTGACCTCCGCTTCCGCTTTGGCCTTGGCTTCCGCGGCGATCCTCTCCTGTTCAGCTTTCAGGCGGGCTTCTTCGCGGGCTTTGGCTTCTGCTTCCGCCTTGACCTTGGCTTCCGCCAGTGCTTCCTGTTCGGCTTTCAAGCGGGCTTCTTCGCGGGCTTTGACTTCAGCCTCTGCTTTGGCCTTGGCTTCCGCGGCTATTCTCTCCTGCTCGGCTTTCAAGCGGGCCTCTTCACGGGCTTTGGCTTCCGCTGCCGCCTTGGCCTTGGCTGCTGCCAGTGCTTCCTGTTCGGCTTTCAAGCGGGCTTCTTCGCGGGCTTTGACTTCAGCCTCTGCTTTGGCCTTGGCTGCCGCCAGAGCTTCCTGTTCGGCTTTCAAGCGGGCTTCTTCGCGGACTCTGGCTTCCGCTTCCGCTTTGGCCTTGGCTTCCGCGATTATCCTCTCCTGTTCAAGTTTCAGGCGGGCTTCTTCGCGGGCTTTGGCTTCCGCTTCCGCCTTGGCCTTGGCCGCTGCCAGTGCTGCCTGTTCCGCCTTCAAGCGGGCTTCTTCACGGGCTTTGACTTCCGCTTCTTCTTTGGCTTTGGCTTCTGCCGCTATTCTCTCTTGTTCGGCTTTCAGCCGAGCCTCTTCACGGGCCTTGGCTTCTGCTTCCGCCTTGGCCTTGGCTGCTGCCAGCTTTTCCTGTTCAGCTTTCAGGCGGGCTTCTTCTTTGGCTTTGGCTTCTGCTTCCGCCTTGGCCTTGGCTACTGCGGCAATTCTCTCCTGTTCGGCTTTCAAGCGGGCTTCTTCGCGGGCTTTGGCTTCCGCTTCCGCCTTGGCCCTGGCTGCCAGCAGTGCTTCCTGTTCGGCTTTCAAGCGGGCTTCCTCGCGGGCTTTGACTTCCGCTTCCGCTTTGGCTTTGGCTTCTGCCGCTATTCTCTCTTGCTCGGCTTTCAGGCGGGCTTCTTCACGGGCTTTGGCTTCCGCTTCCGCCTTGGCCTTGGCTGCCACCAGTGCTTCCTGTTCGGCTTTCAAGCGGGCTTCCTCGCGGGCTTTGACTTCCGCTTCCGCTTTGGCCTTGGCTTCCGCGGCTATCCTCTCCTGTTCAAGTTTCAGGCGGGCTTCTTCACGGGCTTTGGCCTCGGCTTCCGCCTTGGCCTTGGCTGCTGCCTGTTCTTCCTGTT
Source organism: Limisphaerales bacterium (assembly GCA_052325505.1). GTDB lineage: Bacteria > Verrucomicrobiota > Verrucomicrobiia > Limisphaerales > Palsa-1400 > DASRLE01. The sequence continues at coordinate 37,026 of JBKQUS010000174.1, forward strand.
CGGCCTTCAAGCGGGCCTCTTCGCGAACTTTGGCTTCCGCGTCCGCCTTGGCCTTGGCTATTGCGGCCAGTTTGTCCTGTTCGGCTTTCAGGCGGGCTTCTTCGCGGGCTTTGGCTTCCGACTCCATCTTGGCTTTTTCTTCCTCGATGCGTTTGGCTTCAGCTTCTTCCCTCATGCGGGCCGCTTCCGCAGACTCGGCCGGCTGGCCGCCAGCGCCGCCCCAATGAATGGTCCGCGTAAAATTGTTTTCGGTGATCACACTGCTCCCGTTGTCGGTCAGCATCAGAATCCGAACCCGGTCCGTGGTCAGTTCCGTGGGCGCGCCGGGTTCGTCGTTGAAGAACTTGACCTTGATGGAAATTGTCCCGTGTCCGGTGGGGATGGTCACCGGGTCTGCTCCGAACCAACTGGAGATTTTCTGTTGGTCCTTTCTGGCGATGACCGGGAGAAGCCGCGCGGCTGAGCCGCTGTTGCCGTTGTAGGAATAGTCCAGTGTCAGCGTCACTTCCGAGCCGTCGGCTGATTGGCTGCGAACGTGCAGATTGCGGATGTCGTTCCCGCCGGGCGCCTGCTGGCCAAACGACGGCTGGTTTTGCATCGGCATCACCACCTGTGCCTGGAGACAAATCGCGCCCAGTTGCAGCGCGAGCAACGCAATATGCCTGCTTTTAAGCAAGTTCATGGACGATCGGTTGATTTGACGCGGCGAGTATAAACAGTCGTTCGTCCGTGTCAAACGGTCAATCGCAAGAAAGAGGGGAGGCTCATTTGAGTCGGACTCTTGCCAGCTTGTTCAGCACCAGTTTGAAAGTTTCCTCGTGAATCGCGTCCTGGAGGGGACGCCAAACCCATTCGCCTTCGCCGCTTCCCGCGCTTTGTGCAGGATCGACCTCGCTTTCCGCTCGAAAGAGAAAACGAAAATCGTGGTGCAGATGTTTTGGTTCGTTCTTTTTCGGATTGGCCGGGATTTCGTGCGTGTCAATATCGAAGGGCAGGTCGGGGTCGGGATGAAATGGAAGGTGGCGGCACGACGGAATGTTTGTTTCCTCCAGGACTTCCCGCAGCGCGGCGGCCCGCACGCTGGAGTCGGTTTCTTCGACGTGGCCGCCGGGCGGAAGATGGCGGCCGAGAATTTTGTGCCGGACCAGGGCCAGCTTTTTGCCGTCGGGAGAGAGCACAAATCCGCTGGCTGTGATATGGCCCGCAAAGTTCTTGCGGTGAAAGAGTTGCTTGGGGTCGGTGGTTGTGCGCAGAAAATCCCGCAGGAGGCGCATACGCTCCTGTTCATCCGGGAAGACCTCCAGGTACCTGGCCAACACATTTCTCATCTCACGGTAGGGTGGGACTCTGTCGAGCCCTGACTTGACCTGTCAAGATCTGAATAATATCCGCTCACGGCTCGACAGAGGGCCCCACCGGGATTTTGGGGGTCAGCAGCGGCCCGCCCACGGGCAGGGATTCGGGCAGGGGGGCGAATTCCGCGATTTGTTGCCACAGCCGCGAAAAATCTTTGTTGACATCGCCGCTCAGACAATCCGTCACCGAGCCAACGGCGTCGGGATATTTGTTGGTCAGTTTGCGAAAGCTGAATTTTGGATCGTAAAAAGCATAAACGAGCTTGCGCATGTTCTCGACGCCTTCGCGGATGAAGCGGCCATATTCGGCGAAACGCTGCGGCGCAAAGTCCCGCGCCACAATGGCCTTGTGGACCTCCTCCCCGGCCAGCGTGCCGCTCTTGAGGGCGAGCATGACGCCGGAGGAAAAGACCGGATCGAGGAAGGCGAAGGCGTCCCCGACCAGCAACAGCCCTTCCATGCCGCAATGTTTGGCGTGATGCGTGTATTCGCTGGTTAGGAAGTAGTCCCCGGTCTGTTGTCCCTTGGCCAGGTGCTGCTTGATCCACTGGTTCTCCTCGATCTCGCGCTTGAAAATCGCCTCGGGCGATTTCACGCCGCCGCGCGTCAGGTATTTGCCCTCCGCCACCACGCCGACGCTGATGCGGTCGTTGTGCTGTGGGATGTACCAGAACCAGCCCTTTTCCGGCACGTAAGCCACCGTGGTGGCGCCGGCGTCGAGGCCCTCATCGCGCTGCGCCCCCTGGTAATACGTCCAGACCGCGATCTTGTTGAGCACGGGGTCCTTGACGCGCCATTGATTGCGCACCGCGCAAAAAGCCTCCTTGCCCGAACAATCCAGGGTGATGGGAGCGCGGTAATCCGTCACCTCGCCAACCTTGGTCCGGGCACGCACCCCCGCGACGCGCCCGCCTTCCTGGATCAATTCCGTCACCGTCGTTTCCTCCTTCACCATGGCGCCCTTTTCGCGCGCATTGTCGAGCAGCAATTGATCGAATTCCGAGCGCAGGACCTGCCAGGTTTGGGCCACGGTGTCGCGGTCGTAACGGTTGAAGAAATAAAACGGCTGGCTGGCCCGGCCGGATGGGGAAACGAATTGCACACTGTATTTCTTGACAAAGGCCGAGGCCCGCATTTTGTCTATGACACCCAGCCGTTGCAGGGGCTGAAAGGTGAAGGGGAGCAGCGATTCGCCGATGTGGTAACGCGGGAACTTCTCCCGTTCCAGGATGAGCGCGCGATGGCCGTATTCGGCCAGAATGGCGCCGGACGATGATCCGGCGGGGCCGGCTCCGATGATGATGGCGTCGAAGGTATGGTCGTTTTTCATGGGGATCAATGCGGCAGAATTTCCACGATCTCCGCCAGGGGCCGGTCCTGCGCATCGACCAGCGAATTGCGGCGGCCGTAAAGAATTTGCGGGCCCTGCAATTGCAGGGCCCTGTCAATAAATTTATCCGACGCCAGCCGCAGGAAGGCCCCGGGCCGGCTGGCAAACGGGATGTTGAACAGGATGAGAATCCGGCCCAGCGGCTTCTGCTCGCGCAAAATCTCCTGACGCGCCCCCGCGGGGAACAAGTCGGGGAAGATCTTGATGGCGCCGAACTCGACGCGCTTTTTTGAGCGATCCAACACCAGCACCGTTTCCCGGCAGTATTCGTTTTCCCGGACGCGCCTCGCCAGGACCTCAATGTGCAGCGTTTCCTGATGAAATCTCTCCAGCGTCGAAGTCATGTCCGCCTTGTGGACGAGCAGGGAGCGATACGGCTCGGGCACCTCGTCCGCTTCGACCCGCTCGATGACCGGCGCCGCTTCGCCGCGCTCCGCGTAAAATTCGTCCAGCGGATAAATAACCGAATCGACGGGCTGCGGCTCCGGCGGCGGCATTTCTTCTTTGGCTGCTTTCATCTTAGGCGTATCTGGCGTTTTTGTGTTCGGGCAGGAAGAATTCGTGCAACAGCCTGTCCACCTGGAGCAGCCCGTCGCGGTTCAGCACCACCGCGCCGTCCTCGACCCGCCCAAAACCCCAGTCCTGCAAAACGCACAGCGGCTGGGCAAAACGCTGGCGGACATCAACGCCGAATTTATTCTGAAAATAATCGCAACGCGCGCGGCCCAGCTTGAGTTGCAGGATGAACTCGCGGATCAACCGCTCGTCGGCGCTCGGCGTCATGGCCCGGTAAATGGGCAGCCGGCCCGAATTGACCGCGTTGACGTACGGCTCGAAATCGTGCTGGTTCTGATAATGCGTCCCCTGCAGGTGCCCGAACGAGGCCACGCCCAGCCCGATCAAATCCGCCCCCGCCCAAAGACGGTCGCGGTAGAGGAAGCGTGCCGTTTCCTTATTTTTGACAGCGGTGTAGGCGCTGCCCACGGTGTAGCCGGCCCGTTCCAGTTCGGCAAAAGCGGAGGCGACCCATCCGCGCTTGGTCTCCCAATCGGCCACAGGCGCGGACAGCTTTCCGGCCGCTTTCATTTCCTGGTAAATGGTCGTGTTGTAGGGCACTTCCATTTGGTAAATCGTCACGCTGTCCGGCGACATCTCGATGGTCTTGCGCACATTCTCGCGCCAGTTGGCCTCCGTCTCGTCGATCATGCCGGCGATGAGATCAATGTTGATCTGGGGAAAGCCGAGTTCGCGCGCGTAAGACCAAGCGCGGGCGATTTCCTTGCCGTGATGGGCCCGTCCGTTGATCTCCAGGATGTGGTCGTCGAAGTTTTCCACCCCCAGGCTCAACCGGGTGACGCCCAGTTCGCGGATGGCTTTCAGTTTATGGCTCGTCAGCGTGCCCGGTTCGCATTCGAAGGTCACCTCTTCCGCCTCGTCCCACGGGAGCAGTTGCTTCATCGAGCCGGCCAGATGCTGAAGCTGATCGACGGACAAATAGGAAGGCGTGCCGCCGCCAAAATAAACGAAGTTCGGTTTGCGCCCGCCGATGATCGGTTTCGCGGCGTAGAGGGCCAATTCCTTCAGGGCGGCGTCGATATAGCCGCGAATGGCGGCGGAATCCTTGTCCGTATAGACTTTGAAATAGCAAAAATGGCAGCGCTTGCGGCAAAAGGGAATGTGCAGGTAAACGCCCAGGGGCGCGGGCGGGGAGGCGGGCGGGCGTTCCAGCGCCGCCAGAACGTCGGGCACAAACTCCGGCTTCCAAAAGGAAAAGGGCGGGTAATTGGACACGAAATAATTCCCCACCGTCGTTTGTTTCTCCAGGGCGGGCGCGGGGGGCTTGGCAGTTTCTTCCAGGGTCATAATGTCATCCTCTTAATCGTTTTATTCTTGTTCCTAATCGTTGTCGAAATGGTCATTCCGCTTTGTTCTTCATCATTACGTGTTTTAGTTTGATTTTCTGCCGAAGCAATAGACGCCGCCGTCGTCGCATCCCATCACTATTTTTTCGGCGGCAACGGCCGGGGAGCTGGCCACCGGCTGGCCCAAATCATAGGACCACAATTGCCTGCCGTCGGCCAGCGCCAGCATATAGACGCTGCCGTCGTCCGAGCCGAAGATCACATGGCCGCCCGCCACCACCGGCGCGCTCTCGATTTTCCCGCGCGTCGCAAATTTCCAGACATTGGTGCCATTGGAACGCTGGAGACAATGCATCGCCTTGTCAAAACCGCCAAAGACTACTCGGTCGGCCGTGACGGCGGCGGCGGCCATATAGGGAAAGTCCAGGTCATGATAACGCCAGGCCACCGCGCCGGATTGAAGATCAACGCAGAGAAACTCATTTTCATAATGCCCGAAGTAGGCGCAGCCGCCGGCCAGCGCCACCGAGGCGGCGATGTAGGCGCCGGCGTCGATCTCCTTGATCTTGCGCCCATCCGCCAGGGACAGCACGTGCAGCAGCGCGTCGCACCCGCCAAAAACCGCCCGGCCATCGGCGACGGCGCAGGAGCCGTTGATGTAGTTGCCGGTTTCATAAGTCCAGGCCGTGCTGCCGTTGCTGGCCGTCAAACAGTACAGTTTGAAATCATAACTGCCGGCCAGGACGCGCAACGGGCCGTCGCCGGAGGAAGCCAGGCTCGCCGAAGCCACAATTTTCCCTTCGGTCTCATGCTTCCAAAGCGGCTGGCCGGTTTTGGCGTCAATCGCGTAAAAAATCCCCTCGCTCGTGCCGACAAAGACTGTGCCATTGGCAAGAAGCGGCGGCGCCAGCACGGCCGAGCCGGCTTTAAAGGCCCAGACTTTGCCGCCAGTGGCGAAATCGAGCGCATAGATCTGGCCGTCGTTGGAGCCGATAAAAACTTTCCCGCCGCCAATGACCGCTGACGATTTGACCGGCCCGCCCGTCTTGAAATTCCACAGGAGGGTGGGTTGATCAGGCACGGGGCAGGCGGCCACGCCCGTCAGGGCCGGGTCGCCGCGAAACATCGTCCACTCGCCCGCGGCGGCGGCCCTGGATGACGATGACGCCCCCGCGGCGTGGGCGAGGCAAATGACCAGCGCAAGGACGCCACAAACCGCATGCGCCAAACCCTGTTTTTTAGGATGTTGCATCGAAAGAATATCGGCGGCGGCAACATCGCGCCGGGAGGCCGGTTTGGCAAATAAAAAATGCTACTTACACGTATTATACCCAGAGAGGAAGAAGCAGCTTTTAGCATTTCCTCATCGTTGGCGTGGAGCGACTGAATTTTTGTGCTTCAACCAGCCGGCCAGCGGTGTCATCTTCAAGGGAACTCCTTTCATTGTGAACGTTGCGAGACTGTTGAAATCGGTCGGATGGCCGGCTACAATATACAAACCACAATTCGCATGATAAGAGGCAAGGGTTATTCGAAGTTTTGTCTGACCACGCGCACGAGGGTCATTATATTCTCGAGCCTGATTGTCTTTTTCATCGGCCTCCTATATTTGGCGGGAGAGATTCCTCGTACTGATAATATTTTTGACCTTGTTGAATATCTTGTTCATATGACGTGTTTATTTGCCACCGGTGACTACATAGGCTGTTTTTGTCAGGGACCGTTTATTGGCCCGATAGACCCGTATCCATTTCGCCCGGCCATCGCGTTCCTCGGTGGATTGATAATGGTGGTGAATTGTTTGGCAGTTTGCTTTGTGCGATGATGACGCCAAAACGTTGCCGGAGCCAACAGCCGCCAGGCGCCAGTCCTCACGATTGACATTTTCTCCGTGCATGAACGGCTTCGCCAAGGCACATGAAATGTGCCAAGCTTTGCCGCTCACTTCGTCTCGCGCAGGTAGCGCAGGGTCACGGGAATTTGTTGTTCGGAAACATCCGATTCATCCTCGATGAAGTACCACTTCACCCCGGCTTTCGCCGCCGCGTGGAAAATGGCGGGCAGATCCAGTTCGCCCGTGCCCAGCGCCACGTCGTTGCTGTCCGGGGAGCTGCCGGTCAACAGGCCGGTGGGCGTGCCATTCTTCATGTCTTTCAAGTGCAGCGCCACCCAGCGCCCGGGAAACTGCCCCAGCATTTTCGCCGGGTCACGGCCGGCATGGGCGATCCAGAAGATGTCCATCTCCAGCTTCACCTGATCGGGATTGGTCTCCTTCATCAACAAGTCAAAAAGGGTTCCGTTTTCGAACGGTTGAAACTCATATCCGTGCGTATGGTAGAAAAAGACAATGTGGTGCTGGGCCGCCAATGCGCCGGCCTTGTTGAACACCGCGATGGCCTGGCGGCAGGTGGCTTCGTCGAATTTGCCGCGGTGTGGAATCCAGGCACAGCCCGCGTATTTCAAACCGAATATTTCAGCCTCGGCCAGCACGCCTTCTGGATCATCGCGCCAGCGGTCGAAGGCAAAATGGCCCGAAATGGGCGCAAGCCCGTGCGCATCCAGTTGCGCCTTGAACGCCGCGGGTGTCAGATGATAATTGCCGGCCAGTTCGACGTATTTGATTCCCCAACCCTTCACTTCATCCAGCGTGCCGGGAACGTCCTTGTCCATTTGCGCGCGCACGCTCCACAGTTGCAGTCCGACGGGGCCTTTGCACAATTGTCCGTTCATGCTGGCGCAGCCGGCGAGCAGCATGGCCGCGCAAGCCATCGTCCACCGCCGGGCAGCAGCCAGGGGAATGGGCCAACGGCGCGAGTCAGTAATTTGTTGAGATTTCATAGGGCGGCATGATGGACACCGAGCCGCCGCTTTGTCCATAAGTATTGCGGCAGAATGTCTAATGACGAAATCCTAATGACCAATGAATGCCCAAATGGTCCAACGACGTTGATTTCGTCATTCGAGCTTCGTCATTAATTGGTCATTCGTGCTTTGACATCAATCATTCCAATTTGCCTTGCCAAAACCCCCGCCTGCTTGAGAATTCCTCCGTGCCTGAGAACAGCGCCAAAACCGCCTGGCCCTTGTGGCTGCTGATCCGCATCAACTCCCTGCAAGGCTGGCGGCGGCTCAAATCCGTCCACTCGACCTCGGCCCCCATGGCTTTCACCATTGGGCTGTTCGTGGTGGTTTACCTGGGCGTGTCGTTTGAGCTGTTTCACCGCGGGCTGCGGTTCCTCAATCACTTCCCCGCCCTCGGCGCGCTCCTGACCGAGCGGCTCTTTTTTCTGCTCTTTGTTTTTCTGCTCGTCCTGTTGGTCTTCAGCAATCTGGTCGTTGGTTACGCCACTTTCTTCCGCAATCGGGAAACCGGTTTTTTGATGAGCCTGCCCATCTCTTCCCAAACCGTTCACCGCTGGAAGTTTATTGAATCCACCCTTCTGGCGTCGTGGGCGTTTCTTTTCCTGATTGCGCCGCTCCTGGCCGCTTATGGATTGATGCGCGGCGCGCCGTGGCATTTTTACGTGATGACAGTGGCGGCGCTGGCCATGTTTATCGTTTTGCCCGGGGTGGCCGGCGCTTGGGCGGCCCTGAACCTGGCCCGCTATCTCGACCGCCGCTCCTTCCAAATCGCGGCCATCGTCATTATCCTGGCCGTCGTGATTTTGATGGCGGCCTGGTTCCGCCCGGAAACCCTGACCGACACCTCGACCGACCCGCGCGTCCTGGCCACGCTGGACAAGCTGCTCATGCGCACGCATTTTGCCGAATGGCCCTGGTTGCCCAGTTACTGGCTGTCCACCAGCGTTATGCAATGGTCGGAAGGCGCCTGGTCCGCCGCCGGCTTCTTTCTGCTCGTCCTGCTCAGCAACGTCCTGTTCTTCGGCTGGCTTTCCTTCAACTGTTCCGGGAATCTTTTTTACGAATCCTTCTCCACGGTGCAGAGCCGCGAGAGCATCTTCGCGCGCTGGAATTGGTTTCGGCGCCGCCGCTCGCGCCAGCTTCAAATTGACTACGCCGCGGGGCTGCTGGAGAAGTCCTTCCGGATGGCGCATCGGGGGACGAATGACGTCCTGGCGCTGCTGGTCAAGGACGCCCGCATGTTCTGGCGCGACACCACGCAATGGGGGCAAACGCTCGTTCTATTCGGGCTGCTCGCCGTCTATGTCATCAACCTGCGCCATTTCTCGCAGGAACTGACCAACTCATTCTGGCTCCATCTGGTTTCCTATTTGAACCTGGGCGCGTGCGCCCTCAACATGGCCACCCTGACCACGCGCTTTGTCTTCCCCCAATTCTCCCTCGAAGGCAAGCGGCTCTGGATTGTCGGGATGGCGCCGATGGGCTTGGTGCGGGCGTTGCAGGCGAAATTCTGGCTGGCCAGCCGCGCCGCGCTGCCCGTCGCCTTGGGCCTGATCCTGCTCTCCTGTCACATGCTGCAACTGCCTTTGAGCCGCACCCTTTACCTCGGCCTCATCATTGCCGTCATGACCTTCACCCTCGCCGCGCTGGCCATGGGCTTGGGCGCGCTCTTTCCCAACTTTCGCGAGGACAACCCGACGAAAATCGTCAGCGGATTCGGCGGCACGTTATGTTTGCTCCTGAGCTTTCTTTACATTGTCGGTTCGGTCACGCTGATGGCGGTCTTCTCCCCTTGGGGCAGTCACGGAGGCGCGCCGGCCCGCTGGATTCTGGCCGCCTGGTTGGGCTTTGTTATCTTCTCGGTCGTTATCGGCTGGATCCCGTATCGCCTGGGATTGCGGCGGGTTAAAACTTTCGAGCTATAGAGCGATTTTAATTCGCTTTAATAGGGGGTGTGCTGTGCCAGCCAGGCCAGATCGACGGAAGGACTATTAGCGGGAAAGCTTACTCCAAAGCTTTGATATACATATGTGACCCGCGCAATGATTCGAGGATCCTGCCATCGATGGATTTCGGCGTGGCCATCGGCAAAACTGATTCCACAGCCGTTATTCAGATAGCTCGCCGGCAATTCAAGGAACTCACCTACACCATTTGTTTCGGCAGGATCAATATAGAAATGGGAGTCATCAATCCAATCAGGATGCTCGTCGATAAACACCCAGCTCATGGACGGCCCCGGGTTGGTAAAACCGCTCATGGTGGCAATGGCATTCGTGTAAGGAGCTGGCCAGCCAGAGGTCCATTTTCGTCCAGGCCCAATGTTTCCATCCATGGCAATACTGCGGCAACGATTTGCCCATCCGGCAGCGCGCTGCACTGCACTGACGTAAGTATCGGCGGGGCAGCGATATAAGGCCATTTGATTGCCGACGTACGGCCCCAGCAACGCAAAGATTCTGTTGTCTCGCGTTGGATCTGGAAGTGAATTTAAGTTGAATATGTTGGTGTTGTCGGCGCTCGTGGTCCAATCCAACCAGCCTTCGCACCAAGCCGGCGTTCCCGGCGGCGACGGGGGCGACCAAAATCCATAATCGCGGTAGTCATGATTATCGGCAAGAACATCATGGTTGTCTTGGGCATAAAGGATCCAGGCCTGGGTGATCTGGCGAAAGTTGCTCAGGCACTGAAAAGCCTTGGCCTCCTGCTGGCTGCCAGCCAATGCAGGCCGAAGCAGCACGGCCAGAATTCCCAGAATGAACAGCACCACGAGTAATTCGGGCAGCGTAAATGCGCGGCAGTCATCGTCCGAAACATGCCGTTCAGCACAGGACAATTTGAAATCAACCCGGCGGTTTGTGTTCATAGGCTTTGTTTCATTGGCTGGAACCCGTCACTTTGTAAAATCTTTGCCCGGCGGCGGGTGTGGGGTCCGTATAATAACCTGTGCCACCGAGAATGGTTGCGCTGCCCGGCAGGGTCTGCCAAGCCGGGTCAGTCAGGTTATTCTTGTATAGAAACTGGTAGGATATTCCGGGCAGCGCAGGCCAGATGAGCGTGGGATTCTGCCCGGGCGACGCGCCCGGAACGGCCTGAAGGTAAAAAGTCTGGATCAGGCCGGCCGTAAATAGATTGAAAGTGAAAACATCGCTGGCGCAGTTGTAATCGTTGGTGACCAAATCGGAAGCCGCGCTTTGAAACAGCAGGGTTTGTCCATCACTGCTAAACAATGGGTCAAGCGACCGGTTGTCCGCCGAGTAATTGCCGTACTGGCTCACGGTCACCAGCGTGGTCGTGCCACTGTTCCGGTCATAGATGTAGATGTTGGGCACGCCGTTGCTGTCGCCCGGCGCCAGATTGCTCGCGGAACTGCGATACGCCACAAACCGTTCGTCCGGGCTGAAAACCGGCGAATCCGAAGGGCCGTTGCCCGCCACGCCATTAGTATTGTGGCTGACCAGAAAGTTGGTTTTCGCCACAACATCATAGAGATAAACATTGTTGCTGGCGGGATAGCCCAAGGTGACGAGGTACGCACTGGTCACGTAAGCCAACTGGCTGCCGTCAGCACTGAAGTTCAAGCTTCCCTGGCGGGTTAAAAAGCCGCAGCCGCTAGTATTGTCAACGGTCGAGTTGTTGGTGGGGTTGGAGAGGTCGGCGACGTATAATGCGCCGGCGGTGCTGTAGGCCAGTCTTTGACCATTCTGACTTATGGCAACTTGCAGCAGGCTGGACGTGGTATTGGTGTAAGTCAACGTGGCCAATTGGGAGTCCCACACATAAAGATATGACGACCTTGAACCCGGGATGATTCCGATGAATGCGACGAAGTGTCCATCCGGTGTCATGGCTGACGACGAAACCGCCGGACTTGTGCCTGAGGCCGTCAGCGCGTAGGTGACGCCCAATTGCAAGTCGCGCAGGAACAGATTCTCGTTTCCGCTTCCAAATGAGCCTGTGGCGAGATTTTGCGCCTGGCTGCGAAACAGCACAAACCGGCCGTCACTACTCATGACAGGTGAATAAGAAGCGGCATTGCCAGGCCCGGTGCCGCTCTGATTCACGCTGACCAGTGTGGTTGTGCCGCCTTGCAAATCCCGTTCGAATACGTCCACCGCGTTGTTGGTGTCGCCCGGCACCAGATTGGCCGCCGAACTGGAGAAGACCACATAACGCCCGTCGCTGCTGATGGAAGCTTCGGACGAAAAGCCTGCCCCCGACCAGCCGTTGGTGGCCACGCTGACGAGGAGGGTCGTGTTTGAATTCGTGTTCCAAACAAATACATCGCGAAAGCCGTTTTGGTCATTGGTCACAAGATTATCCGCATCGCTCGTAAAGCAGATGTATTGGCCATTGGCGCTCAGAGGGCCGGTGGAAAGTGTGCTGGGTCCGTCCGGAGTCCGGAATTGAATGGAGGGATTCTGAACCGAAACCAATTCTGTGGTATTCGACTGGAGGTCATTAACCCATGTGTTCAGGTAAAGATTGCGGTCCGCCGTGTTGATGCTCTCGAAAACGAGACACTGGGCGTCATCGTTGAACCTGGCAAACGCCGCCGGGTTGACGCCCATGCCAACGCCGTTGGTGTCCGAATCCACCAGAACCGTTGTGCCGGCCTGCGTATCACAGCAATAGAGATGGGCCTCGCCCGCCAGCGCATTGGTCGTCAGGTTATAGGAGTCGCTGACAAACGCCACGTAGCGCCCGGAGCCATCCACGTGCGGCGAACAGCAGTAGCCGTTTGCAGGGACGGAACTGCCCAAAGCAGCGCTGGCCAAAATGTTTGTGCCAGTGGTCGCATTCCACAAGTAAACCGCGGTACTCGAACCATTGGCGACGGTGTTGCTAACGTAGGCTACGAAGTTTCCGTTCGAACTCAGGCTGACGGTGGCCATGTCCTCGTAAGCCCCGCTCTGAGGGGCGTTGGCATTGGTGCATACCACATCGGTTTCGCCCGAGGAGAGATTGTAACGAAGGACAATCCCGGCCGCGTTGGCATAACCAGTCTCACTCACCTCGTAGGCAACATGCGTGTCGTCGTCGCTGATGTTCGGACTGAAGCAAACGCCGTTGCTGGAGCCGAAGACCTGGTGCAGTTGGGCGCGCGCGGTGGCGCTGGCCCAGCAGGTCGTTTGCATTACAAGATCACGAACATAGATGTCGTTGGTGCTGGTCACACCGGCCACAAGACTCGTGGCCGTGCTGTAAAAAGCCACATAACGACCGTCGGGCGTGATCATTGGCGCAAACGAGGCGCTTCCTGCCGTGCTCCCGGCGGACTTGGCGCCGGGACTGGCCAGAGTCGTTGTGCCCAATTGCATGTCGCGCACAAAAATATCGGGAATGCCGTTCGTATCGCCAGCCACCAGGTTGCTCGCGGAACTGACAAATGCCACGTACCGACCATCGGGCGTCATGACCGCGCTGCCGGAGTTCCCATTGCCAAACCCGCCGTTGGTGCTGACGCTGACCAGGATGTTGCTGCCATTGACCACGTCGCGCATGAACACATCCGTGGCGTTGTTGGTATCGCCGGACACCAGATTGTCGGCGCTGCTCTGGAACAGTGCAAACTGGCCGTTGGTGGAAATGCCCGCTGCAAGCGAATTGCCATCGCCGCCGCCGTTGCCCGCCTGATTGGCGCTAACCAAAGTGGTCACCTCATTCGACCGGTCGCGAAGATACACATTCAAGCTGGCCGGAATCACCAGCGGGACCGGATTGCCGTTGCCCAGCAGCGTCAGGTTGTTCGCCGCGCTGCTAAAGAGGACATAACGCCCATCCAGACTCATCACAGCCGGTCCGGAATCGCCGTTGCCACCGTAAGCCGCTGCCAGAGACGGATTGCGAACCGAAATCAACCCGAACGGACTCGCGGAGGCCAGCGTACCGGCGAAAATCACTGCAAGTATCAGAGCCGCAACGCTGAAATATGGATGACGTGGCCTCATATTTGATCCTAATTACTCACGCCCTTCGGATTAACTTTTATGATGGTGGCAGATTCAAGTCTGCGAGGCAAGCATAAAACAGTTTAATAAAACAGTTTCATCAAGTGCAGGCATTGCCGCTCTCATACGGGTCTCCTCTCGCGCTTGGCAAAATCATCCATCTACCCATAACTCGCGCGAGCCGGCGCCAATCTTCCAACTTTTTTTTCACTTATTTACACTTTCTCATTCGGTGTGCTGCATCAGCCAAATCAGCCGCCACACAAGAAAGATGACAAAGGCCGCCCCGATCACCGCCCCGCAGACGCCAATCGTCCGGGCCAGAGACCGGCCGCGAAAGCCCCGATGAGATTCCTCTTGGTTGAATTGAAACGAAAGCAACGCCATCATCAGTTCATCCGCCGAGTGATAACGCATCCACGGATTGGTCCGGCAGGCTTTCAAGATGATTCGGTTGAATTGCGCCAGTTCGAGGTCGTCCGGCCCCGTCCCCATATCCGCGGGCAATACCGGGTATTTATCCGCACGGTTGCCCGTGCTCATTTCATAGAGGACTTTTCCAAGCGAGTAGAGGTCTGCCTGGGCCGTTCCGCAGCCTTCCGGCGGGATGAAACCTTCCGTGCCGACATACTCGCGCTCCCCGGACATCCCGGCGACCAAACCAATATCCGCCAGCTTGGGGAAACCGTTGACAAAAATGATGTTCGAAGGTTTGAGATCGCGGTGAATCAGGTTCTGCCGGTGCAGAAATCCCATTGCCGACGCAATGGCGGCACCCAACCGGATGCATTCCCCGACGGGCAGCCGGCCCCGCTGGTGTATGTCGTGCGCCAGCGTGCGCGGCAAATAAGTTTCGGCATCGATGGTTTGCCCGCTGGTTGCGTCATCCGCCAATTCCATGACGTAGTAAAAATAACCCTCCTCTTCGCCGCCGCCGACTTGAAGGATGTCCACCAACCCGTCATGCAGCCTCGAAACGGGTTCAAATTTCAATATGCCGGCAAATTCATTCATGGATATCTGGCGCCGTCCGGTTTCCCGAAAGCGCACAACCTTGACGGCTCGATAGGCACCCAGGGTGTTTCTGGCCAACCAGACTTCTCCACACCCGCCGCCGCCGATCCGCCGGATCATCGTGTGTTCGGGAACGGAAATTGGCGGTGAAGTTGGGTCAATCCCGGAAGAATCTTGCGTCTCGCTCATGGCCGCCTTTCCAATCGCCGGCGCTATCCGCGCCTTTCCGCCAGTGCCTTGAACAAGGCCGTTTTGTTCCCCAAATGGCGGCAACGTCCGGGGCCTGCGACGAGGCCGAAGCCCTTCCCATAGGACGGGCCGTTGACCACGCAGGCGTCGGTGGAGTTTTCTTCCAATTGCTTCTCCGCCAGGGCAATGATTTGTGCGCGATGGCCTTCCATCTCATATTTCCAGCCCACCAATCGCGCATTGGGAAACCAGCCGCGCAAGCGCCGCAGGATTTTCGGCGTGGGCGTCAATTCCGCCAGCACCGCTCCGCCCCGGGTAGAAATCTTGCGCGACTTGATTTGCAACAGTTTCCCGCCCGCTGCCCGACGCCAGATTTTGCCGAAGGTGTAATCGCTCACCGCCGCCGCGTGAAAAACCGCCCCGACCTTGCCCGACCCCAGTCCCTTCAGCCGCCGCGACAAGTCAGCGGTCGTGGTAAAAACCTGGACTCGTTGCGCCTTGGACTCAATCCCGCAGGTCGAATAATACCCGCGCAACAACTCCACCTCGTATCCCTGCGCTACGAGGTAATTGGCCAGTTCCGAACCAAGCGCGCCGGTGGAGAAATTGGTCATGCGCCGGACGTCGTCCAGTTCCTCGTAAGTCGGCCCTGCTGTGACAATGCATTTCATTTCTTCACCATGACCACGTAATCAAGCGTCTGCCCCGGCAGTTTCAACTTTTCGCCGGGCGCAACGTCGCGGCTCCACAATTCGGCGAAGGCCCGGTTGAGCATATGATCGCGCCAGACGGCTGCCTTGCCGCTGGCTTTGAATCCGGCGGCAGCGAGCGTTTCCCGCATGGCTTCAGCCGCGCTGGCAATTGCCGGGTCAGACTGCTTCAAAGTAACAGTCGGATGAGCGCCAGTCGAGAAAAGCACAAATACCGTCGCGCCCTTTGCGGACCGGTTGATACGGAACTCCAGATCGGTTTTGAACCGGGGGTCGCTCAGGCGGCGCGTGGCGATCCAACCCGCGCCTGCAACCTCGTCCGGCAGCAGGTCGAATGTGTTGTCCGAGGAACCATCCACGTCGGTATAAACCGGCCCCTGCGACTCGACTGGACGGTCTATGAAGTAGGCGGGATTTTGCATATTGGAACTTCGCAAATCCTGCACCAGCGCGGCAGGGTCCGGCACGAACGCCGGTTCCTGGTAGATAATCATGCGGTCGTTGTGCCCCCGTCCATCGCTGACTTCCACGACGTTCCGCCCCCATTGGAGCTGCGGTTTCCAGAAGAACACGTTCGCCACCGGGATGCCGGGCACGAGCCTGGGCCTTCCGTCCTTCATTAACATGTAGGAATCCGGGATGCGGTAAGTACCGTTCTTCCTGGCTTTTTTCCGGGGCACTCCATTCAATGTCAACTGCAATTCGTCGGCGTTGGAATAGGCCTTAATGCCGTTGTCGGGCGCGAAGGCCCGCAGAAAATGGTGCCGCCCGCAAAGATGCACCACCGGCTTGGAGGGATTAAGGAACGCCTGAAACAAAAAGTAAGCGTCTTTCGGCATGCCCGCCAGCGTCAGCAGCCCCTTGGTGTTGCGATTGTTTTTGAACTTCAAGTTGTAAAACTCGCGGAAGTTCCACCAGAGGAACAGGGGGCGGTTTTTCACATCGTCGCGGCAAACGGTCTGGAGCCGGTACTCGGTGAACATCTCCGAGTACTCCTCCGGCTCATATTTATCCACTGACCATTGGATGGTGCCGTACGGAACGTGGTGCGTGATCCAATCGCCCGAGCCGGTCTCGGACACAAAGGCGTTGCGCGGGAGCTTGCTGAAGTCGGTGTAGGGGCCGCTGGTGTACCAGCCGTCATAAGTGTTATTTGCTACAAAATCGCAGTTCCGGGGATCCCTGCCGGCGGCGGCATAGGTCACCAGACGCGTGGGGTCCCCTTCCTGCCGAATCACGCTGGCGTAGTGGCCGACCACGTCCACCATGGTCTCGTTGCCGGCGCTCCAAAACAGGATGCTGGGATGATTCCAGTTTTGCCGCACCAACTCGCGCGTCAGGCGCTCGCCGTCAGGCGACATGTTTTTCTCCGGGTCATCCGGGCCTGTCCAAGCCTGCCCCGCGAAGCCGTTCTCGGCCCACACCGCAATGCCGCGCTCGTCAGCGAGATTGTATTCCAGGTGGCTGTGCGGATAATGCGGCAACCGCACAATGTTCACGCCCATCTCGGCCATCGACTGCCATTCGCCGCGCAGATCGTCGTCGCTCACCGCGTTCCAAGCGTATTCGTTTTGCGCGTGCTTGTTGACACCGCGAAACTGCGTCTCGCGCCCGTTCAGGAAAAAGTGTCTGTCCGCAATCGCAATGGTGCGCAGCCCCACCCGCTCCGTTACGACATCGCTCGCCTGTCCGCCCACGCTGACCTCGGTGCGCACGGTGTAAAGATTGGGCCGCCCAATATCCCAAAGTTTGGGATGGTTGATGCGCCCCACGGCCTTGATCCTTGCCGTTTCCCCGGCGGCAATTGTCTGTTTCGTCTCGAACCGCGCGCTAGCCTTTCCGTCAGGATCAGTCACAAAATGGCGGACCACCGCCTCAACGGGCGAGGCGAGCGGATTCCGCACCACCGTCAGCACCTCCAGATCGGCGCCAGCCGAGCTAATGTTGCTGGGAGTCAAATAAACGCCGCTCGAACCCATGTCCGGAAAAATATGCACCGCGCCGGTTTTGACCAGCCAGGCCTTGCGGAACATGCCGCCGTTGACGTAGTAGAGCGTGGAGCGTGAAAAGCAGTTCCGCGCGTCGCTGTCGCGGTTGCTCACGCGCACGTCCAGGATGTTGGTCTGGCCGGCCTTGAGGGAGTCGGTCAGGTCAAAGGCGCACGCCGAAAACGCGCCCTTGTGCCGGCCGATGAACTGGCCGTTGACGAAAACGTCCTTTACCGAGGCGGCCCCCTCCAGTTCCAGATACACGCGCTTGTTCCGATCAGCTTCGGTCAGCGTGATGGTCTGGCGATACCAACCGGCGGTGTTGTCGGGCAAACCCGACTGGCGAAAAACGTGCGGCACCGCGATTTCCTTCCACTCTGCTGTCGTGGGTGGCTGGATCGTTGCCGCATTGGCTGCAACGTCCTCGACGAACTCCCAAGTCGTCAACGGAATGGACTCGCGTGGAGACGTTGCGGCTGAAGGTGATTGCGTCCGCGTCGTGCATCCCGCGCAAACGAGAGCCGCGAGAAGGATTGTGATGAGAGGTCTCATAATTATTGCCGTCGAACGAAACGGTTCAGCGATGCACCTGCAATGGCTCCGAATTGGAACAAAAGCGCAATCGGCGGGTGCGTTGCTGCAATTGTTAGGTTCCACCTTTCGTAACTCTCGATTGTAATGAACGGATCGCATCAAGAGATTGCAAATCTCTCTTCGGAATAACATGTCCCCTGCCTGTCGTGGTGAGGATGAAAAAATGCGTGGGCGTCTCGGCGATGTGCCGAATACCTCCTGGTCGTATTTCTATCTTTCCGTTGGCGTTCGAGTCGGTAAAGACATCATCGCTTATCTCTAAAACGTGTGCTCCAACTGGGGCTTGAAAGCGTCGACCAGTGGAGCGGTCGATGAGCTTCCGAGCCGCCACAAAGATGAGCAAGAAGATGCCCCAAACCACTGTAATGCCAATCAGGCCACAAATCTTTTCAGTCGTTGTTGCGTCGGGCTTGTTGCTAAACCAATCCAGCGCAAGTAGAGAAACAAGCACCACACTAATAAACCAATGCAGCTTGCGATAACGGAACATTACATATCTTCGCATCGCTCGATAATCGGATTCGGTCAGATCGCAATTGATGGTCATAGTGAAGCCTAACTATTGATATACCACTGCGGTTCGCTTTTTGAAACACATAAAACCAGTCCCTCCGGGAGGCGATTCGTCTGCGGCGAATTGTTAAACCGGGGCATAATCAAAAATCTATCTCAAAATGCCAACCGACGCCATGCTGCGCTGCTGCGCTCAAGATGCGCTCACACTGGCGCAAGTCCTCGACAACATGGTCCGCGTGTGCCTCAGGGTGTGATAACAACGCTCTCACCGTGGTCAAGCCCTCCTTGGGCGGAGAACTGCTCAAGTGGTGGCAATTTAATGTCGCCCTCCTCAATACCTTCGCCTTGCATGAGTTCAGCGGCTTGCTCCGGGGCAATGCTGAAATACTCCGACAGCGGACGAACCCCAAGCTGACGCGCCAAGGCGTCAAGGAATTCAATGTGGCGCGACAAACTCTTGCCGTCCATGTCCGTGTCCAAGCCCTCAATCTTCCGCTCCAATACGATGTAGTGTGCTGATCCCATAAAATGTTCGGTGTAAAGTGATCTGGTTCGACTTTTATTATACAACCGCCGGTTCGTTCATTGAAACACATAAATTCAGTCCCTCCGGGCGGCGCTGTACCGTCCGACCAATCTTCATTTTGAACCGGTGCTACCAGCTTGCACGGTGTTCATTATTTCCCGCGGGCTTTATAGGGGACTTTTGCCTCCGACAGGGTCATGGGTTCGGCTTCACCCTTGGGCGCAAGCGTAACGCGAACGGTCGCGCCGAGGACCTCCGCAACGCGGCGCAACATGGTCAAGGAGTGGCCTTCGTAAGAGGGCGATTCGAGGCGGCTGATGTTTTGCTGGGAGGTGTGAAGTTTGCGGGCGAGTTCCTTTTGGGAAAGGCCCGCCTTGTCACGCAACGCCGCAAGTTGCAAAGCCACGTCCCAGGCCTCCCCCGCGCGCTTGAACCGCCTCGCAAAATCCGGGTCCCGGAGTTGTTCTTCCAAAAAAAGATCAAAGTTCGTCTTGCTCATGGCTCATTTCTCTTCTTCCAATCCCGCATCCGCTCGCGGGCCGTGTCGAGGTCGCGGGCCGGGATGGCCTGGCCTTTGTTGCGAATGCCGTGTACGGCGATGATGCGCCGGCCTTTCATAAAGAACCATAGCACCCGCGTGTTCAACTTGCCGACGTGGCGCAACTCAAACAGGCCATCGCTGAGCGCCTTGGTCAGCGGTTCACGGTGACACTGGCGGTGGCGCAGTTTCGCCAACCCGGCTGCCACTGCGGCAAAGTCACCGGGATCGCTGGCTTTGAGTTCCAACAGGAACTCCCGCACGGGCGCATGACCATTCACCGTTTCGTAGAACTCTACTTCAAACTCCATAAAATGCAACATCAATTTTGATGTTATTCCTTATGCGCCTTCATCACATGACTTTCCCCGGCACCGCCGCCTTTGAGTTCACGCTCATCGTTCGCTCTTCACTTGGTCCTGTCGCGACCATTCATTGTGTCCGTCGGGATCGGGCCTTGTCCGGCCTTTTCATTTGGGCGTGGTCTTGAGTTCCACCAAGTTTACAATCATCGGAATGTCCCTCAATGAACTGACCGGAAAACGAATTCTCCGGCCTTCGGCATACGGCCTGGCTTCCGAAAACATCTTCTTGATTGCAATGGGAAGTGAACTGGCCATTGCAAGGCCATAGGCGCGCTCACCCAGAACAATCGCCAGCCAAACCTTCTCCTTGTCAGGCGTGATGTAGAGCAGCGTTCTCTTCTTGTACTGAAGCAGACACATCCTTCCAAACCCGGCTTTGGAAGGCTTCCATTGCTGGTCAAGCGGAACGAACTTTTCTTCGACGGCGTGGATAACGCCAGTCCATAAATCGCCGGCGGAACCCAGAAAGGCCTTCACTTCGGTGTCAGTTGGGGACTGCGTTTTGGCGGGCATCTTAAAGGTTGGGTGCCATCGTTTGCTGAGGACTGAGCCATGCTAAAATGACGATGTCAACGTTCATAGTTCGATCTTCATCTGATCCTGTCGCGACCATTCATTGTGTCCTCCGGGAATCTCGATGAATTGCGCGACGGGAATCTGATTTGCCAATGCCGCGGCATAACCAACCGGGATGATCGTGTCATCCCTGGCCCCAAATATCTCAACCGGTCCGGAATAATGCTTCAGCGATGCCACGTTGTCCCAATTGTCCCGGAGCAGCAGCCGGACGGGCAGAAATGGAAAATGTCGGGCACCCACATTCGCCAAAACATCGAAAGGCGTGACCAGCACGATTTTGTCCGGCGCAATTTTCTCGCCGGCCAGCGCGCAGGCCGGGCCGCTGCCAAGGGACTCGCCCAGGACACAAACCGGTGTTTTAGGATTCCGTGCCCGCAAAAGCCGATAAGCCTCCGACGCCGCCCGGTTCATGGATTCCAGGGAAGGACTCCCTTCGCGGGAGCCGTAGCCGGGGTACTCGAGCACGTAAAGGGAATCCTGCCCGGACATGCGCTCCAGGACGTAATCCCTGTCCGCAGCCTGCCCGCCGTTCCCGTGCATCATCAACCAGATCGTGCGCGCGTTGGGCGCTTCCCGGCAAAAGCCTATCGTGCGGGAGCCGTCCAGCCACGGAGCCAAGCCGGTGGGAATAGTGTCATGCGTCGGGAAATAGAGCATTGACCGTTGCCGCCACCAAGCCATCACAACGACAGCGAGATAGCACACAGCCAGAATGACCACTATTCGCAGCACGGACTTAATCGCACGCCCGCCGGGCATAAAAAGCAAGGGAAAGCCTAAGGGCGCTTTGGGGGAAGGAATTGCACGGTGTTATTGGTTCAACTGGAGTCGAAAGAAGCTGGGACCCGGGCCGGGAGTGACGACGGCGGAGACCTGGCCATTGTTGGTCTGGTAAAGACTGGGAGAGAGCGCCTGCCAGTTTGAAGAAACAAGCGTGGCCGAAGAGTAAAGAGTGAAGGCGCTGGCACCGGTCAGCGGCCAGTTGAGGGAAATGATGTTGTTGGAGAGGGCGGCGGTGAGGGTTGGGCTGGAAAAGACGGAGGCGCCGCCGAGCAACTCGAAATCGAAGCCGAGGTTTTGATTGGTGAGAGCGCTTTGGTGGACTTCCACCGCGACGACGTTGGTCCCCGGCTGCAAGGTGAGCGCCAGATTGGTTTGGAAGAGGATGTATTCGTTTTCGTTGCCGATGTTCGTGGTGGCAAGGGTGGTATAGGTGATGGGTCCGGGCGGGAGATTGGTGCTGTAGGCTTCGACGCCGTTGAGCCAGACGACCGCGCCGCCGGTTTGCGAGAGGCGGAAATTGAGGTTGGTGAAATTCTCGTTCCACGGCACAACAAATTTTGTCCGGAAATAGGTCGTGGGGTTGACGTTGGTGGAGTTGGACCCGAAGCTGACCGTAGTTTCGGGAACCGGCTCGCCGTAACCGAATCGCGCCGGCGCGCTGGCCCAACCGCTGTCGTCGTAGGAAAGTTGCGTCCAGTTGGTGCCCAGATCGGTCCCGGTATCGGAATACGACCAGGTCGCGCCCGCGCTGATGAGCGCGGCGGTGATCTGGTTGGTGTCGATGATGAGCGACTGGATGCGCGTGAACCATTCCGTGGCAATGTTGGTCAGACCGGCCGCGTTGGCATGGATATGGTCGCTCATGTAGAAATTGGTGCCATAAGGGTTGACCGAAAACATGTCAGCCAGGGTGACGTTCATGCCCGCGGCACGCTTCTGGTTGACCATCTGTTCGAGGGCGTTGTTGTAGATCGGGACATTGGTCGCATACATGGTATAGCCAAGACTGGCATTGCTGAGCGAAGTAATCTTCGTGAAAATGACATTCGCAGCAGGAGCCCTGGTGAGGATGAGCTTGAGCAGGTTGGTCATGTCGATGTAGGCCGTGTGGTAGGGGTCGCGCCCGCGGCCGATGTCATTGGCACCGATCAGAACAAGGACGACGTCCGGGTTGGTGACGGTCGTGGTCATCAAGGCGTCGGAAAGGGTCTTCTCGGTGTCATTATTCGCCAGCGTGTAAGAGTAAACAGGCCCGTACACGCCTGGAGGAGCGACCACAGCGCCACAGTAGCCTTCGTGTTCGGTCTTGGTGAAATAGGGCTCAACCGGGGTCGAATTGTTGCGGCCGATGAAGATGAAGGGGATGCCATTGCTTTCAAGCAGCGGCTCGAGCGGTCTGCGCCACGCGCCATTGACTTCGCAGTCGTCGGTGATCGAATCGCCGGCGGGCAGAATGCGGATCGGGTGCGATGCTTGGTAATTGGTGCTGATGATTACGGCACGCGCGGACAGTCCGGTGAGCAGAAGGCAGGCCAGCAACGGCCGGAGGAGGCTGGTGGTTGAGTTGATGAAGGGGGTGCAACTGGTGCTAGACTTCATAGCGACGTGATCCACAGCATAGGTTAACGGAGGATCGGCGTTTGTGTCAATGCAAGAATGATGCTGTTTTTGCGGAACCACGGCGAGGGGGAAAGAAATAGATGGCCAAATTTAGCCATTTTCTCGCTGGGGCAATCGAAAGCAGCTACATGTTGCTCCTGCGTTGCTGATTGTGTTGGGTTCTCTAGGCCTATATATCAATGTGGCGTGTTTTGCTGGAGCAAAGCTTCCATGGGTGGGGCACGCACTCCGTTGCGCGCCGAGGCTGGCAACGGAGTGCCAGCCCTATCAATTGAAATCTGTGTCCATCTTGTGTGGTCTGCGGGCAAACTCAGATTCGGTTGGGACTGGCTGCGCAGCAGAGACTGTCCCTGCCTTTTTTACATCGGTCCGCCGACGTTGATGCTGTGTTCGAGGCAATAGGCGGCGTTGGCGGAGTATTTTTCGGCCCAGTATTTCAGGCCGGACCGTTCTTTATCAGTCAGCGCGCGGATGACTTTGGCCGGCGCTCCCAAAACGAGCGAGCCGTCCGGTATTTTGACATTCTGCGTTACCAATGCCCTGGCGCCGATAATGCATTGCGCGCCGACTTCCGCACCGTCGAGCACGACCGCCCCCATGCCGATGAGGCATTCATCGCCAATGCGGCAGGCATGGACGATGGCGGAATGGCCGACGGTCACGTAGCGGCCCACAATGCAGGGAAAATCGTCCGCCAGATGAAGGACGGCATTGTCCTGAACGTTGCTATGGTCACCGACGACAATGCGGTTGATGTCCCCACGCAAGACGGCGTTGTACCAGACGCTGGCGCCGTCGCCCAGGGTGACATCGCCCATCACCGCCGCGCCGCGCGCGATATAAACGCCTTTGCCGATGACCGGCTTCTTGCGCAGGAATGTGTCGAGTTGTTCGCGTAGTATTTTCACGATGATGCGTGGACCGGCAAGGTCGCTTTAAGTTTAGGCGGATGGAAAAATAAAGCCAGCGTGATTGCCGCCGCCAGGGCCACACCGCACAGAATGAGAAAAAGCGTTTGAAAATCCACCACGTCCCCGACCATGAATTTTTTCGTCAGAAAAGGGCAGATGGTGTTGCAGGCCACCACGCCGAGTCCAAGGATCATCACGTTGAACAGCCCTTGGGCACTGGCGCGGGCGTCTTTCGGGAAGAATTCATCCACGAAAATATAAACGGTGGCGAAGAAGAACGCGTAACAAATGCCGTGCAAAATGAAGACCAGAACAATCAGGGTGGTGCAGTGCGGGAAGAACGAGAAGACAGCAAAGCGCACCGCATGGGCCAGGATGCCGAGGGTCATGGTGGCACGCCAGCCCAGCTTCTTCAAGGTCGCGGCCAGCATGGCCATGGCCAAAATTTCCGCAATCTGCCCGATGCTCATGATGGGCATGATCCAGTTGCCCTTGATGCCGACCTGCGGGCTGCCCAGGAACGTCGCCGCCCAGTAAAAATAGGCGTTAATGAGAAAGGCATCGACAAAGGCCACAATCCACAACACCAGCACAAACGGCCTGCGCAGGAGCCGCAACGCTTCGATCCAGGCGAGTTTGTCTTGCGCCCTTTCGGCTTTCTTGGGAGGAGTGGGGGGCAGCGTCAGGCTAAACACGGCCAGAACCAACGAAGCGATGCCGGCGACGACAAAAGTCCAGCGCGCAGCCCGTTGCAAGGCGGCGCCCGACAAGCCCGCGCCGAGAACGGTTTCGAGCCAGTCAATCATGCCGACCGGATGGGCGGCGCTGACTTTGTCCCAATCCACCAGGATGAAAGTGAAGGGCCAGGCGGCCAGGATCCATCCAACCGTTCCGCCCATACGGATCAAGCCGAAATCCCTGGTGTCCTTGAGATGGGCGAAAGCGATGGAGTTGGTGACGGAGAGAGTCGGCACATAGAGCAGGCAATGGACCAGCATCAGGGCCAGGAAAATCCAGAAATTACCCGTGAACGCCAGGCCGATCATGGCCGCTCCGGCGATGAGCTGGCTGAAGCCCAGGAATTTTTCCGCGGCAAAATTCCGGTCGGCGAATTGATTGCTGAAGAACATTCCGATGACGGCGGCGAGCGGGAAGCAATTGAGGATCAGGGACTGTTGCCAGGCTGTGAAGCCCAAGCCCGGCAGATAGCTGAATATAAACGGCAGCCAGGCTCCCCAGATGAAAAATTCCAGCACCATCATGAGGAACAATTTGAAATGAACGGCTTTCATGGGCGGGCAGCGTAAGTATTTCGCGGCGGTGGTTCAAGGTTCCATTGCTGTCCTTGACTTGTTTCCGCGGGTTGCGCTACGGTTTGGCCATGAATCGGTTGTCTCTGGCTGTGGTCCTGGTGTTGCTAGGGTTGTTCCTGTTTCCTTACCGGTCGCCGGCGCCGCTGGTTTACCGGCCCGGGGAAGGATGGTCCTATGAAACGCCTGGCGCAAAGGGCGATTGGCGCCGGCCACGGGCCAAGGAGCAGTTGGCCGTCTCGCAGGAGGCTTTCGACAAAAAGCAATACGGACTCGCCTTGAAGTCGTCGCAGCGCGTGATCAAAGTCTGGCCGCTGTCCGATTATGCGCCGCAGGCCCAGTATCTCATCGGCCGTTGCTACGAGGCAAAAAAACAGGACGAAAAAGCCTTCAACGCCTACCAGGCCATGTTGGACAAATATCCCAAGACCGCCAACACGGACGAGGTGCAACGCCGCCAATTCACCATCGCAGTGCGCTTCCTCCACGGGCAATGGTTTAAACTTTTCGGTTACATCCCCTTCTTCCCGTCGATGGAAAAGACGGCGGAGATGTTTCAGAAAATTGTCCATTACGGGCCTTACGGGGAATTGGGGCCGCCTTCGCAGATGAACATCGGGGCGGCGCGGGAGAAGCAGAAAGATTATCCGTTGGCCGTGCAGGCTTACGCCACGGCGGCGGACCGCTACAGTGACCAGCCAAAAGTCGCCGCCGACGCGCAATATAAGGAGGCCATGGCCTACGATAAACAAGCGCGGAAAGCCGGTTACGACCAGAGCATCGCCGGCCAGGCGATTGCCACGTTCACCGATTTCATGGCGCTCTATCCGGATGATCCGCGCGTGGCGGACGCCCATCGCATCATCAACACCCTCAAGGGCGAGGAGGCGCTGGGGAATTTCCAGATCGCGCAATATTACGAAAAGGAAAAGAAGTGGGACGGCGCGCTGGTTTATTACAACGAGGTGCTTCTGGCCAGCGCCGGCTCGCCTCTGGCCAATCAGGCGCGGACCCGCATCGACAAGCTTAAAAAGCGGACGCCGGCCACTGCCACCGCCCCGGCAACGCCGGCTGTCCCGGCCACTCCGGCCAAATAAAATGCGCTCCTGGCTGTTGCTCATTCTGGCCATTGCGGCGGGCGGATGCGCCGGTTACAAGCTCGGCCCGACCAATGGCAACGCGGCTGGCAGCCGCACCGTGCAATTCAAGCCGTTCACCAACAAAAC
Organism: Limisphaerales bacterium; assembly: GCA_052325505.1. Lineage (GTDB taxonomy): Bacteria > Verrucomicrobiota > Verrucomicrobiia > Limisphaerales > Palsa-1400 > DASRLE01. The sequence continues at coordinate 63,315 of JBKQUS010000174.1, forward strand.
CCATGAACCGCGCGTCACCGAATATCTCAGCACTTCCCTGCGCCAGCAGTTGCAACAGGACGGCACGTTCCGATTGGAAACCTCGGGCCGCCCGGACATTGTTGTTTCAGGGGAAATTACAAGATTTGATCGCGTCGGGCTTTCTTATTTGGCGGGGGATGTGCTGACGCCGTCGGAATACACCCTGACCATGCAAGCGCACGTGGTGGCCGTGGACATGAGCACGGGCAAGACCTTTATCAACCGCACCGTGCAAGGCTCGACCTATCTCCGGATCGGCAACGACGAATACAGCGCGGAGCGGCAGGCCATTCCGTTGCTGACGGACATTGTGGCGCGCGACGCGATTTCCCTCCTGGCCGATGGCGCCTGGTAAGCGTCAGGCCGCCGCAAAAGTGTAGTCGTAAGGCTTCCGCATTGTCCGCGCCAGCCATTGGTTGGCCTCTTTGGCGCCGTCCCCGGTGAATTTTTCATGGGCCGTGCTCCACTGCAATTTTCGGCCCAAGCGCATGGAAAGGGTGCCTATGTGGCAGAGCGTGGCGGAAAGGTGGCCCACTTCCACGTCGGCGATGGGCAGTTTGCGCGACCGCACGCACTTGAAGAAATTGCCCATGTGATCATTGCTGACTTCAAGGCGTTGCGCGCCGGCGGGCAGGGGGGTGTTGATCAAGGCATCATCGCTGGCGTAAATCTCGGAGCGATTGACCCAGATCCAGCCGTTGCTGCCCTCGAACTTGATGCCGTTGCGTTGGCCGTTTTCGTTCACGACGGCCCCGTAAATACTGTCGTCATGCGTCGTGCGCACGGCGTGCTGGACGCCGTTGGCGTAGGTATAATGGACTACGTAGTCACTGAAGGCGGTGTAGCCGCCGGGAATCGGCTGCGTCAGCACTTCGCTTTCAATGGTGGACGCACCGGGCAGGCCAACGGCCCAGCGCGCGATGTCATTGTGGTGCGCGCCCCAGTCGGTCATGGTTCCGCCCGAATAATCGTACCAGAACCGAAAGTTCGCATGGCAGCGCTCTTTGACGTAATCGACCTCGGGCGCCTGGCCCTGCCAGAAGTCCCAATTCAACCCCGGCGGCACCGGCGACGTGTGAAATGGGCCGGCGCGCAAACCGGCCGGGAGCCAAACAGTGATCTGCTTGAGCTGCCCGATGCGCCCGTTGCGCACCAATTCGCAGGCCAGGCGGAATTTTTCGCTGCTGCGCTGTTGCGTGCCGGTTTGGAAAACGATCCCGCTTTTACGAATGGCCTTGACCATGTGTTTACCCTCGTCAACGGTCAAGGTAAGCGGCTTTTCTCCATAGACATCCTTGCCGGCCTGGGCGGCGGCGAGGTTGACGAGCGTGTGCCAGTGGTCCGGCGTGGCGTTGATGATGATGTCGATGTCATCGCGCTCCAAGACCCTTCGGAAATCCTTATACTGCTGCGGTGTCCGGGCCTTTTTGCCGTACTGTTCGGCCGCGGCCGCGGCGTGGGTGTCATCGACATCGCACACGGCGACCAGGTCGCCAAAGCGCATGGCGTTGGTGCCATCGTAGCGCCCCTGGCCGCCACAGCCGACAAGCGCCATGACGGGCCGGTCATTAGGCCCCAGCCGTTTTGGGCCGGGGGCGGCCTCGGCCAGGTCTCGCTCGATGAACCAAGCCGGCAGGCCGGTGGCAGCGGCGGCCAGGGAGCAGGATTTCAGGAAGGAACGGCGACTGACAAAAAAAGAGTTTGAATTCATATGCTTATTAAGTGCCGCCGCCGGGAAGTTTACAAGCAGATTTTGAAAAAGGCCCGCCTGTGCTGGAATTGGAATTGGCTTATGACCGGGGGACGCATTCCTTATGCCAACCCGCGCTGAAAGTTTTCAATTTAATGCGCGAAACTTTGGCTAAACACCTTGACGAATGACGCCGCGGCCAACCATATTGACGGGCATTTTTTAATTCATCAAAAACTATGGTGAAACCACACGCGAAGTCTGGAGATGGGAAGGCCAAGCCGTCTTCCCAGCGGACCGCGAAAGGAACCGGCCGGCCCACTGCGTCTTCACCGCACAAGGCGGCGGTTGCGGCGCATCGGGATGGCAAGGGCAGGTCCGGGCATGGGGTGGTGCCGCCGCCGGACGGCCACAAGCCGCTCAGGACTTCCGGGATGAACCTGGCGGAGAAAGTCAAGGAACTGGTCCGCCTGGCGCAGGAGCAAGGCTACCTGACTTACACGGACATCAACGACGCGCTGCCCGACGCGGTCGTTTCCCCCGATGAACTGGACGATCTTTACAGCAAATTGCGCATCCTGGAGGTCGAGATCGTGGACCAGGCGGAGGTGGACCGTGTCAAGCAACCGGGACCGGAGGAGGACGAGGACAAGGGGCGACTGGACATTCTGGACGACCCGGTGCGGATGTATCTGAAGCAGATGGGCCAGGTCCCCCTGCTGACGCGGGAGCAGGAGGTGGAAATCTCCAAGCGCATCGAGGTGGCGGAAAACGAGGTCAAACGGATCATTTACAGTTTCGGCTTTGCCGGCAAGGAGCACATCGCCCTGGCCGAGAAACTCGTTTCCGAGCCGCCCAAGGAACGCTTTGACCGGGTTATAGTTGACAATAAGATCGAGGGGCGGGAGAAGCATTTGAAGGAATTGCGCAAACTGCTCAAACAGGTCCGGGCGCTGGACCAGCAGGTGGACGGGCACTACGCCTGCTGGCAAAACGCCCTGGCGGAAAAGGCCGCCTCCGGCGACAAGCCGGCCCGCGAATTCAAGAAACTGGACGACAAACTGCAGCACTCCTTCAACCGGTTTTATTTCAAGCACAAGGTGATCGAGGAAATGGCGCTGGTGGCGGACAATATCCATGACAAGATGCAGTTGAGCCTCCATGCCCTGGCCGAAATCGAGGGGCAGCGCAAATCGGCCCAGCAGCAGCAAATCTGTCAAATTGAGCAGAGAAAGATCAAGGCGCTGGAGGAATTCGTGCGCATGCCTTGCGCGGCTTATCTCAAGGCCTACACGGAATTGCAGCACTTCGCCCGAAAAGCCATCCAGGCCAAAACAGAAATGGTCGAGGCCAACCTCCGCCTGGTCATTTCCATTGCCAAAAAATACACCAACCGCGGCCTCTCCTTTCTGGATTTGATCCAGGAGGGCAACATGGGCCTGATGAAGGCGGTGGAAAAATTCGAATATCGCCGCGGCTATAAATTCTCCACCTACGCCACTTGGTGGATTCGCCAGGCCATCACCCGCTCCATCGCCGACCAGGCACGCACCATTCGCATTCCCGTGCATATGATCGAAACGATCAACAAGTTGATGCGCGTGCAAAAGCAATTGATCCAGGACTTCGGTCGCGAGCCTTCGCCGGAGGAAATGGCCGATGAACTGCAGATGTCCGTGGACCGGGTGCGCGCCGTCCTCAAAATGGCCCAGCAGCCCATCTCCCTGCAATCTCCGGTCGGCGACAGCGAGGACACCAACTTTGGCGACTTTATCGAAGACAAGGCGGCGGAAAACCCGTCTGAAATGACCAGTTACAGTTTGCTCAAAGACAAGTTGGGCGACGTGCTGGCCAGCCTGACGGAACGCGAGCGGAAAGTGTTGGAGCTGCGTTTTGGACTGGGCGACGGCTACTCGCGCACGCTGGAGGAAGTCGGCAAGCAATTCAAAGTCACCCGCGAGCGAATTCGCCAGATCGAAGCCAAGGCGTTGCGCAAAATGCGCCACCCCACCCGCATCCGGCAACTGTCCGGCTTCCTGGAAACGAATGAACCGGTCCCATCCTGAGGAAAGCGGCCTCGACACCAAATCGACACATTTAGGAACTTTTTTACATTTTTTCCTTTCCTTGTTTAGGGGATTCCCTTACAATTTCCATGATGCATGTTCTGGCGTATATCGATCCCGGTTTGGGTGCGCTTATTTGGCAGTCGGTCATCGGGATTTTTGTCGGCCTGTTGTTCTACATGAGGAGAACGCGGAAGTGGATTGGCAGACAAATGAGCAGTGTTTTTCGTACTGGACAGAAAACCGGGAATTGCGCCGAGCCCGTTCCGCCGGACAAGAACAAAGCGGAGGCCAACCATCTGTAATGCCTCAAATCACATCATCGTTCCGCGACCCGATGGGATGCTGTTGTGTTTTTGAGGGCGGGGTGGTGCGGTTGGTCGGCCCGGAAAATGTGGCCGAATTTGACGGTTTCCTGAAAACGCGCGCCGCGCGCGATTACGCGGCAAAAAGGGAATTGGTCTCCACCCGCCGCCTTGACGAAGTGGAAATCGCCAGGCTTGATGCTTCGAGCGGGCTGAAACCCATCCTGGCCGCGCGCCCGAACGCGGCCGTTTTCGAGCATGAGCGCATCCCGTTCCCGAGTTACCCGCAGGAATGGCCCGCGGAAATGTTGTGGGAAGCCGGACGGCTGACGCTTGACCTTGGCCGCGCCGTGCTGGCGGAAGATTACGGATTGAAGGATGCGACGCCCCACAATGTTTTATTCCGCGGCAGTGAACCTGTGTTCGTCGATGCCCTTTCCTTCGAGCGGCGCAATCCGGGCGATCCGCTGTGGAAACCCTGCGCGCAGTTTATCCGGTCGTTTCTCCTGCCCCTGCGGGTCCATCGGCGCTGGGGCATTCCGTTGGCGGATGTTTTCACCACGCGCCGCGACGGACTTGAGCCGGAGGAGGTTTACCGCATGTGCAAGCCTTGGGAGCGGTTGCATCCAAGTTTGCTCACGCTCGTGTCAATCCCAACATGGCTTTCGCGCCGGGCCGGGCCGGACCATCAGGCCATCTACCAGCCCGGTCTGCTGGCCGACACGGAAAAGGCCCGCTACATCGTCGAGTCGGTTTTCCATCGCATGGGCCGCGCGCTGAACGCGCTCCGACCGGCGGCGCGGCAAAAATCCACTTGGTCGGGTTACATGGGCGCGCACAGCTATGATGATCCGGCGTTTGCGGCCAAGGAGAAATTTGTGAGCGACGCCCTGGCGGAATTCAAGCCGGCGCGCGTGCTGGACGCAGGAGCCAACACGGGCCACTTCAGCGCGCTGGCGGCGCAAACGGGGGCGGCGGTCGTGGCGATCGATTTTGATCCGGTTTGCGTCGGCGAAATCTGGCGGCGTGCCCGTGAAAAGCGATTGAACATTCTGCCCCTGGTGGTGAATCTGGCCCGTCCCACTCCGGCGACCGGCTGGCGCAATCGGGAATGCCCGTCGTTTCTCGACCGCGCGGCCGGATCGTTTGACGGGGTGCTGATGCTGGCGGTGCTTCATCATTTGCTGGTGACGGAGCGCATTCCGCTGGGGGAGATTCTGGCGCTGGCGGCTGAATTGACCACGGCGCTGCTGATCATCGAATTTGTTGCGCCGCAGGACGCCATGTTCCGCCGGCTGACCCGGGGACGCGAGGAACTGCACGCCGCTTTGGATGAAAGGGTCTTCGCCGCGGCCTGCGCGGCGCATTTTGACATTGTCCGGGTGCTGGCTTTGCCCGGTACGCAGCGCACCCTGTATTGCTTGAAAAAGAAAGGACTCGCTTGAACGCGCCGACCCAAACCCCGCAGGCCATGAGCCAACCGGAAGGAAATATCCCGCTGCCAGCTCCACTAAAGCAGAGTATCAAAGACGGCATGGTGGCGCTGACAATGGCCGCGTGGTGTTTTGCGCGGGCCTGGGCGCATTTGCTGTTCGGCGAAGCAGATTACTTCAGCGCGCCACCGGCTTCGCCCGTTGAACTTTTGGCCCTGGCCGTGAATCTCCTGGGGCTGGGCCTGGTGATCTTTCTGGGCATCGGCCTGTGGAGGCGTTTCCAAAAAGGGATCGTGCCTTTGGCGTTGGATTTATTGTTCCTGCTCCTGCTGGTCTTTCCGGCGGATTTTGTCCGCGTGCAGGTCCTGAGACAAACGCATATCCAGTTCGCCCTCCTTTTGAAGCACCCGTCTGAGTTACTGTGCATTTTAGCCGTGGCGGTGTTTCTGATCTGGCAACACCGCCTGGCCGCGCGCACGCTGGCCACGATCATCGTGGTAACGTTTCCAATCGTGTTAATGATTTTCGCCAAAATTCTCCTCGTCAGCCTCAATCTGATGACTTTGACACAATGCCCCTCTGCCGCGCCGCCACCGCCTCTTCTCCATGTCCGCGACGGGCAACCGCGCGTGGTGTGGATTATTTTTGACGAAACGGATTATCGGCTGTCGTTTGTAAAACGGCCCGCCAGCGTGCGTTTGCCAGAATTCGATCGCTTGAGAAACGAATCCCTGGACCCCGATCATGCCTTTCCGCCCAGCGACTCGACCGTCCTTTCCATGCCCGTGCTGATTGCGGGGCAGCGTTTTCTGGCGGCCAGGTTGAACGGCTGCGATTTGGACCTGACCCTTCCTGACGGTGCCACGGCCGCATGGAGCACAATGCCATCTGTGTTTTCACGAGCGCGCGAACTCGGCTTCAATACCGCGCTGGTCGGATGGTATCATCCTTATGCGCGGGTCCTCAGCGGCAGCCTTAATTATTGCTCATGGTATCCCTTCCCGTTTTATGAACCGGCGCGCTCGACGACGTTCAGCGGAGCGCTGGAACAGCAGTATTTTTCCCTGCTGGAGCCTTTGTGTGTTCGGCGGAGTCAGATCCTTGCCTGCAAAGACAGCCTGACCGCCGCCGCCACAGTGGTGGCCAATCCGGCTTATGGCTTGATTCTTCTGCACCTGCCGCCGCCGCATGGTCCCTGGGTGTATTTGCCGGAACGAAATGAGTTCACCTGCCTTGCCAGCGCCGCGCCCGCCGGTTATTTTGATAATCTGATGCTGGCGGATCATGAGCTGGGCATATTGCGAGGCGCGATGACGACAGCCGGCCTATGGGACAAAAGCTGGGTCATCCTCAGCGCCGACCATTCCTGGCGGGCATCGCAATCGTATGACGGGAAACGGGATTACCGGGTGCCTTTCCTGGTCAAAAGTCCGGGCGTGAGCGAATCCATGCCGTATGCCCACCAGTTTAACACAGTCTTGACGCAAGATTTGATCCTGGCGATTCTGCGCGGACAAGTGACCAATCAAGCCGGCGCCGCCACCTTTTTGAACCGCGGCACACCGGAGATGCCCATTCTCCAGAGCCAGCCGGTGTCGTCCCAGTAATTCCTTCTGCAATGTGACTTATGAGGCAAATCGTTCCGCCTGTCAGGATGAAAGGTGACGGTTGAATCCGCCGGTTCATGTGCAGTCCGTCCGGCGCCAAGCCGGCCACCGTGGTGCCCTGTCCCGCCCGCTCCTGCGGAAAACCAAGGACGGCATCGTGGCTGTGACGATGGCCACCTGGTGCTTTGCGCGGTCCTGGTCGCATCTGCTGTTCTGTGGCAATAATTACTTTAACAAGCTGCCGGTGGCGCGTGTTGAACTCCTGGCACTGGCCGCGAATGTGGCAGGCCTTGCCTTTTTGATCTGGCTGGGCATCTGTCTCTGGAGGCATTGCCGGAACGGGATGCTGCCCCTGCTGTTGGAGCTGTCATTTTTGTTTCTGCTGGTCTTTCCGGCGGATTTCATCCGGGTGGAGTTGCTCAACAGGACGGACACCGAATTGATCCACTTCATGCGGCAGCCGGCGGTCATCGCCGGCTTTATTGTCATCGTGGCTTTATTGGTCTGGAAGCACCGCCTGGCCGCGCGCACGCTCGCCATGATGATCTGCATTACATTTCCCGTCACGTTATTGATCATGGCGGAATCTCTTCTCTTGTGCCTGGATGTCGTGCAAACCAAAGCCTGTGCCTCTTCTCCCGCGCCGCCGCCGCTTCTCCATGTCCGCGACGACCAGCCCCGCGTGATTTGGATGATTTTTGATGAAACGGATTACCGCTTGGCGTTCGAAAAGCGTCCTGAAAAAGTGCTGTTGCCGGAATTTGACCGTCTGCGCCAGACGGCGTTGTCCGCCGACCATGCTTATCCGCCCGGCGACTCGACGCTCTATTCCATGCCGGCCTTGATTTCAGGGCGGCGCATCGCAACGGCCAAGCCCGACGGCTGCGACCTGGCGCTGAAACTGGCAGGCTCCGACACGGCAGTTGAATGGAGCACGCTGTCGTCGGTCTTCTCGCGGGCGCGCGGCCTCGGCGTGAACACCGCGCTCGTCGGATGGTATCATCCCTACGGGCGTTTGCTCGGCGCCAGTCTCAATTATTGCTCGTGGTATCCGTTCCCCACTTTCGAGCCGGCGCGTGCGACAACGCTTGGCGGGGCCGTGGAGCAACAGATCGCTTCCCTGGCGGGACCTTTTCATATCCGTCAGGTTTTTATCAACACCTGCAGAGACTCCCTAACGGACGCCGCCGCAGTGGCAGCCAACCCGGAATATGGCCTGGTTCTCCTGCACCTGCCCCCACCGCACGGTCCGGGCGTTTATCTGCCCGCAGAGAACCGATTCACCTGCAAAGGCATTGCGTCGCCGCCGGGTTATTTCAACAATCTTGTGCTGGCCGACCACGAGCTGGGCGCGCTGCGGCGCCAAATGGAGGCGTCCGGCCAATGGGACAGAAGCTGGGTCATCCTCAGCGCCGATCATTCGTGGCGAACCTCGAAAACATATGATGGTGTGCGGGATTATCGCGTGCCGTTCCTGGTCAAATCTTCCGAACCCAGCCAATCCATGAATTGTTCCAACCAATTCAACACTCTCCTGACACATGATCTGATCCTGGCCATTCTCCGCGGAGAAGTGACCAATCAAGCCGGCGCCGTCAGTTTTCTGGGTCGCGGCACGCCGGACATGCCTGTTCTGGAGAGCCAGCGTGGATCTTCCCAATAACTTTTCCACAATGCGCTTTATGAAGCTGATGTCCCTCACTTCCCGGCTTTCAATCGTTGCGCTCGTGCTGGCGTCATGCCTTCCGCCGGCTTCGGCGGAACAAGGCTTTGCGGCCACATCAGACCCGGTGGGACCCAACGGCGCCGGCGGGTTCGAGACGCCGGTCAACCAACTGGTGGCGCCGGCCGGAAGGCAGGTTGAATTGCCGGACATGAGGCCGCAGGCACTGGCGCTCAGCCCTGACAAACGATTGCTGGTCACCGCCGGACAAACACACGAACTCGTAGTGCTTGATCCTTCCTCCGGCAACATCCTGCAACGGGTCCCATTCCCGGATGCAGGCCGGAACCATGCGCCTGCCGCTGTTTCCGACGCCAGCGCCCCTGATTCGAAAGCCCGCCTCAGTTACACCGGCCTGGTCTTCTCGCCCGACGGCTTGCGCCTCTACATGGCCAATCTCGACGGGGACGTCAAAGTCTTCGCCGTGCAAAAGGACCATAAGTTGAAGGGCCTGTTTTCCATTCCGCTCCCATCCTGTCAGGGGCTTGGGCGCACTGCTGAAATTCCCTCCGGCATCGCCGTGTCGCCGGACGGCAAACGCCTTTATGTGGTCCTCAATCTTTCCAACCGGCTGGCGGAGTTGGACGCCGAAACGGGCCGTGTCCTCCGGCTTTGGGACGTGGGAGTCGAACCTTATGACGTTGTTCTCTCCCAGTCCAAGGCCTATGTCAGCAACTGGGGCGGACGCAGACCGGACGCGCGCAGCCTCACCGGTCCCGCCGGTCTCGGCACGTTCGTGCGCGTCGATCCCCTCCATCATGTCCCCGGCGAAGGGTCGCTCTCGATCATTGATCTCAATCGCAGCACGCCGCCGGTGGAACTCCTCACCGGACTGCATGCCTCGGGCCTGGCCGTCTCGCCCAATGGACGTTTTGTGGTGCTGGCCAACGCGGGCAGCGACACTCTCAGCGTCATCAACACGCGCACGGATCAAATCGTCGAAACCATTTGTGCGCGCCAGGACCCGGGCGATCCCTTCGGCGCGCAGCCCAACGCCGTGGCCTTCGACAAGGCGGGCGACAGGCTCTTTGTGTGCAATGGAACGCAAAACGCAGTGGCAGTCGTCCATTTTGAGCCGGGAAAGTCGAGGCTGCTCGGATTAATCCCGGTGGGCTGGTTCCCCGCCGCGATTGTCTATGACGCGAAGCGCGACGCCATTGACGTGGCCAATCTCAAAGGCGACAGGGAAAATTCGTCCAAAATCAACGGGCGCACCGCCTTCAATTCAACCGCGTGGCACGGGTCGGTCTCACTGGCGCAGGTGCCGGATAGGGGTGAGTTGCAAGCGTTGACCGGCGCCGCCCTGGCCGCTCTGCGTTATCCGCTCCTGGCGGCGGCGAACCTGCCGGCCCGCCCCGGCCAGCAGCCGCGCCCCGTGCCCGAACGCGCCGGCGAGCCGTCCCTGATCAAACATGTCATATATATTATAAAGGAGAACCGGACTTACGACCAGGTGCTGGGCGACCTCATCGACGGCAATGGCGATCCGGCCCTGTGCATCTACGGCGGGTTCATTACGCCGAACCTGCACAAACTGGCGCGCCAGTTCGTGCTCCTGGACAACACCTACTGCTGCGGCAGCCGCAGTCCCGACGGCCACCAATGGGCCGACAGCGCGCTGGCTACGGATTACATGGAAAAGATTTATGCCGGGTTTCCGCGCAGTTATCCGTTCGGCGGCGAGGCGAGCGGCGAGGATGCCATGGCCTATTCGCCGGCGGGTTTCATCTGGGACGACGCGCTGGCGCACGGCAGAACCCTGCGCGATTACGGCGAATTCACTTTCGCGCACAAACGGTGGATAAATCCGGCCCGCCGCGGAAGTCCGCGTTTTCTGGACATTTACCGGGAATTGAACGGCGGGGCGAAGACTGTGTCGGTGTGGAGCACTCCGGCGATTGAGACTTTGCGCAACTACATTGACACGAACACCATCGGTTGGGACTTGGAGGTGCCCGACGTGTTCCGCGCCGCGCAGTTCATCCGGGAGTTGAAGGAGTTTGAAAAAGCGGGCGCGTTTCCGAACCTGGTCATTCTCTGGCTGCCGAACGATCATACCGACGGCACCCGGCCCGACTCGCCAACGCCCGAGGCGATGGAGGCCGACAACGACCTGGCCATGGGCCGGGTTTGCGAGGCGGTCAGCCACAGCCCGTTCTGGAAGGACACTTGCATTTTTGCCGTCGAAGACGATCCGCAATCCGGCTGGGACCACGTCAGCGGCTACCGCACCACGGCCTACCTCGCCTGTCCCTATGCCAAACACGGCCAAGTGATCAGCACGCAATTTAACCAGACCAGCATTGTGCGGACCATCGAACTGATCCTGGGCCTGCCGCCGATGAATCAAATGGACGCCACCGCCACGCCAATGTTTGACTGCTTCACCGAAACGCCGGATTTCACGCCGTTCGACGCCGTGCCGAATAATATTCTGCTGGACCGGATGAACCCGGGATCGGCGGGCATCTCGGACCGGCAATTGCGCCGGGACGCCCAAGTCTCGGCGCGCCTGCCGCTGGACAAACCGGACCAGTGTCCGGAAGACGTGCTCAACCGCATCCTGTGGCGCGCCAGCAAAGGCTCGCGCACCCCCTATCCCGATTGGGCGGCCAGGACCGGCGACGACGATTGACCAACGCGCGGCTGATGCTCCCGAAGCCCCCAGGTATGGGCGCAAATCAAATTACGGAGGCAAGTTTACCCATCATCCGCCAGATCGCTGTCTCTTTTCGGTGGCAACTCCCTGATTCCCGTGGTGTATCATTTTGCGCTCTCATCAGTCGGCTTTCCCGGGTGCCTCGACGGAATGAGGCGTCCATTCGATTTAACAAGAGACAGTTTGGTTAAGAAAATGTCACGAATAAGCGACAAAAACAATTATTAGGTGTTTTTCTGGCTATTTTTCTTGACATTAAAAAGACTAACGACCAGTCTCCTCGCACCAAGCAGAATAATAATGGTTAATGAAGCCCACGGATGGCCTTGCTTCAGCGCTTTTTAGACCACCTTGGGTTCGGAGGGCAGGCTTACGTATGAATATAAAATGGTTCGCAACCTCTGTGCTGGCTGTGGTTTGCATTTGGGCGGCGTCCAGCGCCATTGCCCAAGCACCATACCCGTCCACAAACTCGTATTCACGTCCTTGGCTGGATTACTGGCCGTTTAGCGACACCAACAATTGGACGACTGCCCTTGGGTATGCCCCTGTCTCGTTCACAAACGTGGGGGTATCTTGTTTGGGCGACGGGACAGCCTTGGTGGTGGATGACAGCACCAATGCAGCCTGGTTGCAATACAACGTATGGGAGAAAGACGGCACGACCAACCTTACTGTGGATGTGGGCAGCGTCATGCTGTGGTTCGCGCCCGATTGGAGCAGTCAGAGCCAGGGTGGCGACGGCCCGGGTTCGTGGGCACCGCTCATTGAAACTGGCGCATTTACCACCAACGCGAATAATGGCTGGTGGAGTTGGTATTGCGACCCGCAAGGTTCGAATATACTTTTCTCGGCCCAGGACGGGCTCGGGGACCAGACCAATTACTTGTGCGCACCCATTTCCTGGAACAGCAACCAGTTCCATTTTTTGGCGCTGACATATTCGAGCACCAACACGGCGCTTTATATTGACGGTTCTTTTGTGACCAACGGCCCTGGCATCACCATTTATCCCAGCTCGGAGGTTCTCTCCAATGGCTTTTGGCTGGGGAGCGACAGTTCGGGAACAAACCAATGCCACGGAATTCTCGATGACGTTTCGACCTACAATTACCCTCTGGATGCCGACACAATCAGCAGCGCATTTGTGCTGTCTGAGATTTTCTATCTTCGCAACATGGCGATGGCGGCAAATATTGTTCAGGCGCCCTCTACTCCTGAAACTGCTCCCATATTTGACGCGATCACCGGCCTGGGATACTTGTTGCCGAACAGCACGAACATGAGCGGTTGGGTAAGCAGCAGCAACGTCTGGATAACCAATACGACGGCCACGGTGACGACAAATGGAACGGTCATCTCGTTTACCATCGCGGGGGGGGTCGAACGGGCTGGCCTACGATGTTTTTGCGACGCCCGCGTTGACGCAGCCGTTGACCAACGGTATATGGACGTGGATGGGGCAGGGGAATCCGTCCGTCAACTACTCCATTTTACCGGCCCTGACGAACAGCGCCGCCTTTTTAATTCTCGGCACACCACAAGACCCGTACGGCAACGGTTTAACTGACGCATACGAACTTCTTGTCTTACATCAGAATCCGGCCAATGGCAGCCAGAGTGGGGATGGGATGCTGGATGGATGGAAGGTTCTTTGGGGAATGAATCCTCTGATCAATAATTCAGGCATACCATCGCAAAGGGCCAATTACACTTACGACGGAACCGGGCGACTGGAAACCCTCTCAGGAACCAACACCGAGATTTTCAATTTCGATGCCGAGGGAAACATCACCAACGACCTGCCATAAACGAGGACCACCAATGAAAAAGCTATTCTTGATTTTGGGGATTGGTTTCGTGGCAATGGCCCTGCAGGCGCAGGACGAGCCGGGACGAATTCAAGCTCCCAGCTACCCGCTGGCGGCTGCGGATGACAACAGCGGAACACAGCCTCTTTTCCAGCCAGAGTTGACTCCCATAACCCAGACCTCCTCCGCGATTGCCGAGGCCTATACGCCGGACATTCAGGCGTTGGCCACGAATCTCGGATGTGATCCCACGCGGATTTTCAATTTCGTGCATGATCAAATTCGTTACGTGCATTATTTCGGCTCGAAGAAAGGCGCGGAACTGACCCTGCTGGAACGAAGCGGCAATGATTTTGATCAGTGCGCCCTCCTGTCGGCGCTGCTCCAGGCCGCTGGATATTCGCCGGCGTACCAATTTGCGATGTTAAAGATGCCCTACGACAACCCCACCAACCACCAGGACTTGCACCATTGGCTAAGGCTGAATTTTTACAACACCAACTGGAGCTACACGAGCAACTTTTTCGCTTATTTCGTTGAGGCTCGTGGTTATCCAGCATGGAACGATTTTCCCCCGGACACGAACACCATTGCCTTTCAGAGGCTGTGGGTGACGTTGACCATCGGCGGAACCACTTATTACCTCGACCCCGCTTTCAAGGTGAGCGAGCCGGTGACGGGTACCAATCTTGCATCCGCAATGGGGCTGAACACAAACACGCTGTTGACCGGCGCAGCAGGCACTGACGGCGGCACTTACGTCTCTGGTTTGAACGAGGGATCCTTGCGAAGCGCATTGCAAACATGTAATGACAACCTTCTATCCTCGCTGTCCAACAACCTGCCCGATGCCACCGTGGCTGAGGTCATTGGCGGGCAGCAAATTGTTCCCTCAACGGGCTTGCCATTAGCCACAAACCTTGCGTTTTCTCTTTACACCAACAGCACCTACCGGCTGCTGAACTGGACAAACCAGCCGACCAATTTCATGGGGACATTTTCCATCAGCTTTGGGGGAACAAATAAGACTTGGTACACGCCAGAGTTGCAAGGCCAGAGGCTGTCATTGACTTTTAGCAGCAACGGATTGGCCCAGATTTGGCTGGAGGATTCCCCGGTCCTGACCACCACGAACACGGGAACATCGAACACCCTCAATGTCATCCTGACCGCCACACACCCTTATGGCGGCGGCTGGAACAGCAGTGGCCAGTATCCCCCAGATGGGGGCGTTTCGAAGGGGTTTGACCAAATTACGACCAACACCTACCAAACCACCAACGCCAGCTATGCGATCCTGTATGCATTCGAGGCCAACCAGGCGTGGCTGCAAAAGCGCCAGCAAAAGCTGAATTTGTACCTCCAGCAAGGATTGCCCAACACGTCGCGTCAAGTGACGACGGAGACGTTGAACGTGATGGGCCTGGGCTGGATGGTTCAAACGGAACTGGCTGACGATCTGCTGTCGCAGGAATGGGGCCAGTTGCCGCAACATCATCATCGCTTTGGGCGGATGGGGCAGGAAGCGGGTAATGGATATTATGTGGATGTCTATATGCAACTGGACGGAACATTTCCGAGCACCGGCTACAATGCGCCCGATATGGCGGCCCAGAGCGAAGAGACGGATGTGAGTTGTTATTTTTGGAGCGCAATGGAGCATGGCATTATTGAGCAATTGCAGAACAGCAATCTCCTGGCCGCTTCGACGGTCAAGATGCTCGAAATTGCCAACACCAACGCGCAGACAAACTATGTGGCTGACAGCGCCAATTGGAGCAGTGTGAAAAACAGTCTGATTGGCTATAGCTCCAGCGCCTTGAGCACTCTGGGCGGGCTGACCAGCAGCGGCGATATCCTGCTCCTGCCACAGAACGGTTCCAATAATGTAGAGGGAACGGGCACCTGGGCCGGGTATGGTTATGTGGAGTTGGGAACGGTCAACGGCGGGCGGTCAATGGGGTTTATTATCAAAGGCGGTTACAATGGCGCCTACAGCCCAAACCCGAACAACACCGTCAATACGCCCGTCGTTGTCCAATCCGGCAATTCCACGCCAACGGCTTTCAATCCGGCACCAAGCACTCTGGCTTTGAACGAACCGCTTATAGCAGACCCGGTTAATTCGGTGGATGGGACTTTCCAGATCACCTCCACCGACCTTTCGGTGGGACAGACGGAGCCGCGCGGGTTGAATTTAACGCGGTATTATTCATCCGAACGCATCAATTACAATCCGGCGGGCATGGCCCCCGGCTGGCTGCACAGTTATTATTGCAATGCCACGCCCATCAGCGACCCGGAAGGCGGATTGGGAGCGGCCACCGTGGAGCAAATGGCCCCGATGATCGTCGCCTCTTACGCGGCCTTGAATCTCTACAACAATACGAACATCACGGCCAAGAACTGGGTTGTAACGGGGCTTATCGCCAAGTGGGGCATTGACCAACTGATCAACAACGCTGTCTCGGTCAACTTGGGGAACGCCACCCTTGAATTCATCAGGCAGCCCAACGGCTCCTACACGCCCCCCGGCAATTGCACCATGTCGCTGGCTCAAACCAATGGCGGGTATTGGCTGGAAGAGCGACACGGACGCACCTTCAAATTCGGAACGAACAGTCTTCTTACCAACATTGTCGATCAATATGGGCAATCCATGACGCTTGCCTACAATTCCAACAATCTCGTGACCAACGTCACCGACTGGACAAACCGCAGCCTCACCTTTACTTATACTGGTGGAGTCCTGACAACTGTAGCCGATAGTACAGGCCGCTCAGTCTCGTATGCATACACCAACGGGGATTTAACGCATTACACCGACCCGGAGCAGAAACCGACCACCTACTCCTATGACACCAATAATGAGCTTATCGCCACGTTCGACGCCTTGGGGCAGTTGGTGGAATCCAATTATTACGACGACTTTGGGCACATCACGACCCAGCTTACGCAAGGGGTCACCAACAAGACCTGGCAGGTATGCGCCTCTGGTTATCAAACCGTCGAAGTCGACCCGGCAGGCGATGAGCTTGTCTATACCTACGATAACAAATCGAGATTGACTGCATTTCAGGATGGTATGGGAGATGTAACCCAAACGATTTATGACGGGCAGGATCACGTTGTTCAAACGATCTCGCCGCTCAATGAAACCAGCCAGTTCATTTATGACGGCAGCAACAACCTGATTGAGACGATTGACCCGCTCGGATACAGTAATGTGTTCACCTTCGACACCAACAACAACCTCATTGCCTCCACCGATGCCAGGACAAACACCAGCCATTTCGGCTACAACGCTCAATTCAGCTTAACCGGCCAGACCAACGGCAACGGCGACTGGAGGGTTTTCGTCTTTAACCCAAACGGAACACTTTACAGCCGCCAGGATTCAGGCGGAACGACAACTTACGGGTATGATACAAACGGGACCCTGGCCAGCATCACATATCCAAACTCTCTTGGCATCGAAAGTTTCCTGAACAATACTTATGGCGATCCAACCACCCATACGGATGCGAGAGAATTCGCGACGACGTTCGCCTACAACAAGCGCCGCCAACTGACCAACAGCGTTGCGCCGACGAATGTCACCACCTCAATAAGTTATGATGCCAATGCGAATGTTTCGACAATGACCGATGCGCGTGGATTTGTCACCAGCAACAGTTGGAGCGTGACCCGGCATCTGCTTGCCATGGCCTTTCCCAACACACCGCAAGGCGTTCCGATCATCACCAATACTTACGACGTGCGGGATTGGCTGGCCAGCACCGAGAATCCTCTTCAAAACACGACGTACTACACCAATGACGCCGCCCATCGCCTCATTGCCAACACCGACCCTCTGAACCGGACAACAACGTTTGGATACGACGCCGACAGCCATCAAACGAACTTAACGGATGCCGCTTCCGACACAACAGCCCAGTTCTGGAACGCCAGGGGCAACCTTGTGAAGGTCATTGACGCCGCGACCAACATTGTGGGAAGAGCCTATGATGGCGCGGGCAACCTCATTTACCTCACTAACCGCAACGGGAATGTCTGGCAATTCCAATACGACGGAGCCAACCGCCTGACCAACACCCTCAGCCCGCTTGGCCATGGAATAACCAATAGCTACAACAATCGCGGGCTGCTGGCCGCGACCACGAATGGGCTGGGTGAGCCGACGGTGTTTGGATACGATGCCCGCGCCAGAATGACGAGCAAAACGGATTATGTCGGCACCATCAATTACCAATATGACGCCAACAACAATTTATTGCTTCTGACGAATCTGGGCAGCGGTGTAAAATTGTCCTGGGCCTATGACGCTTACAACCGGCCCACGAGCTTCACCGACGTGGCCGGATACGTCATCCAATATCGCTATGACAACAACGCCAACTTGACCAATCTCATTTATCCCGGCGGAAGAACGGTCAACTACTACTACGACAGCAACAACCGTTTGACCAACGTGACGGATTGGGCAAGCAGGCAAACCGCCTTTGCCTACGATTTAGCCGGGCACCTGACCAGCATCACCCGTCCCAACACCACGCTCCGCGCGATGGCGTACGACGCTGACGGCGAACTGACCAACATCGTAGAGCGGACGACAGACCAATTCCCAATTGCCTTTTTCACGCTAAACTACAATCAGGCAGGGCGGGTGACATGGGAGTTCAAAGGGCCTTTGCCGACCAACGACGCCCCACAAACGAGGGCGATGACCTTTGACCACGACAACCGTTTGGCAACCTTCAACAGTGCCAACGTGACGGTTGATTTTGCCGGCAATTTAACGTATGGTCCCCTTACGAACAACACGTTTGGCATATATACGTACGACCCCCGCAATGAATTGACCAATGCAGGCGGATTGAGCTACGGTTATGACCCGGCTGGAAACCGCACATCAGTGACGAATGGCACGAACATTGCCGTTTACGTGATTGACCCGAAATCGTCACAGGTTCTGATGCGAATCAGAGCGGGCATCACGAATTATTACGTCTATGGGAACGGCCTGCTTTACGAGAGCGACGAGACAGCCACGTCCATCAAGACAGCATTTTACCATTATGATTGCAGAGGAAGCACGGTTACTATCACTGATAGCAATGGCAACCCCACGGATGTAGTCCAGTACAGCCCCTACGGCACGACAACTTATCGTGCCGGTACAAACGATACGCCTTTTCTCTACAATGGCGAGTTTGGCGTGCAGACCGACCCCAACGGCCTGCTCTACATGAGGGCCAGATATTACAACCCTTACATTTCGCGGTTCATCAACGCCGACCCGTCAGGATTCGGAGGCGGGTTAAATTTTTATCTGTTCTGCAACAACAATCCCATCAATGAGGAAGACCCGTTTGGACTGGAGCCCAATTGGGGGCAGATTGGCAGCGGAGCAGCTCAAGTTGCTACTGGATTGCTAGCCGGTATTGCTCTCGGGGCCCTGGAGGCGCCTTCAGGCGGTACTATATCAGTTTTGGCACCAACGCTCTTTTTGGGTTTGTCACATGGTTTGGTACAAATTGGAGCAGGAATCCAAGGGACCCCGAATCAGCCGCTCCAGAATTTTCTGGACACTTATCCTTCCAATCCCGGAGAACTCCTTGGGATGCCGTTCGGCACACAGGCCGAACACACAGCCGGCTTGGTGTGGGATATCGGCTCCTTAGGAGTTTCTGAATTCAACGCCCTAAATGCATTTGCGAATGGAGAGAGTCTCGCACTGCCTATGACGCAATTCGTGACCGACGCCACCAGTGGGGTATCTTCCACCGTAAATGTATTAAATAGTTCAGTACCACAGCCTAGTGCCGGAAACAATAGCACCCCTAATGGGAGTTCACTTAACGCTACACTAGTCTGGCGGCCTCCTGCCTCCAGTCAAAACTCGAGCACCGGAAAACCCCCTCAATAACACTACGAGCAGTATGGACGTTATTATTTGTATTTTGTCTTTCGCTTTAGGGGCGCTTGGCATTGTGCGGCCCAGTTTCTTCTATAATACCAACGCATTAACATCAGAGCAAGTAACGCGCAATAAGCGTATTTTGAGAAGATGTGGGATTGGTCTGATCCTGCTCGGAATCTTTCAGTTGGTGCTTTTGATACTACGCCATTGATTGTGAATTCTCACGGGGAGTGATGGATGCGGTTCATTAGAGTGTGAATTCGTAACCCACATAGTAGGATAAGTAACGGAACTAGTGAACCATAGAATATCATCACTACCCAGTAAGCGATAGGATTTGAGTCTCTTGAAAACTGGATGCAGCCGCTGTTGCAAGGAAAGTTGACAATCCGCGTTCGCAATGCCCGGCGCAGATAGTATATGAGACCTAGCTCCAAAAGAGCTCCCCAAATTGCGGCAAGCCACATCAGGAATCGATCATTCACTGGTTAACAGAATTATAGCGAGTCGCTTTCATCGCGCTTTGCCATTCTATAGCGAACAATGTACAGCCAAAAAAGGCCAATGTATATGATAATATAGCCCACCACAAAAACCGCCAATCCCTGTGGCCGAAGGTTCCGAATTTCCTTCCAAAACCATATGGGGCCTGCAAGGAAGCATGCCGCTAATATCAGAACCATACGCTTTCGCTGCGTAATGCGCTGCTCTCGATTTAGATTGAGATTGAGATTATCCACCATATACCGTGTAAAACATTACGGTATACTTGCCACTTTGGCAAGCGTTTTGGCAGCCTTCCAAGCCCGCCGCTTACCGACGAGAACGATGCCCGCTGAAAATGATAGATCGCTGGCCACATTCAACAACGCCTGTGTGACGGTTGACTTGCGTGTTAATTGCGGGTTTTCCCCGCTCGCATGGACACTTCGCGCAAGAAATCGTTCTTGCCATGATTCCACACCAAGCTGCCATAAGCGCGGTGCCAATCCGAGGAAATCATCGGCAATTATAAGGACGCACAATGTAAGTTTTGACTTCTTAATTCTTCCTTCTGCCTTTCGAGCTTACTTTCCCTTCCACCAGGCTTGGATGTCACCTGCCGCTTGATGCGCGAGTGCCGGGACGCTCTGGACGGCCTCGCGCAATGCCGGTGAATAATGGACCGCCAGCCAGGCCAGCGCGCCCACAACGGCCAGCCAGACCACCGCATCCAAAAGGAAAATGAATCCGCCGGCCCATCCCGGCGGGCCAATACCCCAACAGCAGGCGCGCCGCGCTATCTTCAACGGCGCCGAGAGGAGACCGTAGATAAGGAAGAGCAGCAGCGCCGCGACCCATACCGGCACACTCGCGGGCAGCGCCTGCCCGAAGATCGCTCCGGTCGTCAGCAGCGAGACCGTGGCACAAATCCACAGGATCGTCGCCGCGCCGTGAAACATCGACAACATGGGCAGCGCGAAGCCCATGCCGGGATGAAAGGGGGCATGTTCCGCCCAGTAGTTGTGCCAATTATGCCGCCACTGACAGGCGTTCCAGCGCATTTCCCAGGCAAACGACCGCCGCCACTGGCGCATGTCCTGTTTGAACCGCCGTTGCCATTCGCGGCGCGCCTTCCGGTCCGGGAAGCCTTTCATCGCTTCATAATAACCTGCTTTTGCGCGCCGGATGAATTCTTGCGCCGTCGAGGGGATGCCGGATGCCGCCGCCTTTTCCTCCGGCGAAGAGGCCTCCGGCACCACAATCGCCATCACCAGATAGACCAGCACTCCCGTGCCCCAAAATATTGTCAAGAAAACGAAGGCCAGCCGCACCAGCGTCGGATCAACACTCATATAGGCTGCGATGCCGTTGCAGACGCCGGCGAACATCGCTCCTTCGTGGATGCGGTAGAGCCGCCGCGGCATGGGCCCGCCTCCCGCGGCCTGGCTTGCTCCTGCCGCCCCCGCCCGGCCCGACAGGCCAGTCGCACCAGGCGGAACAGCGCCCGGGGCGGCGGCTTCGCCGGCATCCGTCTCGATCGGCCCCATCTGCTCGATCACGGTCCCCACCTCCTTGGTCTCCACCACCGTCTTGTTCGGGCCTGAAACCGCGCGGAATTTCTCCGCGATGGCCCGCTCGATGTCCGAAATGATTTCATCCCGGTCCGGGTTGCCTTGCAGCCGGACGGCTGCGCTGTCCAAATAAGCGCGCAGGGCGTCATAGCCGCCTTCTTCGAGTTGATACGCGTTTCCGCCCAGATTGATCGTGATTACTTTGTTCATGGCTTCTGATTGTTTTTATTTTTGTCCCAGTCTTTTCACGGTCCCGTTGATCTTCCCCCAGTACTCTTGGGTTTCCCGCAGTTGCTCGCGGCCTTTCGCGGTCAATTGGTAATATTTGCGGGGCGGCCCGGCCTCCGATTCCTTCCATTCGTAATCCAGCAGCCCTTCGCGCCGCATTTTGCTCAACAATGGATACAGCGTGCCCTCTTGGGTCGCGAACTCGGTCGCGCTCAATTCCCTCAGTATGTCAGCCACATAGACCTTTTCCGTCGCAATGATTTGCAGCAGCAGGAACTCCAGCAGTCCCTTCCGCAGCCCTGAAAATTTTTCGTTCACACTCATCGTTTAAAGCCTGCAAGCTACCTTGCTTCTACAAGGTAGCTGGTCTCATCATAGCCGTCAAGGGGAAATTTAAATATTTTTTTTGGGATGCCATTTCCGATACTCGGGGCGCATCATTGACGCCGGACATGGCAGGCGATACCGTTGTTGTGTCGTTATGATTGCCGCCAAGCCAACAGTTGCCGCCAGTTCCGCGCCGCCAAGTTATCGCGTGGGGGATGAGCGGTTGATCAAGGTCAGCCCGAGCGCGGCCCAAAAGGTCGGGTCGCTCTTGCAGAAACAGGGCCGGCCCAATGGCGTTTTGCGCGTGGCCGTGATCGGCGGCGGTTGTTCGGGCTTGCAGTATAAGATGGATTTACAGGACCAGCCGGCCAATCGCGACATCCTGGTCGAAAGCAGCGGCGTCAAGGTGGTGGTCGATCCCAAGAGCGCTCTATACGTCACCGGCAGCGAACTCGATTATGTGGATGCGTTGCAGGACGGCGGCTTCAAGGTTAAAAACCCCAATGCCGCTGCAAGTTGTTCTTGTGGAGAGAGTTTCAGCGCCTGAACGGCCCGCCGTCACCGGAATATTTTGGATTATTTTGGATTATTTCGATTTATTCAAGATCTCGCGCCGGCCCTGGCTCGATTCCGACTCCCTCAAAGCCGTTTTTTTGCGGCTGGCGGCGCGGTATCATCCCGACAAGGTGCGTGCGGCTGGACCGGCTGAACAGGCCGCAGCCAACGAGCGTTATGCCGAACTCAACGCCGCTTACCACTGCCTGTTCCAACCCAAAGAGCGCCTGCGCCATTTGCTCGAATTGGAATCGGGCGCAAAACCAGAGGACGTGCAGAGCCTCCCGCCCGGCACGATGGATTTGCTGGTCGAAATCGGCCGGGTCTGCCGCGAAACGGACTTGTTTTTGGCCGCGAGGTCAAAGACGGAGTCGCCTTTGCTGAAGGTCCGGATGTTCGAGACGGGCATGGCTTGGACGGGCAAATTGAATCAACTGCGGCAACGAATCGATTTGCGGCGCGAGGAGCTTCTGGCAGAATTGAAAGGCATGAACACCGCTTGGAATGCCGCTCCGCCGCCGGGGTCCGCCGGTCGCGCCGCCGCCCTGCCCCTGGAGCGGTTGGAGCAGATCTACCGGGTTTTCGGTTACGCCGCGCGCTGGATGGAACAAATCCAGGAACGCCTGGTGCAGCTTTCTTTTTGACGATGATTTTTTCCGCGGGAAAACTTTCCAGGCTCATCCGGGTCGCGGCGCTGGCCGGCTTGCTGGCGGCGGCCGGGCCGCTCGCGGCCCAAACAACCTGGCAGGAGGAGTTCGCCAAAATGCCGCTGACGGAAAAGGTCTCCGAACTCAACCGCCACAATTGTGTGAAGGTGATGCTTGCTTCCTTCCAGCGCAACCCGGCGGTCAAGGCCCTGATTTTCATGCCGGGGGCGACGGACGAATTTTATTTCTTCCGCCGCGCGCGGGCCGCGCTGACCAAGAGCGCGCCGACATTGCTGGACGCAGTTTCCGCGCTGACCAACCAGACTTACATCCGCGCCACGCTGAATCCGCCTTTTCTGTTGCTGCGCACGGACGAAGACCCGCTGGAGCCGATCGTGGTCATTCAGGACCAGCGCACGGCGGACCGGCTACGCAAAAAGCATTTCGAGAGGCACGGGATCTTCAATGATCGCGACTGGGATTACATGCAACCGATCCTGGCCTTCGATCTCAACACGAAAATGCTCCCGGTGCTCCAGTCGCACGAATCCCATCATTTTTTTCGCCACAGTTTCGCCGAGTACGATTTGCAGGGATGGGACGCCCTGAGGGCGGTGGCCCTGGCCGGCAAAACAGGATTCGCGGTGAGCAGGAAAAAGGTGGTTTTTTCCGGCGACACGCGCGTCAAGGCGCCAGCCGTCCCTCCCTCGCCGGATTTCCTTCAGGACAAAAACGGGGATTGAAGAAAATCCCGGGTCAAACGATTCGACTGTTGGTGGTTGATTGCCCTGATCCCACTCCTATGATGACAAACTGGTTTTTTTCTTCAGGCCGGCCGCCAGGAACAGCACCGCTCCGGCAAGCGGGGCCGCGGTGCTCATCGCATCCGGGACGCTTGTCGTTGGAACGGGAACCTGCTGGCCACCGTCGATGGAGGTCCACGGAGAGGGCGGATTGTCGTCCGTCGCGCTGGCATTGCCTAACGTCGGCGCATCATCTGACTGAAACGACAACGGCCCGCTGCTGGTCCCTGCCTCAACGACAGGGTAAATGAACCAAAACAGCCCGCCGGCGCCCTGATTCTCAGCAAACAAGCCACCTGTCGGGCCTGACACAACCGCGTCCGGAGCCGAAGCGTCGAACGTGACTTCAAACGAGTCAACGATCTCAGGCGAGCCGGGATTGGGCGAACCCGGCAGCAGAACATCGCCGGCGGGATTGTTGACAGTATAGGTGTAAGTATAAACGTCGGAGGCATCCTCAACAACGGACCACGAAACCGTGA
Source organism: Limisphaerales bacterium (assembly GCA_052325505.1). Taxonomy (GTDB): domain Bacteria; phylum Verrucomicrobiota; class Verrucomicrobiia; order Limisphaerales; family Palsa-1400; genus DASRLE01. The sequence goes on from JBKQUS010000174.1 coordinate 87,649, forward strand.
GCGCTTCGGGACCTGTCGTTGTCCCATAGGCATCGGCCAGGGTGGACGTGCCCGTCATGTCCAGCAAGTCTGCATGCGCCATCTGGCACAGCATGATGGTCGATAAAACAGCTCCGATACCCAGAGCTTTGATTGGTTTTGAGTGTTTCTGCATTTTATCTCAGTTTTCCTTTTGCTCAATTTTGTGTCGTTTAAATTGCAAGGGCAGGGCCAGCACGGCCATGGCCAGCAGCGAGGTCGTGGCCGGCTCGGGGATGGCTACGGGCACGGGAAGCTGTTGGCCGCCGGAATAGGTTGAAGCCCAGGGCGTGGGCGGACTTGGGTTGCCGTTGGCGTTCGCATTGCCCCAGCCCGGCGCTTCATCTGATTGAAATTGCAACGTCCCGCTGTTGCCGCCCTCCGGGACGGATACATACCAATCCACTCCGATGCCATCGATCTCCTGCCGAAATGTGCCGCCACTGACCGAATACGCGTTGGCCGGGGAGGCGTCGAACCCGATATTGAACTGCGAAACGGTTGCCGAGCTGGGAGCATAAATAGTGTAATCGTAGGTGTACACGTCGCCACTCTCCGTCACGGTGTAAGCAACGCTGAGTTCGTCGGCCGCGATGTTGCCGGCATCACCCAAGGTGTTGGTGCCATTTAAGATTGTTTGCGCCTGCGCCGTCCGGCCCAGCGGGCCGCAGAGCAAAACGGCACCTGTAATTAAGACAATGATTGTTGTTGGTTGGATTTTCATAAAATGCTTAGGTTTTAAACTATACCATGACAACATTACCCTCGCACTGTAAGAGCCTCTCGTCCACACAGAGAACCCCCTATTTTTTTGTAGGGGATTCCCTTACGCTTTAGTGGGTCGCCCCGGCTTTGGCAAGCCTGGCGAATGTTAAATCTTCGAAACGCCGCTCGGTGTGCGGATGTCTTAATTCCCCGCGGCCAGGCGCATGGCCGCGAACAGGCGCCGGCCGGTTTCGACCGATACGGGCTGGCTGGCCTGTCCGTCGGGCGATTCGAGAAGCTCCGGCGGTATCTCATACAAGAAGGGAGAGGGACGGCAGGGGCTTATTGTTCCATATTTTTTGCGCGCGGCGCAATGGCTCAAGGTCAGCGTTTGCATGGCGCGGGTGATGGCGACGTAGAAGAGGCGGCGCTCCTCATCCAGCGTGCCCTCCGCCTTGGAGCGGGCATGCGGCAGGAGCCCATCCTCCAATCCGACGATGCGGACATGGGGAAATTCCAGCCCTTTGCAACTGTGGACGGTGATGAGCGTCACGGCGTCACCCGCCTCCTCCTCTTCCTCCTCGCGCTCGGAATCCAGCATCAGATCATCGAGAAAATTGCGCAAACTTTCAGATGGATTGGGCGTGTCATCATCGAGCGTCGCCACAAGTTCTTTAAGATTTCGCACCCGGTTTTCCGCCGCCTCGGGTGTTTTTTCGCCGCGCCGCAATTCGGCGGTGTAGCCGATTTCCTCCAGGAATTGCCCGGCCCAGAGCTGCAAGGAAAGCGGGCCGCCGTGCAACAGGGCGCGATGGCGTTCGAGCAACGCAACGAAGGATTCGATGGCCTTGCGCGCCGCGGCGCTAAACTCCGCCTGAACGCCGGGGTGTTTCATGGCCTGGAACACCGGGCAGTTTCGCGTCTGGCTGGCGGCGAGCAGCCGTTCCATTGTGACGTCGCTCAGGCCGCGCGCCGGCACATTGGCGATGCGCAACAGGCTCACATCATCCTGCGGATTGAGCAGCGCCTTCAGATAAGCCAGGAAATCCTTGATCTCCCGCCGGTCAAAATAGCTCTGGCCGCCGATCAGATGATAGCGGATGCCGGCCTGGCGCAAGGCCATTTCCAACGGGCGCGACTGCTGGTTGGTGCGAAACAGGATGGCCTGGTCGCGCCAGGGAATTTGGCGCGCCAGCCGCGCAAACTCGATTTCTTCGGCGGTGGTTCTGGCCTCCGCTTCGTCGTCGGAAAAAATGCGCAGGATGATTTTGGAACCCCGGCCCTTTTGCGACCAGAGATGTTTGCCGCGCCGCCGGAGGTTGTTTTTGATGACGGCGTTGGCCGCGGCCAGAATGGTGGTGGTGGAGCGGTAATTCTGCTCCAGCTTGATCACTTTGACGTTGGGATAATGTTTCTCCAACTCCAGCAGATTGGCCGTTTCCGCGCCGCGCCAGCCGTAAATGCTTTGATCATCGTCCCCCACCACGCACAAATTGAGATGGGCCGAAGTCAATTGATGGACCAGCTTGAACTGGGCGGCGTTGGTGTCCTGGTATTCATCGACCATCACATATTTATACCTGTCACGGCATTGCTGGAGGACGGCGGGATGCTCGCTGAAAAGCTGCAGCGTGAGCAGGATCAAATCGTCGAAATCCACCGCGTTGCAGGCGCGCAGGGCGCTTTGATAGCGGGCGCAGACATGCTGGGCGAGGGCGGCGGAGTTCGGATCGGCAAAGGCCGCCCTCTGCCCGCCGTTGCGGTAGCGGCTCAGCAGCGCCAGCACGGCGGAGGGGTCGGCCTTTTGGGCCTTGTCGGAAATATGGCTGAGGATTTTTTTGATGGCGCCGAGTTGATCGGACTCGTTGTAAATCACGAAATTGCGCTTGTAACCCAGACGCTCGATGTGCTGCCGCAAAATCCTGGTGCAGAGCGAATGAAAGGTGCAAATGACGGGGCAGGGCGGCTTTTCGCCGGTGGCACGGTTCTTTTCGCCGCGGCCAACCAGCCGGGCGGCGCGTTCCTGCATCTCGCGGGCGGCTTTGTTGGTGAAGGTGACGGCCAGGATGCTGCCGGGATTGACGCCCTTCTCAATCAGGCGCGCCACGCGCGAGGTGATGACGCGCGTCTTGCCCGTTCCGGCGCCGGCCAAAATCAACACCGTGCCCTCGGTCGTTTCGACCGCCTGGCGTTGCGCGGGGTTCAAGGTGGCTGGATTAAGCATGGCCATCCGCGAGTGTAGAGAGCGGGGGCGTGAAGGCAAGCCGGGACAAGGCAAATGGAGCCAGACGGGCATGCTTCTTGGGGGCCTTCTGTCGAGATTCTTTACAACCTCAGCAGCCAGCCACACGGAAATAAAATCACTTTGATTCACTTTGAGTAGTATGACCTGCTCAACCGTTGGTTGTTTTGTAAGGCGTTCCTGCATAGATGTTTGCATACAATTTGGCCGCCAAAGCACTGGTTTGATTCGGCTTTAACTAAGCTAAACATGGTTTGACTCCTCCCCCATGCAGCAATGCTGAAGGCTAAAGATCTGAAAAGCTACGAAAGGAAGGGAGGCCACGGGATTAGGATTAAGATTACGATTAGGATTAAGATGGGCCCCCTCCCTCCGTTTGGATTGCACGGATTTTGGCGTTTTTGGCATTTTTGAATTATTTCATCTATTCGGTTGACAGGCCATCCGATTCCCCCGCCCCGCGCCAGCGGAGATCCAGAGCAACGCAAAGTCGCAAAGAGCAGAAGGCGCAAAGGAAGGCCGGGGTAACCACGAACGACACGAAATACTCGAACCCCGAAGGCGTTTTCGGGGCTGCCTTTCCGACCACTTCTTCCCGTCCGACATGGCCTTAATTGGTCATTCATTAAATGAACAGTACAGTTAAAGCATTGTTTCGTCAACAGATTTTTTAAAGAATTGCAAAAAAGTTGCGATTTCCAGCAATGCGCGCTTAACACCATGCGCGGCAAGGACTTGAGAAAAAACACAAAACGCTACAGACCTGTAACATGTTGGTCCTTGTCCAACCCTTTGAGCCATTTCCTCCGCATGTGCGGAGCGGGGAAGGTCCACCCGCAAACCTCTATTCCCCCGAAAACAGCAAGGAACGTGGGAGTGGCGTTGTTTATTTGGGTGTCGGCGGGTGCCCGGTTTGGCTCGGTTCGCCAAATACGTCTGTCACGCGGCATTTCAGCCGTTTTAGGAGGTATTCCAAGGT
>JBKQUS010000175.1:0-5495 GCA_052325505.1 Limisphaerales bacterium
TCGGTCAATTGCAGGAGAAAATCATCCAGCCGGCGGTCCAGTTGTTTGAGCGCATGCGATGTCATGCACGTCAAGATGAACCCGCCTGCCAAAATGTCAAGCTTTACTTAACCTAGTATTACTAATCATCCCTTCCCCGGCGGGAGCGTCCTCTCCTCGTGTTCGCCCCCGCAGTTGTGGATTTCCACCGTTACATGCACCAGTTCCCCGTGCTCTTTCAGCGGCGCTTTGTAGTCTTCAGGAGATTTGGGATGATGGGCCACCAGGGAAATGATGGCGGCGAATTTATTTGAGCCAACCTGCCAGATGTGCAAATCGGTGATGACGGAGTCCCCATCCGATTCGATTGACTTGCGTATTTCCCGGCTCAAATCGGAATCCTCCGGCTCCTTGTCCAGAAGAATGATTTGCGTTTGCCGGATCAGGCTATAAGCCCATTGCGCGATGACGCCGCCGCCCACAATGCCCATGACCGGGTCAAGCCAGGCCGCCCCCCACAATTTGCCTCCCGTCAACGCAATGATTGCCAGCACCGAGGTTGCCGCATCCGCCAGCACATGGATGTAGGCCGCCTTCAAATTGATGTCGTGTTTGTGAGAATGGGCGGGGTTCCCAGGTCCGTGTGCGTGGTGATGGCTGTCCTTGAGCAGAAACGCGCTGACGAGATTCACGGCAAGCCCGACCGCCGCTATGCAAATCGCTTCGTTGTAATCGATGACGAGGGGCTGAAAGAGGCGTTTGACCGACTCGACCGCCATGAAAAGAGCGATCCCGGCCAGAATAATGGCGCTGGTGTATGCCCCCAAAACGCCCACCTTGCCGGCGCCGAAACTGTAAAGACGATTGCCTGCGTTCTTGCGCGTGACCGTGTAAGCCCAGGCGGTGATGAGGAACGCGGCAACATGGGTGCTCATGTGGCAACCGTCCGCGAAAAGCGCCATGGAATGCAGTTTCAGGCCCGCGACGATTTCAACCGCCATCATGACCGAGGCGAGCAGAATCACCTTTCGCGTATTTTTTTCCGCGGTCCCAAAATCCCCGACGAAATTGTGGCTATGCTGCCATCGTGATTGATTCATGGTGTGCATATAAGATTGCTACGGGTGCATGGGGAGGCCTGCTTTGTAACGCCTCAACTCACCGTTGAGGTTTGCCACCAAATCCTGCCGTCCTGCCGCCCGGGCCAGTTCAATGGCCTTCTGGTACTGGACAATGGCCTCGTCCACCCTGCCCTTTTGGAAAAGCGCGATGCCGAGTCTGTAATGCGCATCCGTAGAGTCAGGCTCGAATTGCAGCGCCTCCCGGAATTGCGGGATCGCGTCGTCCACTCTGCCCATTTGGGAGTAGGCGTTTCCGAGGTTGAAGTGGGCACGGGCGTCGTCGGGCCTGAGTTGCAGCGCTGCCAGGAAATGGGAGATTGCTTCATCCGTTTTGCCCTTTTGGAAAAGCGCGATGCCGAGATTGTTATGCGCATCCTCGATGTCAGGATTGATTTGCAGTGCGGTCAGGAAATGGGAAATCGCTTCATCCGTCCTGCCTTTTTGAGAAAGAGCGATGCCGAGGTTGTAGTGTGCTTTGGCGTTGCCAGGGTTGATTTGCAATGTCATCCGGTATTGGGCTATGGCTTCGTTCACTTTTCGCTCTTCGTAAAGCGCGTTTGCGAAGTTGAGATGGGCCATTTCGTTGTTTGTGGTGCAGGCAAGCGTGTGGTTCCACAAGGTTTCATTGTTTTTCCAATACGCGGTTTGTTTCCCTGCGCAGGCCATCAAAACCGACAACACGGCGGCGATCAGGCCCGCAAAAGCCGCACGGCTCATCCTCCACTCCGCCCCCAGCCACGTTACCGCCATATAAATGCCAATCTGCGGCAGGTAGGTGTATCGATCTGCATGGGCCTGGTCGCCTACTTGAATGATCCCCGCCACCGGCAGCAGCATCACCAAATACCACACCCATCCAACCAGCAGCCACGGCTGTTTCCGCCACTGCCACAATGCGACCATTGAAAGACCAGCCAGCAGCGTTCCAGCCAGCGCCACTTGCCATGTCGGCAGGCCGTTGCGCGGAAAGGGATAAAACACCGCCAGTCCCGCCGGCCAAGCCATCTGGCCAAGATAAACCATGCAACTCGCCAATGCGTTGCCCAAGCGGTTCGGCAGTGAAAATGAGCCGTTCCAACGGATGCCATGTTGTTGCGCCAGGAGTGTGACGATGCAGCCGGCAGCGGAGAGCGCCAGCAGAGGCAGCTTTTCCATCACCAAACCCGCAAATTTTCGAGGTTCCACACGTCGCAACGGCCAATAGTCCAACAACAACAGCACCAAGGGCAATGTGACCAGCATCGGCTTGCACATCAAACCCATCGCAAACAGAAGCATCACCGGCCCGTAGCGGGCCAGCGACCACGGGTGGCGCGCATAACGGACATAAGCGCCAATGGTCAGCATGAAGAACAACCCACTGAGCACGTCCTTGCGCTCGGCCACCCACGCCACCGACTCCACCCGCAACGGATGGATGGCAAAGACAGCCGCGACAAATGCACTGCGCCAAAGGGCGCTGGTCATCTGTCGCAGTACCAGGAAGAGCGTAATGACCGTCGCGGCGTGGAGCAGGACATTGGTGAGATGATGGCCGCCGGGATGCAATCCGTATAACTGGCTGTCCAGCATGTGGGAAAGCCAGGTCAGCGGGTGCCAATTGGCGGCGTGGAAGGAGAAGGCCCACTCGATCCCTTTGAGCGTCAGGCCCCGGGCAATCACTGGATTATCATACACATATTGATCGTCATCGTAATAGACAAAACCGAAACCTGCCGTCTGTCCAAACACGGCCAATACCGCCAGGACGAGAACAATGCAAACGCCCGCCACCCGCGTGGTTTGTGGTTTCATTCCTTCCGATGTCGCTGGCAGGTTCACAGGTTTCAAATTAACGTGTTTGTTCCGCGATATGGTATGGCCTGCCTGCCTGGAAGAGTTTCATCTCGAATTGAAGTTTCCCAGCCAGAGCGGTGTTGGATTGCGCTCCGGCCAGTTGCAAAGCGCGCCGAGAGGTTTCCAACGCTTCGGGATACCTTCCGGTCTCGGCCAGGGCGGCGGCGAGCGTGCCAAGAATCACCGGGTTTTTTCCGCCGGCCAGCTCATTGGCCTGCCGGGCAAGTTCAACCGCCTTGGCGCCGTTGCGCAGCGACGCTTGCGGAGCAGTGGCCAGGAGCCAGGCCAGGTTGTTTTGGGCTTCCATGTCTCCCGGCTCGATTTGCAGCGCGGATTGGAATTGCTCGATCGCCAGGTCCAACGTGCCCTCCTGGTAAAAGGCCCTGGCCAGGTTGAAATGGATGGATTCATTGTCGGGCTTTATTCGCAACGCCTCCTGATATTGGTTGATCGCCTCATCGACTTTGCCCTGTTGACGAAGAATGGTTCCGAGGTTGTTGTGCGCCAGCCAGGAGCCGGGGTTTCGCGCCAGGGTCGCCTGCCAGAGCGTTTGGACGTTGGCATACATCCCGCATTGCTTCCACGTCAAGGCACCCAGCGTCATCAGCAGCGCCACGCATAATGCCGGCTGAAGAAAAGGTTTCCCAGCAGCAATCCGGGCCAGTCCGATTGTCATGCCCGCCGCCGCCAGGGCGATTGGGCCAATGCAGGCCAGATATTGGTAATGGTCAGCCACGAACGTATATTGAAATGTGTAAATCATGATGAATCCCAGGAGGGGACTCAACGTCACCGCAAAAAACGCCGCCGCCACCTCCACGCTTCGCCCTGCCCAGCGTCGCGTCCGCCAAATTACCGCGCCCAAGGCTGCGGTCGCCACCAGCCAAGCGTAAGCCTGCACATCAGAGGCCGAAATCATCCAGCGGGGATAGCTGAATGTCAGATTGGCCGGCCAGAGCAGCTTGCCCGCATAAAACCACAACGCCCGGCTCGCAATCAGCAAGCGCTCTACAAGCCCGATTTGGAACAATTTGCCCTGCGTGCCTTGATGGTGGCGCTCCCACCACACCGTCACCAACCCCAGGACCAGGCCCATGGCCGCAAACGGCGCGACCTGCGCCAGCCGCCGCCAATTGACCGGCATTTTTTTCAGCCACAAAATCAAGAGCAGCGCCGCCGGCAGCGTGCAGGCTGTTGTTTTGGCAAAGAGCGCCAGCGCACAAAAAATCAGCGCGAGAACGTAATAGCGCCATCGCCGCTCCGTCACTTCATCCAGGAACCGCAGCCATCCCCACAACGTGAGCAGGAAGAAAAAGCCCATCAGCACGTTCTTGCGCTCCGTGATCCAGGCCACCGATTCGACCTGCACCGGATGCAGCGCAAAAATCGCCGCCGCCAGCCATGCGCCCGGCACGCGCAGCCGCGCCAGCAGCCGCCACACCAGCAGCGCGTTGGCGGCATGGAGCAGCAGATTGACCAGATGGTAGCCGGCCGGATTCAATCCCCACAGGGCGCGCTCCAGGTAAAACGTGGTGTAGGTCAGCGGAAAATATTGCGACGGTGAATCGCGCGAGAACCAGATCCGCCGCAAGCCGTCCGGCGCGGTCAGCAACGGGTTGTCTGTCACATAGGCATCGTCGTCCCAGATGAACCCCGCGTGCCAAGCCGGCCCATAGGCAATCAGGGTGATGGCCACGAGAAACAATCCAAACAGGCAGGCCGGATGCCATGAACCAGGCAGCACTCCTTTCAATCGACGGCTTTCCGGCGCTTTCTCACCATTCATAAACGGGTCCCATCTTCTCGCCATCGGGTCACAACGAAATCCTGCCAGAACCGGGCAAGAACCGTCAAGAAGCAGGCTGTTCAATGGACAAACCATCCTTAATCTCCGAACCGCATCACCAGGGCGTGTAATTCGATTTTGGCGCTGCCAATCCCTTGCGAGGCTGCTTTGCCCAGCCACTGCCGCGCCTTGGCCAAGTCCTTCGGAACCCCGATGCCATCCCGATAACGCGCTCCCAGAGAATATGCGCTATAGGCATGGCCTTGTTCGGCCAACTCTGTTTCGTGTTGGACCTCCCGGGCCTCGGCTTCTTCGGGGGATATGGGACAAGTCGGACTGGTATGACCAATGGGAACGGAAGGATGCACTTCACGGACTTCATGGACAGGGTGGACGGCATGGACGGGGGGTTCTGGCTGCGCAAAATCACTTTGATTCGCTTTGAGTTCGTCAGAGTGGGGCTGGCTGGACTTTGCCCCGGAGGCAAGCGCCATCTTCTTGTGCGCCAATGACCTAGACCTGGCTGGCGTGTTTTTTTTGGCCTTTTCAACCGCTTTGACTGGCTTCGGCTTGCCGGGAGGGTCTTCCTCACATGTGTCGGTGGGCAAGATCTCCAATTTCGCGTCCAGATTGCCTCCTTGGACAGCCAGGACATAAGCGGCGATTTTCCTGCCCAGCTTGCCGCCACCGTAGGCGGGGGCCAATGATGGCACCAGCATCATGTCCTTAAAGGGCTGCACCAATCGCTGCTTCATCTCTTCCTTCTCCGCTTT
>JBKQUS010000176.1:0-3427 GCA_052325505.1 Limisphaerales bacterium
CTTTTCGAAAGGGTTTTGAAACTCGGAATGAACGGCAGACAACTAAAAATAGAAGTGACAGCAAGCCGTAAAAGTCGCGCTTATTTTCAGTGCTCCGTGGTCTAAAGGATGGGGTCCGCCTCAGACAACCTCATGCAGGTTCCTGAGCAGTTCCACTTTGAAGCCTTCGATCTCGCACAGCCTTTTGTAATTGCGGATAAATCCCCGGAAACGTTCGTGCTCCTGCTGGTTCTGCGCATGGGCCGGACACCGGTGGCTCTCCATGCACTTCTCCTCGCATTGGAAATGAACCTTGGCATAAGCTTCCAAATAATCCACCAGATGAACTGCGAATTCGGCCTCCGCCGAGGTGGGATTGGTATGTTCCAACTGCTCTTCCAAAAGATTGATGTGCTCAATCAACACCCGGTGCTGCTGGTCCAGGTTTGCAAAACCAGTCTCAAACTTCTCTGTCCAACTTATCACATGTAAGAAATATGCTCATCAACTGTTGAACGCAAGTCCGGCAAAGGGGCGATCAGGGGGCGAGGCTCCTGCCGAGCCGGGGCGTTGAAAAAATGAGATTCTTAAAACACAACGGTTGACGACCCCTGCTTCGGACCCCTTTTCGCGCTTGACGCTCAACGGCCTGCGGCGCTCAGTGGCAAAATGTATGAGCGCATTCGATAAGGTTTCCGGGCAATATCAGGAGAAGGCGCTGGTGCAGCATGCCGCCGCCGAAAAAATGCTCGCCCTTCTGAGCATCGGGGCAAATGACAGCGTGCTGGATGTGGCCTGCGGTCCGGGGCACATCACCCGGCACATCAAGACCCAGACCCAGGGACGCGTGGTGGGAACGGACATTTCCGCCGGGATGATCCACCAAGCCCAGGCCAGGTATCCCGGCACCGAATTCAGGGTCATGGCTGCCGAAAGCCTGGGCTACACGGAGGAATTCGATGTTGTGTTCTGCAATTCATTCTTCCAGTGGTTCACACAACCAGGCAAGGCCGTGGCAGCCATGCGTGCCGCTTTGCGATCTGATGGGAGAATCGGCGTGTCCTGCCCGGCCACAGAGAACTGGTCAACCTGCTTCAAAAGCGTGGCGGAGGAGGCGGGGGCAAATCCGGATTTGAGCGCGACTTTTGCCCGCTGGAAATCTCCGTGGTTCTGGCTGCCGGACGAGCGGTCCTACCGGAAGCTCTTTGAGAGCCACGGCTTCAAGACGATCCGGGGCCGGATCGAGATGGAACAAAAGGAATATGATACCGACCAAGCCGTCGCCGTTTTTGCTTCCGGCGCCGCCCAGGGATACACCGGAAAAGAGTTCTACGACGTGCCCATGGACGACGATTACATCCGGCGATTCAACGACTGCATCCGCCTGGCCATGGAAAAACGGGCTCACGACGGAAAGGTCATTGTGGATTTCCGACGCCTGTATTACGTCGGGATCAAAACGTGAACCGATATGCCGCAGGCAAAACTTCCACCATATCGTCCCGGGTGGAGCCTTTGCCGGTCAAGTCTCCCTGGCGGATGATTTACGGGCCGAGCCGGATTTGGCCGCGATAATACAGGTTCGAGGCGACTCCGGCATTGGTGTAGAAGAGTGGCTGTCCTGTTCCCTGGACATTGGTCCAGCCGGGGATCGGCTGCCAGGAGGAGGGTGAGAGCAAATTGCTTGAGGTTTGCAACGCATAATAACGATGCATCTGGTATTGGGGAGTCGGGGCAATCGTGGGAACGGTCACCACGGTTTGGCCGTTGCTCAACGCCGCGCTCAAAGCAAAGATGCTGCCCGCATTGTTTGGATCGGTTCCCGCGATATAATCCTGCCAGACCGCCATGCCCTTGCCGGTCGGGTCGCTGAGCGCGGCGGCGTTGAAGTTGGCGGCCCAGTTGGTGTTTTGCTCATAGAGCCACCATTCCGGCGTGTTGTTGACGGCCAGGATGGCCGCAAAGTTGGCTGTCAGGGCATGGTCGGATTGCACGTTGGTGAACGTGTACGTGGCCGGTGCGCCGATGTTGGTCCCATCGACCGTGGCGGAGGTGCAGGCGTACCAGTTGCTGGGGGCAATGGTCAGGGTGTCGGTCGAGCCTGGCGCGACAATCACCGGGCCGTCGGGCGTGATCGAACCGCCATAGCCGGCCACGGAGGTTTGCAAAGCGTAGAAGGATTTGTTGGGGCCGACGACGAGATCGTCAATCATAAAATTGCCGCTTGCCACCAATTGACCAAACCACGGCTGGGAGGAATCGGCGGCGGCATACCACACGGCCGGACTGGTCGAGGCCACTCCGTTGACATACACGCTGTAGTAAAAGAGGCCGTTGGCGTCCGGCGTATAATTGACTCCTATGGTCAGGCGGAAGAACTGGCCGGCCAGCGATGGCACGTCCTGAAGTTCGGTCCAGCCGTTGCCCGCCGCGGGCGGATTGGTGCAATTCCAGACCGCCAAATTGCCGTTGGTCGTGACACAAACCGCAAAGGAGGCGTTGGTCAGCATAGGAGGCGGACCGGCCAGCGGACTGGCCTGCGCTATCAGATCAACCCACACGTTGCTGTAGAAGGAGGGCAAAAAAAGATTGGTGACTGTGCCGTTGATACTGAGCGCCTGTTGCTGCGGGCCGGAAATTGGATACGTGCCGCTGTAGGGATAGTTGGTCGCGACGACCACCGCGGCGTCCGGATCGTCCGACGTCCAGTAATTGGTTCCGGCCAGGCTGAAGTCGTTCGAGTAGGACTCGAAGGAGTCCTGGTAGGGAATGAGGTTGTTGCTCACCAAACCCGGCATCAGTCTTGGACTCAAGACACTGTTGCCGGTGAAGTCGCCGCAGCCGCCGCCGCGGTTGTCGCCCCAGACCCAGACGTTGCCGTTGTTTTGGATGCAGATGTTATGGTAATCCCGGCAGACGGCGACGACGATGTTGCTCAAGCCGGGCACTTGTTGCGGAGTGGCATGGACGACGGTGCCATCGTCGTAAGTCCCATTGCCCAATTCGCCGTATTGGTTTTCCCCCCATTTCCAAACCGTGCCATCGGCGCGCAGCGCCATGGAGTTTTGGTCGCCCTCCCAAACGGAGATGATGTTGCTCAAGCCAACAACTTGCACCGGCGAATAGCGGTTGTTCGTGGTCCCGTCCCCCAGTTCGCCGTTTCCGTTCAAACCCCAAGCCATGACGGTGCCGTTGGACAGAAGCGCCAGCGTGGCCTCCCATCCGCCGGAAATGGCGGCCACATTCGTCAAGCCCAGGACCGGAACGGGCAGCAGGCAATTGGTGTCGGACCCGTTGCCGCATTGGCCGTAATTATTTTGGCCCCAAGCCATGACGGTGCCGTTGGACATGAGGGCCAGGCTGAAAAACCCGCCCGCCGAAAGAGAGGCCGGATTGGTCAGCCCGATGACCTGCACGGGAATGTTGGTGCCCTGGCCGTATCCATTGA
>JBKQUS010000177.1:0-8862 GCA_052325505.1 Limisphaerales bacterium
TGACAAGAACCCGGGGCACGAATTCTACGAGGAGGAGAGTTTTCCGCTGGACTGGATGTATCCGCATTTGACGCCGTTCGGGGTGATCATGAAGATCAACCGCCAGCCGGTGGCGGAGATCACGCAGGATATAATTGACAAGGACCACGCCTTCTGGAGCCGGTTTTCGGAGCGGACCATCGGCAACTGGATCACCTACAACACGAGCGTGAAGGACATCTGCGCCTGGGCGGAGAACGTCTATCTGCGCCATTACTTTGGCGGGTTTACGGGTGACCCGAGGTTCGTGCGCGATGACGACGCCCAAAAGGCATTTTCCAAATTGCGCAGTTCCATCGCCGCCAGCATCTATCAATGGCGCTCCCACAACTCCCGCAATGCCGCGGAGCGGGAACGCGTCACCCGGGAGGCGGAATTCGCCCTGAAACAGGCCTTTGCCTATTGTCCCTACAGCCCGGAAGCAGTTTTTCATTTGATGGACTTGCTCCTCAACGCCAATCGTATTGACGATGCCCTGTCGATTCTCAAGACCTGCCACAAGCTCGACCCCTACAATGACCAGATCAACGGTTGGATCGACCAATTGGAGCGCAATAAGAACCCGGCTGCATCGGGAGGGGACCAGGTCAAACAAATTTTTGCCCAATTGCAACACGCCATCGATGCCGGGCAAACCAATGTCGCCGCGCAGGTTTTGGACCAGCTTCTGCATCATCCCTCGGTCGATCCGGCCACAATGATGGGCGTGGCCGACATGTATCTGCGCATCGGTGATTTCCCCAAGAGCGAGGAAGCCATCAAGAGGCTGACGCAAATGGCGCCCGGCTTGTCCGAGCCGTGGTACAATCTGGCCGCTGTGCAGGCTCATCGGGGCGAAAACGCCGACGCGGTGGCCTCGCTCAAGAAGGCCCTGGAGCTGAACCCGGCGGAGATCAAGCAGAATCCGCAGGTGATCAACCTGCGCGAACATCTCTACAAGGACCCGAATTTTGCGGTGCTGACCAACACGCCGGAATTCAAGGCCGCGTTTCCCGCCAAACCCTGATGCCCGCGGCCCGCTAATCGGGATAGCCGTCCGGGTGTGCGCGATGCCAGCGCCAGGCATCCGCCACAATTTGCTCGAGGCCGGGGTATTTGGGCTTCCATCCCAATTCGCGGACGGCTTTTGCGGCGGAGGCGACCAGCTTGGGAGGGTCTCCCGGGCGGCGCGGCTTTTCCACCGTGGCGATGGCGCGGCCGGTCACTTTTTCGCACATTTTGATCACTTGCCTCACGGAATAACCGTCGCCGTTTCCCAGGTTGTAAAAGCCCTGGCGGCCCGGTTGCAGCGCCAGCATGTGGGCCTGGGCCAAATCGACGATGTGAATATAATCGCGGATGCACGTGCCGTCAGGCGTCGGGTAATCCGTGCCGTAGATTTCGCAGTGCGCCGTGCGGCCCAACGCGACCTGCAATGTGTTGGGGATCAGGTGCGTCTCGAGGTGATGGTGCTCCCCAAATTTTTGGCCGGCGCCGGCGGCATTGAAATAGCGGAAGGCGACAAATTCCAAGCCGTGGATTTGATGGTACCACTGCAGCATTTTCTCGAACATCAACTTCGATTCGCCATAGGGATTGATCGGGCGTTGCGGCAAATCCTCCGTCATGGGGAGCCGGTCGGGCGGGCCGTAGGTCGCGCACGTGGAGCTGAAGACGAATTTCCTGACACCGGCGGCAACGGTGGCGTCCAGCAGCTCGAGCCCGCGGCACACGTTGTTGCGGAAATACTTTGAGGGGTTGGTCATGGATTCCCCGACCAGCGCGTTGGCCGCAAAGTGAAGCACCGCGTCAGGCGCTTCCTGGCGCAGGGAGGAAGCGAGGTTGTCGCCCTCGCCGGCGCGGGCCAGAATGAAGGCGGCGCGGTCGTCCACCGCCGAACGATGGCCTTCGGTCAGGTTGTCATAAACGGTCACCTCATGGCCGGCGTTCAGCAATTCCTCGACGCAAACCGATCCGATATAACCCGCTCCACCGGTGACAAAAACTTTCATGCTGGCCAGCCTAATGCTTTGCCCGCCGCGCCTCAACGGGAAAAACTCATGGAGGATCCACAAAAGGGACTGGGCAACGAAGAGAGAGACTGAGGCTCAAAAACTTCGTTTCTTTTGTTTCCTAGGTGTAAAGAATCCTGCCCGAAGTATTAAAAACCGCTCCCTCGTGTTTCCTCTTTGGGAGGCGGGTTGATTTCCTTCATGCGAATGCAGGAGGCCTGGCGGAGGGGCGAGCCGTAACTTTCCAGCGACGGAACGATTTGGGCGCAGCGAGGCTCGGCATAGAGGCAGCGGGGATGGAAGGGGCAGCCGCTTGGCGGACGCAAGGGCGACGGCGGGTCGCCCGGCAGGAGTATTCGGGCGCGGCGCGCTTCGCGCCTCGGGTCGGGAATGGGAATGGCGCTGATCAGGGCCTTGGTGTAGGGATGCAGCGGTTTCTCGATTACGTCCGCCGCCGGGCCGATCTCCACGATCCGGCCCAGATACATGACGGCGATCCGGTCTGCAATATGTTTGACAACGGAAAGGTCGTGGGAAATGAACAGCAGGGTCAACCCCATCTCGCGCGACAGCCGGGCCAGCAGATTGATGATTTGGGCTTGGATGGAAACGTCCAGGGCCGAGACTGGTTCATCGGCCACCAGCAATTTGGGGGCGACGGCCAGGGCGCGGGCGATGGCAATGCGCTGGCGCTGGCCGCCGGAAAATTCGTGGGGATATTTGCGCCCGGCCCGCGGGGAAAGGCCGACTCTCTCCAGGAGCGCGTCGATCCGGCCGGGCAATTCGCGGCGCGGCACCCTGGCATGGGCTTGCATTGCCTCGGCCAATGCGTCGAAAACCGTCATGCGCGGATTCAAGGAGGCGTAGGGATCCTGGAAAATCATCTGAAAGTCGGAACGCGCTTCGCGCAATGCGGCCCCGCGCAATGCTGTCAATAATCGTCCTCCCAGGATGACGGCGCCCGCGTCGGGACGGATCAATTGCAGGATGGTTCGGCCCAGGGTGGATTTGCCGCAGCCGGATTCGCCCACCAAGCCGAGTATTTCGCCCTGGCGCAGGGCAAACGACACGCCGTCCACCGCCTTGACCTCGCCGAGCCGTCGCTTGAATAAAAACCCTTTCTCCACGGGAAAGTAGGTCTTGAGATCCCGGACTTCCAAAAATGCCGCGGTGGAACTCATACCGGCAGGCCCTCCTTTTGCACGCGCAAACAGGCCGTGCCATGTTTTGGGGCCGTTTCCAACAGGCGGATTTCCTCCCGGGCGCAATACTCCACGGCCTGGCCGCAGCGAGGCGCGAAGGGACAGCCGGGCAGGGGATGGTGCGGATCCGGCGGCTGGCCGGGAATGGTGTGAAGTTCCTCCCCTTTCATTTGCAGGGCGGGTATCGAATTCCGCAAGCCGCGCGTATAAGGATGTTTTGTGTCGTAAAACAAATCGTCGGTCGGCGCGCTTTCCATCACGCGCCCGGCATACATCACCATCACGCGATTGCAAAAACCGGAGACAATCCCCAGGTCGTGGCTGACCAAAATGACCGCCATGCCCAGCTCTTTCTGCATTTTTCGGATTAATTCAAGAATCTGCGCCTGGACGGTGACATCCAGCGCGGTGGTCGGTTCGTCGGCGATGAGGAGATCCGGTTTGGTGATGAGGGCCATGGCTATCATGACTCTCTGGCGCATGCCGCCGGAGAACTCGTGCGGATACATTTTCAGCCGATGCTCGGCCTCGGAAATGCCGGCTTCATCAAGCATGGCCAGGGCACGGTCCGTGGCGGCGGTGCGGGTGATTTTTTCGTGGATCATCAATGGCTCGATCAATTGCTCCCCGATGCGCAGGAACGGATTGAGCGACGTCATGGCGTCCTGGAAGATCATGGAAATGCGCCGGCCACGAATGCGGTTGAGTTGCCGGCGCGGGCAGGCCAGCAAGTCCACTTCGCCGAAAAGCGCCCGCCCGCCTTCGATACGGCCCGGCGGCTGCGGCACCAGCCCCATCATGGCATAACACGTCACGGATTTGCCGGAGCCGGATTCGCCAACAATCCCCAACGTTTCCCCACGTTCCAGTTGGAAGGAGACGTCCTGGACGGCGCGCAGCACACCGTTGCGCATGTGAAATGATACGTAAAGATTGGTAACTTCGAGCAACGGCATGGGGATCAATCCTTTGAGCCACGAACATCCAGGGCATCGCGCAGGCCGTCTCCCAGGAAGTTCAACGAAAAGAGGGTCAGGGCCATGACCGCTCCGGGATAAAGCAGAAGCCAGGGATACTCCTCCATGACTTCAGCGCCTTCCTTGATCAGCACGCCCCAGGAACTGTGCGGCGGCTGGACGCCCAAGCCAAGGAAACTCAGAAAGGACTCCAGCAGAATGACTTCCGGCACGGTGAGCGTGGCATAAACGATGATCGGCCCGAGCAAATTGGGGACGATGTGCCGGAAAATGATTCGCCACTCCCTCAAGCCCAGGGCGTGGGCCGCCTCGACAAATTCCTGGCGTTTGATCGCCATGACCTGGCCCCGCACAATCCGCGCCATGGTCAGCCATTCCACCGCGCCGATGGCCACGAAGAGCAATATGAAGTTCTGCCCGAAAAAAACCATGAGCAGGATGACGAAGATGGCAAAGGGCAGCGCATAAAGAATGTCCACGGTGCGCATCATGACCATGTCGAGTTTGCCTCCGGCGAATCCGGCGATGGCTCCGTATATCACGCCGATGGTCAGGGACACGGCGGTGGCGCACAACCCGACTGTCAACGATATTCCTCCCCCGTAAAGCAGGCGCGCCAGCAGGTCGCGTCCAAGCGGATCGGTTCCCAGCCAGTGGACATGATCGGGCGGCGCGGGGCCGAGCGCGAGATTCTGCTGTTCGTAACTGTAGCCGGTGATGCTGGGCCAAAGAAACGAGGCAAAGCAAAGCACCGCCAGAACGCTCAGCACAATCAAACCAAATATCGCCAGCTTGTTCTGCCACAGCCGATGCCAGGCGTCCTGCCAGAACGACGAGCCGCCCCCGGTTTCGGCGGGGGCGGTCATTGCGATTGGGGTCGTGTCAGCCATTATTCAAAGCGCAATTTTGGATTCAGCCAAACCAGGGCCACGTCCGCCACAAGATTAAAGACCACGACAAAACAGGCATAGAACAAGACCGATCCCATGACCATGAAGTAGTCGCGATTGAATGCGGCGGTCACAAAGTAGCGGCCCAAACCAGGGATGCCGAAGATGGTTTCCACCACAAAAGAGCCGGTCAAAAGTCCGGCCACAGCCGGGCCAAGAAAGGAGACCACCGGCAGCACCCCGCCGCGCAGAGCGTGCTTGAAGAGAATCCGGGCGCCGCCGGCCCCCTTGGCGCGAGCGGTGCGGATGTAATCTTGGTTCAAAATCTCCAGAAACCCTCCCCGGCACAATCGGGCGATATACGCGGCGTAAAGAGCGCCCAGCGTCAAGGCAGGCAGCACTCTGTCCCTCGGGAAAAACCAGCCGGCGGCGTTGAACCAGTCCAAATGCAGGGCGAAGGCGGAGATGAGCAGCGGCCCCAGGACGAAGGTCGGCACGCACAACCCAATCATGGCCAGGCCCATGGGCATGTGGTCCCAGGCGCTGTTTTGTTTGAGCGCGGCTATCATTCCCGCCGCCAGGCCGAAGGCCAGCGCCACCACCAGAGCTTCAAGGCCCAGTTCGAGCGAAACCGGAAAAGCGTCGGCAATAATCTCATTGACAGTCCGACCGGGATATTTGAACGAGGGACCAAGGTTGCCTTGAAGCAGGTGTTTCATTTGCAGCAGGTATTGTTGGAACAACGGCTTGTCCAATCCATAATGCGCTTCCATCCGCGCGCGCACTTCGGGGCTGACCTGCTTCTCCGAATCAAACGGACCGCCGGGCGCCAGCCGCATCATGAAAAACGTGGCCGTGGCAATGATGAACATCACCGGGATGGTTTCAAAAAAACGGCGTGCAATGAAGCGGAGCATGGTCAGTTGTCCTCCGGCACGAGGTAGATGGACTTGAAATCGTATTGGTCGATGACGTTCGGATACCAACCCCGCACGCCCGGCTGGATCAGGCGGGGCCGCGTGTAAAAATAGATCGGAATAATCGGCATTTCGTCCAGCAATATAGCCTCGGCTTTCTGATAAGCGTCGTAACGCGCGGCCCGGTCTCCCGTATCCGACGCCACACGGACCAGCCTGTCGTACTCGGCATTCGACCAGCCGGTTTCGTTGTTGCCGCTGTCCGTCGTAAACAAATCCAGGAAAGTGCTCGGATCAACATAATCCCCGTTCCAACCGAACCGGCCAATGGCATAATTCGTCCGTCGCATCGAGTCCAAATAAACTTTCCACTCCTCATTGTGCAACACGATATTGATGTTGAGATTCTTTTTCCACATGGACTGAAAGGCTTCCGCAATGGCCTTGTGGCTTTGCAAGGTGTTAAACAGCACCTCAACCGTCGGAAAGTTTTTGCCATCGGGATAACCAGCCTCGGCCAGGAGCCGGCGCGCCGCGGCCACGTCTTCCGAGATTTTGCTCCGGCAGGTGTATCCGGCGGTGTTGGGCGGCGTCAGACAATAGGCCGGCTCCTCTCCGGCGCGTGTAATGGTTTCGGCGATGGCATGGCGGTCAATTGCCATGGCCAGCGCTTCGCGCACCCGTTTGTCATTCAGCGGAGGCCGCGTGACGTTCATTTTGTAAAAATAAGTGCCCAGCAACGGATAAACATGGATGAGTTTGGGTTTGTATTTGCGGTAGTACGCGACCTTTGAAGGCGGGGCCTGCGGAACGCTGTGGAGTTGACCGGAACGGAACATGCGCTCGGCGGTGTCCGGACTTTCGGTGGGATCAAAATAAATTTTGTTCAGCCGCACATTTTTTGCGTCCCAGTAGGTCGGGCTTCTCTCAACCAGAATATGGGAGTTGATCCGCCATTCCTTCAAAACGAACGGACCGTTGCCCACGAAATTTGCCGGGCGCGTCCACGAATTATTACGGTCATCAATGGCGCCGTGCTTTTCAATGACCGCTACGGGGACGGGAAACCACGAGTCGTGGATCATCATGGAAAGCAAATAGGGCGCGGGACTGTGCAGGGTCACCTCCAGCGTGTAGTTGTCCAGCGCCTTGAAACCGACCTGGCTGAAATCCGAAATTTTTCCGAGGTTATAGGCCTCGGCGTTTTTTACCGGGTAGAGCATGTAGGAATACTGCGACGCCATGGAGGGGAGCAGCATCCGGTGATACGACGCCACGAAGTCTCGCGCGGTCACGGGCTGGCCATTGGACCAGCGGCCATTCTTGCGCAGATGAAATGTATAGACTTTCCCGTCGGGCGAGATTTCCCACTTTTCCGCCGCGCCGGGATGCAGGGAAAGATCTTTGGCATCCGGCGTGACAAGCCCCTCGTAAAGCGAGCACATTATCGAGTGTTCGATGGTGCCGGTGGCCACCGCCGGGTCGAGACTCGAAGGCTCGCTCTCGTTGTTGAGCCTGAGTTCCTGCGTGCGGTCGCCGATGGCCGCGAGCGTCTCACGTTTGCCGCACCCGCAGGCCAGCAGTGCCACGGCGCACGCCGTTAGATACGTTAAACTTGTCCTAAAGTTACTGCCAAGTCGCCAAGATAGACGACAACGTACCGTAGCGCAGACTTCCAAGTCTGCTGTGGCGCGGGTTTCCAAACCCGCACACTCCACGAAAGCCTGCCCTGCCGACTTGCAAGTCGGCGATACGGCAGGTTTGGAAACCTGCGCTACTGTAGTGTATTCCACCGTCTCCTCAGTAAGCGAGAGTCGGAATCTGGTTGTCATCCGGCCCGATTAAATGCGTATCTCCTGGAGGCGTTGGCGTTTGTTCCTCAAGTCGAGGATTCTGTCATAATCAGCGATCGCTGATTCGCCAAGTTCGCGCAAATGCGATTCTGTCACACAATCAATCATCGGTAAAAACAATACCGCAAAACATAATACTTTCAACCACCTTCACGGCTCCTTCTCCTGGGGGAGAAGGTCGGGTTGAGGGCGAGCCAAAAACTGACACCTTCCACGTGTTCTCCCTCTCCTCCACACACTTGTCGAGGGCGTGGAGAGGAGGTTTCCGCACTGTGTTCTCTGAACGAAGGCATAAGCCACTTAACACGCCGTCACTCCCAACCCCTTGGCAACGGGGCTGTTGGATCGTATTTGGGCGGCTTCAGTTCCAGCGCAACCGATGGAAACTCATCTGGAGGCTCCAGTTTGCGGCATTCGCTTTCATCGAATGAATAGGGGTAAGTTTTCTCCGCAGGGTCTCCATTGTAACCCAGGACGATCTCGTAAACCGTGTGGTGCTCGAGCTTGAGTTTGAAGGCCAATACGGTCGGTGGGCATGTGTCGGATTTGTAGAAGACCTGGAATTCCTTCATGGAGGTATTCGCGTAGTCGTCCAAGTGTTGGTCGAAGTAATCTTCCACGGCTCCCAGGGCCACCTCCCACGGGCCGTCTTCGGATTGGTATCTCTCGCTGAGGAGAAATGTGTTGCTCTCGACATCCTTGAGGACGACGGTGATCAGCGGCTCATTTTTGTAAGCGGCTGCAAGAAGCTCTGCAACCGTCATCCATTTCGCATCTCCAAACCATCCCCCGGCCACAATATGCCATGCCGGAAGGCTGAAAGCGAGAGATTCCATGCCGTCCGGATTTCAAATTAGGACACCGCCCGGTGTTTTAGTTCATAATTTTTTTGGGTTAGGGGTGATGGTTCGTTTCGGAGCGTTTCCTCTTCAAGGCTGGAGCGGGGCTTCCGCTGGCCGACCTGCTATCCGCACATGTCGAAAACAGTGCCTG
>JBKQUS010000178.1:0-75001 GCA_052325505.1 Limisphaerales bacterium
TCTTGAGCGTGAACGCCTTTGAGCAAGAGCCTCTGCATCAAATACTTAGAGATTCAGCCCCACCGATTTTGGAAGGCAGTACTTGCAACCAGTTGATATTCAACTACTAATATCCAGACGGTCATGAAAGAATATACTTATGAAGAAACTCATTATCGCATGTCTGGCTGCCGCCGCCCTTGTCTCGCTCTCCGCCTGCTCAAGCACCAATGGAACAAGCGCGACACCCACAACCAACACGACCTTCAGGCCCGACTCGGGGCCTCAGAGCCAGGTGCCTTTCCCCGACAATTCGGGCACCACGACGCTGCCAACCGCTACTCCTAATCTGCCCAGCTCCAATTGAGGCCCAGGGCTTCTGTAAAATCGAGCCCTCGTCTTGGATTGATAAAATGAATCTATAACTATCCGCCTGCATGACAATTTGGTGTTTTCTCTCTCGCCCCGCGTGGCGGGGAGAGAGCCGGAGAGAGGGGTTTTGACACCAAACCGGATAGGATGAATGAATCAAATGAAGCACATCTACCTGACCATCATCCAACTCCTCAAGCAGGCTTGGTTCCTGCCTCAAACTGTCGCCCATGCCCGGCAGCACAGGCGCCAGTGGCAGCTCGTTCGGAAAGAACATGAATCTGACCGCCTCGACCGGCTCGACCGCCTGCGCAACCCGTCAAAGTATCTCGGAAAGTGATCTCCTCCACCTCATCAAGCCGCAATTCGTCGCAGCCACGCTGCGGCTTTCATTAACACCCCGCTTCAGCGGGGTGGCCGTGCGCTGCGACTGCCGATGGAACCGCTTCGGCGGTTTCTCGCACCTCCACAGCAATACGCACTTCCTGAATGTTGTCGTCCCGAACCGGCGGCCTCCTACCAAGCCAATGGGTTGATAATCTCCAGTCTTGTCTGCTCGCGATGTCGCATATTGTGCGAATGTGCGAGCGAAATTATTGGTTTTTATCCTCTGGCCTCTTTACAACATTCCACGACCACCAAGACCTCAAGCCAAGCGCAGAAAAACTGATGCTTCCAACCAGAAAGCCGAGAATTAAATAACAACAGAAAGCCTCGCGCGCCTTTCCCCCGGGCCTAAACACATCTCCGGATTCATCGACAACATACCAACCCAAAAGTGCATAAACGGCTCCGAGGAGGCTAAAAACCGACAGTGCCCTCCAAATTAGCCAACCGTATTTTGAACCCTTCATGTGCCGTTTCATTTCTCCACTAACAATGCGGCCACGAGAACCCAAATCACCGTCTTGAGGCTCTTTGGACTGTTCATGATGTTGTCATTGTACAACCGCCGGTTCGTTTTTGAAACACAAAAAACAGCCCTCAAGCACTCCACGTCCAATCAAAGTGGCTGCGGCGGACAAACCCCGAACGCCTTCGTGTTCCAAAGCCAAATCTTTGCCGCACAAGCACTTAACCAAGTCGCATCAAAAAGAAAAGATTTATTTGAAAAATTCTTTAAATATCTGTTGACGAAATAATATTTGAACTGTAATGTTCGTTTAATGAATAGCCGATTAAAGCCATGTCGCAAAGGAAACAGTGTGAATGCACCGCGGGTTCAGAGGCTTCAAGCATTGCGGATTCCAATGCAAAAGCGTGGGCGCGATTTGACACCGCCACCAAATGCAAAAGCGGCCGGAAGCAAGAAGGGGCTGGCTAGCACCGCAAACCTGCAGCCGGGACGACTTGCGTCACGTGGCGCAGGCGTCCTCGCCTGCGGGTTCCGGCAGCGTCCCGCTGCCAGGTATGGAGAAGTGCCACCATGCGGCCCAAACTATTTTGCCGCGAAATCGTCAACCCGGGGCTTTTGGTCAGAAACTCCCGCCAAATCGTATGCATCCACTTAATGGTGAATATTTTGCAACTCAAACCCCACCCTTATCCCTTCGCGCCAATTCGTGCCGAATCGTGCTAAATCGTGCCAAAAAAATGAAATAAATTCCACTCCTTAACACCATAAAACTTATGAGCCGTATTGGAAAAATCGCCCGCTTGCCGGAACAAATTCGTGAACAGCTTAATTGCCGCCTTCAGGATGGTGAATCCGGCCCCTCCATCCTCGCCTGGTTGAATTCCATGGATGAGGTGAAAGCCGTGCTGGCCCAACAGTTCGGAGGCCGCGAAATCACCGCCAGCAATCTTTCCGACTGGCGGCGGGGAGGGTACCGCGATTGGGAGACGCAGCAAATCACGCTGGACGAAGCCCGCCGTGTCATGTCCGAGGGAGGGCAATTGGCCAAAACCGGGAACAAAGCCATGGCGGACAATCTGGCCGTCTGGTTGACTGGCCGGTACGTCGTGGCCACGCGCAAGCTGATGGAAAATAGCGACGACCCGGCCGCGTGGAAAATGCTGCGCGAACTGTGTCACGACGTGGTCGCGTTGCGCCGGGGCGATCACAGCGTGGAATGGCTGCGCATCGAGCGGGAAAAGTTGAAATTGCAGCGCAAGAAACAGAATTCCGACCGCGAGAAGCTCAAGCAGGAAATCCTCGAGGAAAACCCTCCCCTTGAGGTGTTGAGCGAAGAAGAAAAAGAGCAGCGGTGGAACCAAATATTCGGGACTGATCTGGACGCGCACCCCATGTACCAGAACAGAAATCCGTTCAACCCGGAGCCTGATTGCGACGGCCAAGAAGCACCCCCCGCCGCTTCCTTTCCTAATCTTAATTCTAATCCTACTCTTAATCTCCCCACCCGGGAAGACGATTTGCCCCCCATAAATCCCATTCCTCCCATCGCTCCCATCTCCCCCGAGGAAGCTGAGGCCCTGGAAGTCCAACACGAGACAGAGTTAGCCGAAAAAGGCCATGCACTTAGCGCCTACAGCTTGGGAGCGCGTTATCGGGATGGCATCGGTGTTCCGAAGGATTTGGCGAAGGCGCGGCAGTGGCTGGGCAAAGCAGCCTCGCAAGGCATCGGCAGCGCCAAAATCGAATTGCACGCCTTGGTCATGCGCTTCGGAGATTGAGTGGACGTGAAACAAATACTTTCGGGCTTTATTCTCTCTCGCCCCGCTTGCGGGGAGAGAGCAGGAGAGAGGGGAATCCCTTGTTCCCACAGAACTTGTCCCGAAGCCAGAGGTTTGAATGCCGAATTTTCTCGATAAACCACCCGCGCCCTTTACCCTCCTTCCGCATGAAAGGATTACAGTGAAACCACCCCAAATGCCCCAAGCCTTGGCCTGCGCCCTGCGAGCCGCTCGCCAGGCCGGAAGCTTGATGCGCCACAATCAAGGCTCAATCAAAAAAATCAACAAGCAGTCCCAGTACGACATCAAACTGGAACTCGATGTCCTTTGCCAGAAACTGATTGAGAAGACCCTCCTCTCCGCTTTTCCGCAATCAGCGATTTTGGGCGAGGAAGGCCTGGCAGGCGCGGCGGACGCCAATTGGCGCTGGGTGGTTGACCCCATCGACGGCACGGTCAACTTCACTTATGGCGTTCCACATGCCTGCGTCTCAATCGCCTTGCAACGGCGTGCCGCGGCTTCGGACGCTTTCTCAACGGTTATTGGCGTCGTTTACGATCCTTTTTGCGACGAGATGTGGACGGGGGTGCAGGGCGGTCCGGCGCGGCTCAATGGCCGGCCCATTCACGCCAGCCGCAGAAACGTGTTGGCCCAGACCATGGTGGCCATCGGCTTTGCCAAGGACGCCGACAGCCTGCGCGAAAACCTTCCGGTCTTCAACGCCTTGGTCGGGAGAGTTCGCAAGATACGGATGATGGGCGCCGCTGCGCTCTCCCTCTGCTTCGTCGCCGCCGGCAGGTTCGACGCCTACATCGAGTCGGGCGTTTACTTGTGGGACATCGCGGCCGCCGGCTTGATTTTGGAATGCGCTGGCGGGGAATTCTGGCGCCGCCCCATCGCCGGAACCCCACGCTGGCGGATGCTGGCCAACAACGGTTTGCTCCGCCGCAAACTCGAACGCATCGCCCGCGCCGCCAGAAAAGGCCGGTGATTTCCGTTCCTAATCTTAATCCAAATCTTAATCCTTAGATGGTGAAGTGATAAAATGCTTGGTTGCGGCTAGGCGCCGCCCTATAGTTCAGCCCATGGTTCATGTCGGCATCGGATATGATGTGCATCCGCTGGTCACGGGCCGCAAGCTCGTGCTGGGGGGCGTGGAAATTCCCCATCCCAAGGGGTTGGATGGGCATTCGGACGCCGATGTCCTCATGCATGCCGTCTGTGACGCCATTCTGGGCGCTCTCGGCGAAGGCGACATTGGCCAGTTCTTCCCCAACACCGATCCGCGATGGCATGGCGCGGCAAGCAAGGTCTTTTTGCAGGAGGCAGCGCGTCAGGTCAAGTTTCGCAACGGCAGAATTATCAACATCGACGCCACCATCGTCGCCCAGAGGCCCAAAGTGATGCCGCACGCGCCCGCGATGAAAATCAACATTGCAGAAGCGTTGGGCATCCAGATGCAACGCGTCGGCATCAAGGCCACGACCAACGAGCGGCTGGGCTTCATCGGGCGCGAAGAAGGCGTCGCGGCCATGGCCGTGGCGGGGGTTGATCTATCGGAGGAAAGCTGATGCCGAAAGCGGAAATCAGTTGGAAACGCACGACGCTGGAGGGGGATACCCTCCAGTGCTACGCCCACCACGTCGGCAAACAGTGGATTTTCTACCAGCGCAAAAAACGGTTCGATCAATGGGCGGAGGTCGAACATCCTCCATTGGAGGATTGGCTGGCGCTGCTTGATTCGGTGCAACGGCGCATCAACCGCCGGTTGCTGCGCCCCGAGGCCGAAGTCCTCCTGCGCAAAACCATTTTGGAGCAATTTCCCGGTACGGAAAACGAGCTGCTTGAGCAAAGGAAACGCTTCGCCTGACCCTCTTGCGATTCCACTATGAAACACAGCCCGCTTATCCTGATCACGCCCAGCACGGAAACAAAGGGCGCGGAGTTCTCCGACTCGTCCATCAGCTTGTCCAATTGTTATGCGGACGCCGTCATAGCGGCCGGCGGCTTGCCCCAGATTTTTCCCGCGACGACCTCGCGCGCCGTCATTGCCGAAGCGGTGCGGCGGTGCGATGGCGTCCTGATGACCGGCGGCGATGACATCGATCCCAAACTCTATGCCGGCGACCTGCCCAAGGAGCTGGCCAAAACCGTCGGCCCGCTCGAGCCAAGCCGGGACGCTTGGGAAAAGAACCTGATTGCGGAAGTCTTTGCGCAGCGCAAGCCGCTCTTAGGCATTTGCCGCGGCCAGCAGATGCTCAACGTGGCGTTGGGCGGGACACTGGTGGTCGATATTGCCGCCCAGGTGCCAAACGCCTTGAACCACAAGCGCATGGACCGCAAAAACGAACCGGTCCACGACGTCAAAGTCGTTCCGGATACCCTCCTTGCCAAACTGGCCGGAAAACAGAGTTTTGCAGTCAACAGCACGCACCACCAGGCCGTCGGCGAATTGGCGCCGCTATTGCGCGCGGTGGCGCAAAGTCCGGATGGAGTGATTGAAGCCGTCGAGTTAAAAGACGCCGGGCAGGGCCCGTTTCTCCTGGGGGTGCAATTTCACCCTGAACGTTTAATTGACAGAAATGGAGTCTTCCGGCAGATTTTTAGTGGATTCGTTGCAGCCTGCGCCCGTTGGCGCGAGAAAGATTTATGAAAGAGAAGATCATGATTGTGGATGACACCGAAGGGGTGCGGGAATTGGTCGGAACAATTCTGGAACGCGCCGGCTATGAGCCGCTGCCCAAAGCCACCGCCGCCGAGCTGCTGGCCTCTTTCAACGATGCGGCCCCTGCTGTCGTCTTGCTCGACCTCGGGTTGCCGGATGGCGACGGCATGGAATTGCTGCCGAAAATCAAAAAGCAATGGCCGGAAACCGAGGTCATCATGCTGACCGGCAATGCCACTTATGACAAAGCCGTGGAAGCCACCAAGCTGGGGGCCTATCATTTTCAAGCCAAACCGTTCGATCAAAAAACATTGCAACTGTCGGTCGAGCGCGCCTTGGAACACCGGCACTTGAATCAGGAAGCCAGCGCCTTGCGCAAGGCCGTGGTGACGATGTGCGGCGGCGAATCGCCCATTTTTCAAAGCCCGGCCATGAAGGCCATCGTGCGCACCGTTGAACGGGTCGCCCCCAGCGATGTCTCCATCCTCATCACCGGCGAAAGCGGCACGGGCAAGGAAGTCATCGCCGATTTGATCCACAACCTCAGCCCGCACAGCAAAGGGCCGCTGATCAAAATCAACTGCGCCGCCCTGCCTCGCGAGTTGATCGAAAGCGAATTGTTCGGCTCCGTCAAAGGGGCCTTCACCGGCGCGACGGCAGATCGCGAAGGGTTATTCCGCCAGGCCGAGGGGGGCACGCTCTTGCTGGATGAGATTTCCGAAATGCCCATCGATACGCAAAGCAAGCTGCTGCGCGTCCTGCAGGAAAAGGAAGTCCGGCCGGTGGGCGGACGGACCAGCTACAAGACCGATTGTCGCATCATCGCCGCCACCAACCGCCCCACCGAGGACGCCATTAAGGCGGGCAAATTGCGCGAGGACCTCTTTTATCGCATCAGCGCCATTTCCGTCCATCTTCCGCCGTTGCGCGACAGGCGGGAGGACATCATCCCGCTGGCCAACGCCTTTTTAAAACGCTACGACGCCCAGGCGGGCCGGAACATCAGCGGATTTTCAGACGCAGCCAGCGAAGCCCTGCGCGCCTTCGACTGGCCCGGCAACGTCCGCCAATTGCAGAATGAAATTCAGCGCGCCGTCCTGATGTGCGACGGCAACACGGTCGAGGAAAAGGATTTGTCGGTCATGTCCGTGGCCAATGCGAAGGACAACCCGGACCTGACCCTCATGGAGGCGATGGAGCGGAACACCATTTTGCAGATGCTCAAGGAAACCAACGGCAACAAACTGGAAACCGCCAAGCGCCTCGGCATCGGGCGCCAGACCTTGTATAACAAAATCAAAATGTACGGCATCGAGACCTAGATGCCCGGGGTCGCGCGGCGCCTTTAATTCCCCGGCAGGATGAGTCGGAAGAATTGCTGGGCGCCGGTGATTGCGTTGGTCCAGGGACTGGACGCACTCGGCACATTGGTATAGGTGCCGGTCAAAGTCGGGGCGGATTGCAGCACAAAGGACCCGTTATTCCAAGTCAACGCCACATGGTTGCTGCCTTGCAACGCGATGCTCAGCGTGGGAAGCAGACCAGGCACATTAAAAGCAAACACCGTCCCGGAAGCTCCGGCGCTGTTATCAGCCTGCGTCGTTCCATACAGCGCAGTGCCTTCCATCACCAGGCCGCCTTCCGGACCGGCTCCGTCGAGTTCATCTGTGAACGAGTAAAGGGCCGAGATGCTGCTCAGGTTCGTATTGACATCGAATACCACCCCCCAACCCGAATTCCCGCCATTCACCGCCGTTCCGTAGATCGTGTTGCCCAGAAGCAACAGCCCTGCCTGTGGATTGGCCCCGTTCCCGTAATCGAACTGGGCGCTGTGGAAGTTGCCGCCGTTCGTATTGACACTGAAGACCGTCCCGTTCGCTCCTCCCCCTCCGCCGGACGCGGTCCCATAAAGCGTGTTGCCCGCCAGTACCATGTCCGCTTCGGGATTGGCCCCGTCGCTGCCGCCGGTGAAACTATAAACATTGCTGAAGCTGCTGCCGTCAATATTGACCTTGAAGACCGTTCCATAACCCGAACCGCCGCCATAGGTCGTCCCATAGAGCGTGTTGCCCGACAACACCAACCCCGCCTCCGGATTGGCCCCGTTGGTGCCGCCGCTGAAGCTGTAAAGGTTGGTAAACGCGCTGCCGTTGGTGTTGACCCTGAACACCGAACCTTCACCGAATCTGCCGCCGAAATAGGCCGTGCCGAACAGCGTGTTGCTCCTTAGAACCAGCCCCGCCTCCGGATCAGCGCCGTCGTTGCCGCCGATGAAAGTATAAACGTTCGTAAAACCGCCGCCGTTTGTATTGACTGCGAAAACTGTACCGTCGCCCCAAAGGCCGCCTAACTCGGTGGTCCCATACAACATGTTGCCTGACACGACGACTCCGGCCTGCGGTCCGCGCCCGTCGTTGCCGCCGGTGAAATTGTAAAGATTGCTGAAGCTGTTGCCGATGGCGTTGACGGCGAAGATTGTCCCGGCGTTAGAACTGCCGCCGGAATAAGTTGTCCCGTACACCATGCTGCCTGAAGCCGCCAGGTCCGCTTGCGGGCTGGCGCCGTTGGCGCCGTCAAAACCCACCACCGTGGTAAGGGTCTGGGCCGTGGCGCACGTTGCCATCGATAGCAATGCGATGATGAATCGGCAGGGTTTGACATTGGTTTTCATGGGATTATCTCCGGCAAGTTTTACATTTCCTTTCGCGCGCCGCGTCAACTCGGCACAACCACGGCATCTTATCGTAATAAGGGGCCGCGTCAAGCCTGCCTCTGGCTTATCTGCCCCAGCCATGCCATACTGCCAGCATGTCGAATCATTCGGCCGAAGGCCAGACCGGACCGCTGTTGGATTGGTTGCTGCGCCAATATCCCGGCACGCCGAGAGGCCGCGCCAAACAATGGATCTTGGGGGGCCGCGTCAGCGTTCACGGCCAGGTTATCCGCAAACCCCATCAGATCATGGCGGATCCGAAGGATGCGTTGGCCTTGGGTGACCGCGGCGCTTCCTCCCTGGCCTGCGGTTCCGGATGGCAGATTCATCCGCGGGTCTCGCTGCTGTATCTGGATTCCGCCTTGGCCGTTGTCAATAAAGGCCCTGGCCTCATCTCTGTGCCGGCCTCGAATTGCAACCTCTCCGCGCTGAGCATCCTTGCCGACTTCCTAGCGGGCAAAATAAAAGCGCCGGGTGGGAGCCGCGGAAAATCGCTGCCGGCTCCGTATCGCCAGCTTGAGCCTTTGCCGGTGCATCGTCTCGATCAATATACCAGCGGCGTTTTTTGCATGGCCATGAATCCCACTGCCCGCAGCCATCTCATCGCGCAATTGCAGGCGCACACCATGAAACGGGAATACGTCGCTTTCGTGGAAAACCGCCCGCCCTCGCCCAAAGGCACGTGGTGCCAATGGCTGCGATTGAGCCGCGACGAACTGCGCCAGCACGTCCTGTCCGAAACCGAAGCAAAAGCTCCCGGGCCGGAAGCCTGCCAGGCCATCACTCACTACGAGGTCATTGCGGAATATCCCTTGATGGGCGGCAAAGGCTTCGTCACCAAATTACGGCTCCGGTTGGAAACAGGGCGAAAGCATCAAATCCGCGTCCAAGCCGTCCATGCCGGACTTCCCTTGATCGGCGACCGAACCTACAACCCCGGTTGTCGTGGACGCGGCCCTGTCAGCGCATTTATTGATTTCCCACGGCAAGCCTTGCACGCGGAAATCCTCAGTCTCGAACATCCCGGCCAACCCGGCAAGCGAATGACCTGGACCGCCGAACTTCCCAAAGACCTCCGCCAACTCGAAACCAGCCTTCTTCGTCCCCTCAGGGCATACCACCCATGCATCCAATTCCTCCCATCAGATTTCAAATGTGAAATATGAAGTAAGGTATCGGATTACAAAAAAAAAGGTACTCCCCTCGCAGACAAGCTGGCGGCAGTGTCATATATTAAGCGGCGCAGTAGAGTTAGTTTTCATGGGGCGCCCCGGGTGGGGCGCCTATTTTTTGTGTCCTGCAATTTGCCACTACGCAGTGGTGGCCGGATCGGTCAAAGAGCTTCAACCAGACGCGGCCTAAACCGTACCGCTGGCTTCACGACGGCTCCGATGGGATCCGAAATTCTCTCGAGTGAAACGGCGCAAGGCCCGGATCTGATGATGGCGGCATTGCCGCAAGGCCCGCTTTATCGCCACACAAAGGAGGGTGAATATGCAAATCCACAGAGCGATAAAAACTGTTTCAATCATGCCTGCCTATTCAGCAGCTAATATGCCACGTAACCTGTTGCGGTGTCGTGAGGTGGAACCCCTCCAAAACAACCAGTTTCTGTCCCGCAAGGCACCACCAACGCCTTAAAATTGGACAATCTCCCCCAAAAGAATCAGGGCGCGCCTTTTTGGGGCGCGCCCTGGTCGTTGCCTGCTGTTCCAGCGGGCTTAGTGAGGACTAGCCATGGTGTGAGCTGGATCGTGTGCCACCTCCTGTCGAATTGACAACGGTTGGACCTGGAGTTCTCCAGGTTTCCGCGCCAGTTCCGGGGTGCGCGTCTGTTCGTCGTACAGAGCCGTTTCTTGTTCCATCACCTGGGCAATTAGGAACAAGCCAAACAGAATCGCGCCAACCGGACGGCCCAAATAAAAAATAATGGCAGACCGGGCATCGCTGAAGCCAATGGCCAGCGCGATAAAAGACAAGGCCAAAAAAATGTGTTTCGATTTCAACATTGCTGCAACCTGCGTTCAATCAACGGCATATCATTCACATTACAACGTAAAATTTGCCCGATCCGCCTTGTCGTGGCTCCCCACTTTTTGGCGAAAACGAATCTTATTTTGCCAAAACCGATTCTGGTGTTAATCTGCTGGAAAGTTTAAATGTATCTATGAATATCAAATCCTTCAGCGCCATTACCTTCGCGGTTGTCAATCTGTTCGCCCTCGCTGCGCGGGGGGCGGACAGCCCAACGTTGTCAGAACCGGTGAAATCGGTCTATGACCACTATCTGAAAATCCAGGGTGCGCTGGCCCAGGACTCCCTCAAGGGGGTGCAGGACAACGCCAAAGCCATCATGAACACAGTCCGCAAGGATGACGTGGACCGATTTCCCGCCGCTCTTTCCCCCCAAGCAGAAACCCTGGCCAGGGCAGGGGACCTTGCCGCCGCGCGCAAAGCCTTCAAACCTCTCAGCAATTCGCTCGTCAAGTATCTGGCGGACAACAAGGTTCCCAAGGGAACCTATTACGAAGTCTATTGTCCCATGGCCGACGCCAGTTGGCTGCAAACCAGCAAGGACATAAAAAATCCCTACATGGGCAAAGCCATGCCCGATTGCGGCGTCATCAAGGACTGAGTTTCGTAGGGAATCGCCACCGCAATACTTCTGATGCGTTATGGGCCGGACGGCGCATTGCTGAACATTCCTTTCATGAGGGGCACCATGGCTCTTTGCATCGCAACCAGGTTGGATTGCGAGGTGGAGAGGGTTTGCAGTTGATCGGGCGAAAGGAACGCGGCGGCTTGTTGGAGCACGTTCTGGTTGATCTGCTCCTGCTGCTGCATGGTCTGGTCCATCATCGCCATCTTGTCGGCAGGATTCACCTGCGAAGGGTCTTGGGGGTTGTTCGCCGTCACGCTTTGGCGTGCCGTTTTAATGGCTTGCAACAGTTGCTGCTGCTGGGTGTCGCTCAACGGATTGTCCGCGAAGTCGTTTCTGATCGCCAGAAACGTGCTTTGGGCGGCCATGTCGTTCTTGACGTAATCCTTGTATTGGGCCAACCCCGCGTCGCCCAGCAATGATTGGAGGTCGGCATCCATTGACTTCCCGGAATCGGGGCTCACATTTCCTGATTGCATGTCCTTCATGCTCTTCATTCCACTGTCCACTATTATAGTATAGAACTGGTCCGCCTGTTCCGGGGAGAGATTGAGCTGTTTGACCAGTGGGCCGTACATCAGTTTTGCCGTCATGAGTTGTTGCGGCCGCATGGCTTCGAGCATGGCCGGATCTTTCAATATGTCGGCCAGGGCGTTTCCCTTTGTTCCAGAAGGGACTGGCGGCTTGGCGGCAATCGCGGCGCTTGAGAGGGCGCGGGCTTTGGCGACGTCCCGATTCATGCCCGACATCGTCTTCGCGTAAATGGTGTTTCGCTCTTGCAACTGCGCTATTTCGGCCTGCTGTGCGCGGCTGTTTTGCGCCTGTTGCGATACCAGCGTCTCAAGCTGTTTGACTGTCTTCTTTTGGGCGGAAATTTGCTGCAATTGCAGCCCAATAATGGCGGCGGCACCCACCGCGACGGCCACGCTGATTTTTGTCGAGGTCATGATTTGTAAGGCTCCTTTCACAAAACTAAAAGTTGAGACAGTCAGGGTTGCTCCTTGAACGACGCCCGCCGCCACCGAGGCGGCCAGGCCATCCGGGGCGGCCTGAATCGCGCTCCCGGAAATCGCCTCAGCCAGGGCGGCCGCCGGCATGGTGATGCCGCGGCGGAGGAAAAAGTCTCGCAATTTATCCAGCGCACGGTTGACCCGCATTTTGGCGGCGTCCTCGCTCGCACCCAAGCAGCCGCCGACTTCCTTTAGCGCTTTGCCCTCAAAGAAGCGGAGTACGATGGCGTCACGATCCTTCTCGTTCAAATGAGACATGGCCTCATCGAGCAAGGGGCCGACGCGGGTCCACGCTTCCGTTTCGGGGGCGTTCATGGTGAATTCGGTGAGGGCCTGATGTTCGCGGTGCCGCCGCCGCAGTTCCGCGCGGATGAAATTGGCGGCGGTAAGTCGAGCCGTTTGGTAAAGCCAGCCGGAGAGAACAGTACCGCGGCTCAAAACATGTGATTTTCGGGCCAGCATGACAAAGACCGACTGCGTGACGTCCTCGGCCTGGTGGGGATTGTTGACTGAGCGCATGGCCGCCGAATAAACCAGATTGATGTGGCGCGAGACCAGCGAGGCGAAGGCCGCTTCGGAACGGCTGGTGGCGTATTCCTGCAGCAGTTGCATGTCATCTAAAGCGTGCATCCACCTAATAATGTCCACCGCCCGGCTAAAAGGAACACTCTTTTCCCGATTTGATCGCTGTCCGGTTCATCTTCAACGGGTTACAACGAACACTATTTCCAAAAATCAACAAAGTTGACGTTTAATTGGAGCAAAAAGCGGCAAGTATTTGGCAAGGATGGTGTGGCGGCTGTTTGACCATGGAAGCTAACTTGCTTCCAAAGAATTATGTCCGCGAAAGTATGTGAGATTGAGGACGCGAAGGAAGCCCACGCGCACCAGTGCGAAACAGCCTTCGGTTGTCCCCGGGATTTTCTCGGCAACCGCTTTGTCTATGTCGTGACCTCTGCGCGGGCAAGGGGACTCTCCATCGGGCTGAACATGAATCCGGACAAGTTCTGCAATTTCGATTGCATCTATTACGAGGTCAACCGCACCGTTCTACCGCTGGAGCATGAATTGGACGTGTGCGTCATGGCCGCCGAGTTGGAGAAGACCCTTCTTCTCATTCAATCGGGAGCCATCCGCCGCGTGGCGGGTTATGGCGGCTTATGCAGTGATTTGCTTCGCTTGCGCCATGTGGCTTTCAGCGGCGATGGCGAGCCGACCTTGTGCGGCAAGTTTGCGCAAGCAGTGCAGGCGGTGGTGCATGTGCGGGCGCGCGGATTGCATCCCTTCTTCAAACTGGTCCTCATCACCAATGGCACTTTTTTGGAATCCGAGCGGGTCCAAAGAGGCCTGCAATACTTCATCCGGGAGGATGAAATCTGGATCAAGCTCGATGCCGGCACTCAAGAATACATGGACCGCGTGAATCGGAGCGAGGTGCCGCTGGACAAAATCCTGCAAAATGCCTGCACCGTGGGCCGGAAGCATCCCATCGTCATCCAGAGCCTCTTCCCACTCATCGCGGAGCAGGATCCCCCGGAGGAGGAAATCGACCAATACATCCATCGCCTGCTCGAATTGAAGAATGACGGCGCGATGATTTCGATGGTCCAGATTTACTCCGCCACCCGTCCGACGGCGTATTCCGACTGCGGTCACATCCCCCTGCAAAGCCTGGCCCACATCTGCCGGCGAATCAAAACCGAAACCGGATTGAAGGCCGAAGTGTTCTGAGCAGGCTGGCGCGCCAAATCAACGAAGTTCCTCAGCCGGGCGAAGCTTTTCCCCCTGACTTCTGTTGTAATTCCAGCAATTGCAGCCGGACAATTTGCAACCGTTTGATCACGACCGCCGCCACGCGTTTCATCAGTTCATGGCCAAAGGCCGGGTCCTCTTCCGATTGGTCGCGCAGACGGGTGCCGTAAAAGAAAATCGCTGACGTCGCTTCGACCGCGCGAGCGTCAAAATGCCAGTAATACGGCGGGAAAAGCCAGGACCAGCCCAACACTTCGCCTTCGCCGATCAACTGAAGCACCGGGACTGACTGGCCGCCAGTCCGGCATTCCAGCGCGATTTTGCCGTGGCAAATCAGGTAAAAGCGGTTTGCCGGCTCGCCCTCCCTGAAAACAACCTGGTCCCGCTCGAAGTGTTTGAACATGGCCACGCTCACCAATTTCTTCAGGTGTTCAGGTTCCATGTTTGCGGCAAAAGGATGGGCGGCAATGGCTTCCGCCAGAGAAGGCATTTGTCCACGCGGCACTTCCGTTGCCTCAATCATAGGTTGAATAAGGAAACACTTCATCTTCAGCCTGGGCTTTGGCCAACCGTTCCTTGGCAATTGCCAGCTATTTATTGGCAAACCTCCCGTCCGTCCGTCTTGTCTCAGGTTTCCGAGTGGATTGCGGCAGGAAAACCAACGCGCCGCGCACGCCATGCGTAAAAAATCGCGGGATAAACCAATAATTCCATGATGGTGGATGTGACCACGCCGCCGATCATGGGCGTGGCGATGCGTTTCATCACGTCCGCTCCGGCCCCGTGGCTCCAGAGGATTGGGGCCAGCCCGCCGATGATGACGCAAGCCGTCATGGCTTTGGGGCGGACCCGCTTTACCGCGCCGTGATAGATGGCATCGCGCAGGCCGCTCACAGTGGTGAGCAAACCTCGCTTCTTCCAATCTTCGCAGGCCAGATCGAGATACAGCAGCATGACCACCCCCGTTTCGGCGTCGAGACCGGCCAGCGCAATGATCCCCACCCACACGGCCACGCTCAGGTTGTAATGCAGCAATGCCAGAATCCCGATGGCGCCCACCAGTGAGAAGGGCACCGCCAGCATCACAATGGCTGTTTTGATCACGGACCGCGTGTTCAGGTAAATGATGAATATGATGATCAGCAGCGTCAGCGGAACAACGATCATCAACCGCTGCGCGGCGCGCTGCATGTATTCGTATTGGCCGCTCCAGAAAATGTTATAGCCGCCGGGCAGGTTGATCTGGCCGCTGGCGACGGCATCGTTGACTGCGCGCATGGCCGTTTGCACATACGTGCCGATGTCCACCCCTTTAACATCGACATAAATCCAGGCATTCGGGACCGCCGCCTCGCTCTTGATCCCCATTGGCGCGTGGACCGTCTTGATGCTCGCCAACTGGCCCAGCGGCACCTGCGCTCCGGTGGGAGTGGGAATGACAATATCGCGCAACGCGCCGAGATTCTCGCGGAAGTCCCGGCTGTATCGAAGATTGATATCGTAGCGTTCCAATCCTTCGACGGTGGTCGTGAGCGGCATTCCGCCCAGCGCCACCTCCAGCACGTCCTGCACGTCGCCGACTCTCAGGCCATAACGGGCGATGGCGTCGCGGTCGATGTCGAACTCGATATAGTTGCCGCCCATCGTGCGTTCGGCGAACGCGCTCAACGTCCCCGGCACGCCTTTCACCACCGCTTCGACTTCCGACGCCACGCGCTCCAATTCGGCCAAATCCGGCCCGGCGATTTTGATGCCCACCGGCGTCTTGATGCCTGTGGCGAGCATGTCAATGCGCGTCCTGATGGGCATGGTCCAGGAGTTATTGAGGCCGGGAATTTGCACGGCGGCGTTCATCGCGTCCACCAGTTCATCCGGCGTCCGGCGCCGGTGCGCGATGACTTTGCCATTCTCGCCCTGGATGTCCGCTGCGGGCCATTCCTCCTCGGGTTTGAGCATGATCGTGGTTTCGATCATATCAAACGGCGCGGGATCGGTGGCCGTCTCGGCGCGGCCGATTTTGCCAAAGACCTGCTGCACTTCAGCAAACCGGCGGATGATTCGGTCGGTGGTTTGCAGCACTTCGCGCGCCTTGGTGGGCGAGATGCCGGGGAACGTGGTCGGCATATAGAGCAAATCGCCCTCGTAAAGCGGCGGCATGAATTCCGAGCCGAGGTTCTGGTAGGGAAAGAATTTTCCCATGCTGAAGGCCCATTCTTTGGCCCTGCCGTCCGGCAGCAATCGCGCCGCCAGGTTGTTCCATGGCAGAAACACCCAAACCACAAGCGCGGCGGAGGTCATCATGACCGGCCATCGCCACTTGATGACGAAGTCGATTACCGGATGGTAAAGCCAGATGAGGAACCGGTTTAGGGGATTCTTCTCCTCCGGCGGAATTCTGCCACGAATAAAAAGGCCCATCAGCACCGGCGCCAGCGTGATCGACAAAAGCGCCGCCGCCCCCATCGAATAAGTTTTTGTAAACGCCAGCGGCTTGAAAAGCCGCCCCTCCTGCGCCTGCAACGTGAACACCGGGATGAACGACACGGTGATGACCAGCAGCGAATAAAAAAGCGTGGGACCGACCTCCACCGAGGCGTCCCGGATGATCTCCCAATGCGGCTTCTTGCCCTGGTCGCGCTCCATGTGCTTATGAGCGTTCTCGATCATTATAATGACAGCATCCACCATCGCGCCGATGGCAATGGCGATCCCCCCCAGCGACATGATGTTGGAACTGATTCCCTGGAGGAACATCACCAAAAATGAAATCAGCACCGCGATCGGAAGAATGACGATGGCGACAAACGCGCTGCGCAAGTGCATAAGAAACGCGATGCAGACCAACGCCACGACGATGCTCTCCTCGATCAGCTTCTCTTCGAGCGTGCCGACGGCGCGCTCAATCAACGCGCTACGGTCATAAACCACGGTGTACTTCACGTCCGGCGGAAGGGCTTTCATCGCCAGATCGAGCTTCTTCTTTACATCGAGAATGACTTGCCGGGCGTTGGCGCCGTAGCGAACCACCACGATGCCGCCCACCGTTTCCCCTTCGCCGTTGAGTTCGGCTATCCCGCGCCGCATGTCGGGGCCGAATTCCACGTTGGCAACTTGTTTCAGCAGAATTGGGACCCCTTTGTCCCCGACGCCCACAGCCACTTTCCGCAAGTCCTCCAGATTTTGGACATAGCCTTTTACGCGGATGATAAATTCCTTCTCGGACAACTCGATGGATCGTCCCCCCACCTCGCCATTGCTGCGTTTCACCGCCGTCGCCACATCGGAAATGGAAAGGTTGTAGGCCCTTAATTTCCCGGGATCGACCGTCACCTGGTATTGCTTGACAAAGCCGCCGACCGAGGCCACTTCCGACACGCCCTCAACCGATGCCAGTTGATAGCGCAGGTACCAATCCTGCATGGAACGCAGTTCCGTCAGGTCGCGGTTGGTGGAATTGATCGAATACATGAAGGCCCAGCCGACGCCGGTCGCGTCCGGGCCGAGGCTGGGCAACATGCCTTGCGGCAGCCGTCCGCTCAAACCGCTCAGATATTCCAACACCCGGCTGCGCGCCCAATAAGGATCGGTTCCATCCTCAAAAATCACATAGACGAACGAATACCCATAAAACGAATAACCCCGCACTGTTTTGGCCCTGGGCACTGAGAGCATTTTGGTCGTGATGGGATAGGTAAGCTGGTCCTGCACGATCTGCGGGGCCTGGCCCGGCCATTCGGTGTAGATAATCACCTGGACATCCGACAAATCAGGGATGGCGTCCAAGGGAATATTCTTGACTGCGTAAATGCCGCCCAGCACCAGCATGATCGTTCCCAGAAGGACGATGAACTTGTTCTTGAGCGAGAATTCTATGATGCCCTTGAGCATGATCGTTTTGGCGCTCAGGGTTGATGTTGAATGGAGGTCGAACCGGCCGGCCCGGGAATCGGCGGCGCTTCCATGACAGGAATAAGCGTCATGCCGCATTTGGGACATTTGCCGGGCTTGGCTTCGTGGACATCGCTGTGTTCCGGCATGGGGCAGGTGTAATAAAGCACTTTGCCGCCCGGCTGGAGTTTTTGCAGGGCCGCGGTTGTAACAGGCACCAAAGTCATGCCGCAGATCGGGCATTGGCCTGGATGGTCGTACTCGATGGAAACGTGCTCCGGCATGGGGCAGACATATTTTATAATCGTGGATTCAGCCGGCGGTGGGGCAGGGGACGCCGCCTCCTGGTTCGTCTCATGCCCGGTCATTTCGGACGGAGATGGCCGCGCCTTGGACATTTTCTGGATCGCTTCGCGGAGCTGGCTTTCCGAATCCAGCATGAACTGGCCGGAGGTGACGACTCGTTCTCCATCCTTCAGTCCGCTGAGAACTTGATAAGTGTCGTTCTCGCCTTGCGCTCCGAGTATGACCGTACGCGGGTCGAACCTGCCTCCGTCCAACGCAACGAAGACGGTGGTTCTTTCGCCACTCCTCAAGACTGCCATATCAGGCACGAGCAACGCCGACGGCGCCAGCTCCGCCGCCAGCCGGACGGTGGCAAACATCCCCGGCTTGAGAAAGTAGCCGGGGTTATGAAACTCCATCCTGACCTTCGCCGTGTGTGTCTTTTCATCCACACTCGGATAAATGTATGTGACACGCCCGCGAAACTCGCGGTCCGGCTGATAGTCCAGCGTCACGGTCGCTTCCTGTCCCAACTTGATGCATGGCAAATCCTGTTCGTAAATCTGCGCCTGCACCCAAACCAGTCCCAAATCCCCCAATCGGTAAATCGTCGCGCCCACATCGACCATCTGCCCCACCACTGCCGACTTCTCGATGACAAACCCGTCCTGCGGCGCCAGGATGCGCAACGTCTTTTGCGGCTGCCGCGTCCGGTCCAGCTCGGCGATTTGTCCGTCCGAAATATCGTAGAATTTCAACTTGGTGAGGGCGGAGACTCTCAATGGATTCCCGGCCTCCGCTTTGTTCGATGAATCGGTGGCCAAAAGATATTCCGCCTGTGCGCTATAAAGATCGGGCGAATAAATCTCAAACAATGGATCGCCCCGCATGACTAACTGGCCGGTGGCATTGATGTAGAGTTTTTCGATCCAGCCTTTGAATTTGGTGGTCACATCCGCCAGCGTCGTTTCGTTATACTCGATCACCCCCACCGTCCGTATCGTCCGCCGCAAAGGCCCGCGGGTGACAACCGCCGTCCGGATGTTCATGTTTTGCGCCGTTACCGGATCGATGGCAATGACTTGCGAATCGCCGGCCTGCTTGCGCATGGGGGTGAGCTTCATGCCGCAGATCGGACAATTGCCCGGATGGTCCTGCACGACTTGCGGATGCATGCCGCAAGTGTAAAGAGTCTTCCCCTCGGAAGACGTGGCGGCCTGCTGCGCGCGGCTGGTTTGCACCGACAAAAGGCAGGCGACTCCCATGGCCATGACAAGAACGATGCCGGTCCAGGCAAGATGTTTATTATTGGCGATCATAAAATTTCACCGCAGCACCGGAGCGCCTGGCGGCGCAATGCCGGCAATGGACAAAGACAAATCTGCCAGAATGATTTCCCGCCGCGCGCGCGCCTCCACTTCCTTCAATTGAAGATTCAGCAACGTCCGCTCCGTGTCGATCAGATTGAAAAAATCAGACTGTCCTCCCAGATAGCTGGAGCGGGCAAGACTAAGCGACTGCCGGGCTTTGGGAATGAGCTGATTTTGCAACAGCGCCAGGTTCCGCGTGACCTCGCGAAAATCGTACGTCTTCATGGCGAATTCGACCGTCAGCCCGATTTGCTCCGCGCTGAGCCGGGCCTCGGCGGCGTGTTTGCCCGCCTGGGCCGCCGCAATCTGCGCGGCGATTTTATCCCGCCAAATCGGGAGGCTCATGCTGGCCTGCGGCCAATAAAACGGAGGTTCATACACCTCCGCCATTAACCCGGCGGAAAAATCGGGAGTTTTGGATTTGCCCGCCAGCGTAATCGAGTCTTGCGCCGTGCGCACGTCCGACTCCATCGCTTTGAGGCGCGGATTGCGCGCAAAAGCGGCGTCAAGCAACTCCTCGCCGTTGAACTCAAGCGGCGTGCCCTCAAAGCGGGTCGGCGGCGGCGGATCGGGTTGGTCACGGGTCAATCCCAGCGCCGCTTTAAACTGCGCCATCATCGGACGACGCGAATCCTCCAAATTGGCGGTATCGGTAGTGACTTGGTCGCGCTCAATTTGCGCCCGATAAACGTCCTGCAACGTCACCTTGCCGACCTCGTTTTGGGCGCGGGCAATTCTTTCCAGCCCGGCCAGCAGGTTGAGCGTATCGCGCTGGATGCGGATTTTCTCGTCGAGAAACCAAAGCTGGTAATAAGCCTGCTTGACGCCGAAGGCGGCCTGGAGCGTGGCAGTTTCAAATGCGAAATACTTTGTCCTGCTCTCGTCGCTCGCGACTTTGCCGGCGGCTTTCAACTTGCCGGGGCCGGGAAAATCCTGCGCTAATCCCGGCATCAACGACGTGAGAACGTCTGTGATGTAAGCTTGAAAAGTCAGCTTTGGATCAGGCATTGACCGCTCCACGGTGATGCGTTCGACCGACTCCGCCCAGTCAAAAAACGCCGCCCGGACCTGCGGCTGGGTCAGCATGGCGAATTCTAAATAATTGCTCAACCCCGCGCTTGCATCCAATCGTGGCGCAGCCGCATCGACTCGATAAGCGTGCCCAACGGATGCCAGATCACTTCGTGCCTGACGCTCGTCGGGCCGCTCGATTCCTTTGCAGCCGCTGAGCAGCAGGCCAACAACAGTCAAGCCGGCGGCCGCCTTCACCGCAGTTAATCCTGATTTCCCTCTGCACATCGAATTTTGATTATAATTGAAGATCTCGTCATCCGCAGGGTAAATCTCCGACAAAAACACGCCCGACAACCCCTGCGGATTGTCAAGTGTGCTGGTGGTGAGGAACGTGACGCCGGATTAATTGCCCATGCCCTTGGTGGCAACCTCAGTGACTTTGGTTGTGCTGCAGCAGGTCATGCTTGCAGAGCCGCAACTGATACAGGCATGGCTGACCACGGTTGTCGTGTGCTTGCCGACGCCAGTTGTTGTCGTCGCCGAGGTGCAACCTCCGCAGCTATGCGAGACGACGGTTATGGCCGGGACTCGATGAGCCACAAGCGCACTCGCGCCTTTCGCTGTCGTGCCGGGCACGTTCATTGAAACGTCCTTGCATTTTGCGCACGACATGGGTTTGTAGTCGCCCGGCGCAACCGCCGCCGTGATGGTGCCGTTCAGTTGAAGCATTCTTTCCCCTCCTTTGAGTTGGGTTTGCGCCGAAACAGTGATCAATGAGATGGCGATGCCAGCCAGTGTCGCGAGGAGGATCTTGTTTGTGTTTTTCATATATTTACCTTTCAATCAAGCGTTAATAACTTTGTTTATTTTGTCATTGGCGATTCTTTCGCACTTCCCTCCTTACTACGCCGCGAGTGGACAAACCCCTTTCTATATCTTTCGCCGCTAACCCGCCGTCTCTTGTCCACTTATATCGTCCCCAGCAGGTGGCTAAGGCTGGCGCGGAGTTGCTGCCGCGCCCGATAAACGCGCACCTCGACTGCTTTGGCCGAACAGCCAAGAATTCCGCCGATTTCCGCGTGTGATTTTTCCTCATATTCAGCGAGGATCAGCGGAATGCGCAATGCCTCCGGAAGCCCGGCCACGGCTTGGCGCACCGCTTCGCCCCGCTCCCGCTCCTGCGCGGCTTCTCCCGGCAACGGCTCTTGCGCGGTAAGCGAATCCCCAAAATTATTCCCAGCGGCCTCGTTCGGTGCGTCAAGCGAAACCTGCGGATGCCGCTTGCGCCAGCGATAGCGGTCGCGCACCAGATTGCTGGCGATGGCATAAAGCCAGGTGGTGAAATTCTGGCGCGGATCGAACTTCGCCCGATTTTGATAAACGCGGGCAAAGGTTTCCTGGGCCAGATCCGCTGCGTCCTCTTCGTTCTGCAAGGAGCGAACCAGATAGTGGAAAAGCCTCTCCGCGTGCCGGTCCATTAGGTTGTTCAGGGCCGCGTCGTGCCCGGCGGCCAGTTGCGCCATATCCTGGCCGTCCTGCTGGTCGATAGCGTCCGCCGTCATTGCGCAATCGGGTCTTCCGCCGTGAATGAATTCCCCGAACAATTACTTCTTCGCCTTCTTCTCCTCCTCCGCCAACTTTTTGAGGAATGTGTCCGGGTCCTTTTTGAAGTCCTTCACGCAATCCGGGCAGCAGAATTTGATTTCCTGCCCCTTGTAGATGATGGATGTCGGCTTGCCCATCTCGCCGATCTTGTCGCCGGAGACGAGACAATATTTGAGCGGGTAGGGTTTCGCGGATGCTTTGGCGCTGTCCGTTGCGGCATTGGTTTGCCCCGTTGCGCTTCCCATGCAACAAGACATATTGCTCATGTCGCCTGCGCGAATCAGCGCAATCGTTCCGGCCCCCAAGGCCAGCGTTGTAATGATTATTATTGTTTTTTTCATATTTTTTCTTGTTTATTTGTCGCCCATCATCCCTTCACCGCACAGGAATGTTCTTTCCTGCACCCAGGCCAGATAGCGGCGTCCTTCTTCTGGCGGCATCGTGCGGCTGACTTCGTAAAAATGCCGGAGCATGTTGCGCTGGCATTCGACCCGCAAGCGGGCGCTCTCCGCCACGGCGGCTTCGATCTCGGGCGTCATTTGATTGGTGGCGGCCAGCAGCGCCTTCACCCGCTGGTTTTGAACCGCAATTTGCCGGCACCTTTCTGCGCATTGAGGAAGGTAAGACGCATGTAGTTCGGAAATGCGTTTGAACTCCGCATCGCTCAAGTGGAATTCCTCTTTCAGCCAGGCAAGTTCCGGCTGGCTGCTCCGTTCCAGGTTGCGCGCAGAAGACGTGCAGAAGAAATAGACGCAGCCGTAAGCCGCCGCTGCCAGGGCCAATCCGACCACGAGAATGAAAATGCCTTTCTTCATCAAATCATTGTCGGGGAGTTTGATAGGGATCGAGCACGCGAATGTAGCGGTCGGCAAGCCCCCCCTTCACCCGGGCCGTTTCCTGACGGGCTTGCGTCCACCCGGTGGTCACGCCGATGGTGAGCAGGATGGCGACGTAAGCAGCAGCCAGGGCCGGCCGCGGCAACATCGTGCCAATCCAACCGGCGACGATATCCCAAACCAGGGACGCGGCCGGCGTTTGTCTCCGCTCGATGCGCCGCCAAACTCCGTCCTGAAAACGTGCCGGCAACGGTGCGTCTGTGCGCCATTCTTTAAGCAGCGTGGTCAGCGCCATGTCGTGATCGCCTGGTTCCTTGGCATTCATAATTGTATGTTGGCAGTTCTAACGGTTCTCGGCCATGAATTCAACGTCTTGCCGCCGTTTTCTTACCAGTTGATTATACGCCTCAGCCTACGAAATCC
The DNA here is from genome assembly GCA_052325505.1 of Limisphaerales bacterium. Lineage (GTDB taxonomy): Bacteria > Verrucomicrobiota > Verrucomicrobiia > Limisphaerales > Palsa-1400 > DASRLE01. The sequence continues at coordinate 23,206 of JBKQUS010000178.1, forward strand.
CTCAAAGTTATATGGTGGCACTGAACCCAATTTTTGGTGTGAGTTGAACAACAAAAGGCGAGCTTGCTTTTACCAAGTGAAGTAGTAGTCATTCAAGTGATGAAAGAGGTTTTATTCAACAACACGGTGCTGAGGGATGGTCATCAATCGATGGCCGCTACCCGCATGACGACCGCCCAAATGCTGCCCGCCGCCCCCATTCTCGACGGGATGGGGTTCAATGGCCTGGAAACTTGGGGCGGCGCAACCATTGATTCCTGCCTGCGCTTCCTCAATGAGAATCCTTTTGATCGTTTGCGCACTCTTAAAAAGGCCGCGCCCAAGACTCCGCAGCTCATGCTTTTGCGCGGCCAGAACATTGTCCAGTACGCCAGTTTCCCCGATGATGTGGTCGAGACATTCGTGCGCTGCATGTGCCAGGACGGCATGGACATCATCCGGATTTTCGACGCCCTGAATGACGTGCGCAACCTCCAGACGGCGATTCGCGCGGTCAAGCAATGTAAAAAACATGCCCGCGGCGAACTCTGCTACACCATCAGCCCGGTCCATACGGTCGGGAACTTTGTCAAGCTGGCCATCGAGTTGGAGAAGATGGGCTGCGATTCACTCGGCATCAAGGACATGTCGGGCATCCTGCAACCCCGCATCGCTTTCGACCTTGTTCAGGAGCTGAAGCAAAAGATCGGCATTCCCATCACGCTCCACACCCACGACACCGCCGGGTTGGGCGCGGCCAGTTATCTCGCTGCCATTGACGCGGGGGTGGATTGCGTCGAGGTGTCGATTGCTCCCTTTGCCAACGGCACGTCACAGCCCGATACGCAGCGTATGTTGGCCCTGCTGGAAGGCCATCCGCGCCGCCCGAACTTCGACACGGAAAAATTGAAGCAACTGCGCATCTATTTTGAAGGCGTGTACAAGGAACTGGCCCAATTCACCAGCCCCGCCAATGAACGCGTGGACAGCGATATTCTCATTTACCAGGTTCCCGGCGGCATGCTCTCGAACTTCCGCACTCAACTGAAAGAGCAGGGCATGTCCGGGCGCTTCGATGAAGTCGTGCGCGAAATTCCGGTGGTGCGCGAAGCGCTGGGGTGGATCCCGCTTGTCACCCCCACCTCGCAGATTGTCGGCACCCAGGCGATGATGAACGTCAAGTTCGGCCGTTGGAAAATGATCTGCCAACCCGCCCAGGAAATCGCCCTTGGCAAATACGGCAAAACGCCCGGCCGGATAGATCCGGATGTTCTGGCCCAAGTTGAAAAGCTCTCCGGCAAAAAGCCTGTCACCGTCCGTCCCGCCGACCTCCTTGAACCCGGCTTGGAAAAATATCGCAAACAGTGCGCCGAAAAGGGCCTGCCGGTGAAGGACGAAATCGTTGTCCTCTACGCCATGTTCCCGCAACAAGTCGAAGCCCTGTTCAAACCTAAGGCCGCTGCGGCCTCTCCGGGCCCGGCTGCGGCCGCTTCGTCCGCTGTCCGCCCAGGTAACGGGCAGGGGAAGCATCTGTTCGTCACCGTCAATGGAAAAAGTCACGACGTCCTGGTCGAAACTCTGGAAGGCTAAACCTTGGAAACTGCTTATGAACACGACTGAATCCAAACCCGCAACGGACCGGCTGCTGGCGGAGTTTCCGCCTGTCGGTTATGGCGATTGGCATCGGCTCGTCGAAACCGAGCTGAAAGGCGCCCCTTTTGACAAGCGAATGTTCACTTCAACTTGCGAAGGCATCACGCTGAAACCAATCTACCGGCCTGAAGACATCGCCAACCTCCCCCACTTGGGTTCATTTCCGGGATTCGCTCCCTTTGTGCGCGGCAGCAAGGCAGGCGGTTATGCCGGCCAGCCGTGGGCCATTTCCCAGGAAATCAACTGCTCCAGCCCCTCTGAATTCAATCATGCGGCGCGCAATTCGCTCGATAGGGGTCTCAATGCCTTGAACATCGTTTTGGACAAGGCCACCCGCAACGGCCACGACCCTGATTGGGCGCAACCCCAGGAAGTGGGTTTTGGTGGACTCTCTATCGCCACCGTCAGCGACCTTGACCGCGCGCTCGACGGAATTGATCTCGGCAACACCTGGCTCTTCGTTCGTTCGGGTGCGTCGGCGATGCCGTTTGCCGCGCTCTTGGTGGCTCTGGCCCGCCAGCGCAAAAAAGCGCCCGCCTGCCTTTATGGCTGCATCGAAATGGACCCGCTCGGTGTCTTGTCCCACGAAGGTTGCCTGCCGCAATCTCTCGAAGACGCCTATCGCGAAATGGCCGCGCTTCTTCGCTGGGCCGCTGCCGGAGCGCCTTATCTTCAAACCATCTGCGTCCACAGCCGTTCCTGGCACGAATCCGGGGGCGATGCCGTGCAGGAACTCGCCTTTACCCTGGCCACAGGCGTTGAGTATCTCCGGCAAATGAACCGGCGCGATCTTGATGCCGGGACCGTCGCCCCTCGCATGCGTTTCGCGGTGACGGTCGGCTCAAATTTCTTCATGGAAATCGCCAAACTCCGCGCTTTGCGGATGCTGTGGGCGCAGGCCGTCGCCGCGGCCGGCGGCGGTGAAGACGCCCAAAAGCTTTCGCTCCATGTTCGCACGTCCCAATGGAACAAGAGCGTTTTGGATCCATACAACAACATGCTGCGCACCACCGTCGAAGCCCTGGCCGGTATTTTGGGCGGCTGCGACAGCATGCAGGTCGGCGCGTTCGACGAGGTCATCCGGCAGCCCGACGATTTCAGCCAGCGCATCGCGCGCAACAGCCAGCTCATTCTGCAAAAAGAATGCGAGTTGGGCCGGTCCATCGACCCGGCGGGCGGCTCTTGGTATGTTGAATTGCTCACGGCCGAACTGGCCAACCGCGCTTGGGCGCTCTTTCAGGAAGTCGAAAAACAAGGCGGCATGGAGGCGGCATTGAAAGCCGGTTTTCCGCAAAAAACCGTTGCCGCCACCGCTCTGGAAAAGATCAAGGCCGTCAACCGCCGTCGATCTCCCATGATCGGCGTCAACCAATACGCCAATCCCAGGGAAACGCCCCTGGACCGTCCTGCGCCGGACGCGGAGGCATTTTACAAGCGCCGCGTTTTCCAGATCACTTCGCACCGCACAAATTTGGAGGATTCGGACAATGAACTTGTCTTGCAAAAGCTGACAAAAGTGATCGATTCGAAAAGCCCGCGCATGTTCGACGCCTGCGTCGATGCCGCGGCGGTGGGCGCCACGCTTGGGGAGATCGCCCGCGCCATTCGTATTCTTGACACGCCGGGCGCCCGCATTACGCCCGTGTGCATTACGCGCGCGGCCACAGACTTTGAGCGCCTGCGCGCCGCCATGGATCGCCATGCCGCCGCGCGGCAGAACGCGCGTCCCGGTGTTTTTCTCTGCAACATGGGACCGGTGGCCGACTACAAGGCCCGCGCGGATTTCTCCCGCGGCTTTTTTGCCGCGGGCGGTTACAACGTCATTTCACCCGAGGGCTTTCCCGCTCCCGAAGACGCCGCCAAAGCGTTTGGCGTGTCAAAAGCAGGAATCGCGGTCATTTGTTCGACCGACGAAAAATATCCCGCGCTTGTGCCGCCCCTGGTCCAGGCGCTGCGCGCGCAATGTAACGACGCGATCATCGTCCTGGCTGGGTTCCCCGCGGCCCAGGCCGATGCCCTCAAAAAAGCCGGGGTGGATGAATTCATTCACATTCGTGCGGACGCGCTCGAGTTATTGACTGCATTTCATCGCCGTCTTGGCATTGAGTTATGAACACATTTCCCGACTTTACCGCTGTCCCGTTTCACGCCGCTCCCGCTGCCGTCGCCCCTGAACAATGGCGCGCCCGGTTTGAGGGCGAAACCGTCACCAAATCGTTTGACGAATGTGTGCAACGGACCTTGGAAGGCATCGACGTCCGCCCGCTTTACACCGCGGCTGATCTGAAGGACTGCGAGTACCTGGATTCCATGCCCGGCTTCGCGCCCTATGTGCGCGGCCCTTACGGCTCCATGTTCGTCACCAAGCCCTGGACCGTCCGCCAATACGCCGGCTTTTCTACCGCCGAGGAGAGCAACGCTTTTTACCGCCGCAACATCGCCGCCGGCCAGCAGGGCTTGTCAGTCGCTTTTGACCTGCCCACCCATCGTGGTTACGACTCCGACCACCCGCGCGCTTCCGCCGACGTCGGCAAAGCGGGCGTAGCGGTGGACTCGATCGAGGACATGAAGATTTTGTTCGGCGGGATTCCTTTGGACCGAATCTCGGTTTCCATGACCATGAACGGCGCCGTTCTGCCGGTGCTGGCGTTTTATATCGTCGCCGCCGAAGAACAGGGTGTGAAGCCGGGACAGCTTTCCGGAACGATCCAGAACGATATCCTTAAGGAATACATGGTGAGGAACACCTACATTTATCCGCCCGGCCCATCAATGCGCATCGTTGCGGATATTTTCGGCTTTACGTCCAAAAACATGCCGAAGTTTAATTCCATCTCCATCTCCGGTTATCACATGCAGGAAGCAGGGGCGACCGCCGATCTGGAGATGGCCTACACCCTGGCCGACGGCCTCGAATATGTCCGAACCGGCCTTAAGGCCGGCATCGACATTGATGCTTTCGCCCCGCGGCTCTCCTTTTTCTGGGCGCAGGGCAAGGACTTTTTCATGGAGATCGCCAAACTGCGCGCCGCCCGCGCTTTGTGGGCCAAGCTAATAGCGCAGTTCCATCCAAAGAATCCCAAGTCGATGGCCCTGCGCACGCATTCGCAGACGTCGGGTTGGTCGCTGACGGAGCAGGACCCGTTCAACAATGTCGCCCGCACTTGTGTCGAAGCTCTGGCTGCGGCGTTCGGGCAGACCCAATCGTTGCACACCAATTCGCTCGACGAGGCCATCGCATTGCCAACAGATTTTTCCGCGCGCATCGCCCGCAACACCCAGCTTCTCCTCCAGGAGGAAACGGGCATTTGCAAAGTCATTGATCCTTGGGGCGGCTCCTATTACGTCGAAGCCCTGACCCAAGCCCTAATGAAACGGGCGTGGGCGCATATCCAGGAAGTCGAGGCGCTCGGCGGCATGGCCAAGGCCATTGAAACCGGCCTGCCCAAACTTCGCATCGAGGAAGTCGCCGCCCGCCGCCAGGCCCGCATCGATTCCGGCAGGGAATCCATCATCGGCGTGAATCTGTTTCGATTGGAGAAGGCCGAGAAACTCGACGTTCGCGAGGTGGATAACACCGCCGTCCGCCAATCCCAAATCCAGCGCCTGCAAAAACTGAAAGCCGAACGCGACAATGCCAAAGTCCAGGCCGCCCTCGACACCCTGACCAACTGCGCCGAAACCGGCAAGGGTAATCTGCTCGCGCTGTCCATTGACGCGGCCCGAGTCCGTGCGACGCTGGGGGAAATCTCCTTTGCCCTTGAAAAAATCTTCCACCGCCACAAAGCTGTTATTCGTTCAGTGTCGGGAGTTTATCAATCTGAATTTGGCCAGGATCCGCAGATCGAGCAGGTTCGCCGCTTGACCGACGAATTCGCCCGCAAGCATGGCCGCCGTCCGCGTATCCTCATCGCCAAGATGGGTCAGGACGGCCATGACCGCGGTGCCAAGGTCATCGCCACCGCTTACGCTGACTTGGGCTTTGATGTCGATATCGGGCCGTTGTTTCAGCAGCCGGACGAAGTCGCGCGCATGGCTTCGGAAAACGATGTCCATGTCATTGGCATCAGTTCGCTCGCAGGCGGGCACAAGACTTTGCTGGTTCAGTTGCTCGAAGAGCTGGGCAAGATCGGGCGTTCAAACATCATGGTCGTCGTGGGCGGGGTCATTCCGCCACAAGACTACGATTTCCTGAAAAAGAGCGGCGCGGCCGCCGTGTTCGGGCCGGGCACCTGCATCCCGGACGCAGCCAGGGAAATGCTGGCGCAATTGTCCGCGCGTCTGGAAGCATGACCGCTTCCGAGCCAACTATTAACGATTATGTTTCCGGCGTCCTGGCTGGAAACCGCGCCATCCTTTCGCGTGCCGTCACCTTGATCGAGAGCCAGTCCCCCCTGCACGAAAAGAAGGCCCAGGAAGTCCTGCTAGAATTGCTGCCGCACACTGGCAAGTCCAGGCGCATTGGCATCACCGGCGCGCCTGGCGTCGGCAAAAGCACTTTTATCGAAGCTTTCGGCTGTTATCTGGTCAAGCAGGGCCGGTCGGTCGCGGTCCTGGCCATCGATCCCAGCAGTAAACGCTCCGGTGGCAGCATCCTCGGCGACAAAACACGCATGGAAAATCTCAGCCGTGAGCCGCGTGCCTTCATTCGGCCTTCCCCGTCCGGCGACAGCATTGGCGGGGTGGCTCGCCGCACCCGCGAAACAATGCTCGTGTGTGAAGCCGCCGGATTCGATTTGGTGCTGGTCGAAAGCGTGGGCGTCGGGCAAAGCGAAGTCGCTTTGCGGTCCATGGTGGATTACTTCTTGCTCCTTTTGTTGCCGGGCGCCGGCGACGAATTGCAGGGCATCAAGCGAGGCATCATAGAAATGGCCGATGACATTCTCGTCAACAAGGCCGACGGCGACAATCGCCAGCGCGCTGAACAAGCCCGCCTCGAACAACATGCCTCCCTTTCCTTTCTGCAACCGGCCACCCCCGGCTGGAAGGCGGAAGCCGGCCTTTGTTCAGCCCGGACAAGCGAAGGAATTCCGCAGGTCTGGGAACGCATCGAGCGTTTTTTCAGCGAATTGGAGCCTAAAGGTGTCATCGCCAACCGCCGCCGCCAACAGACCCTCGAATGGTTCGCCGATTTGATCCATGATGAACTGCAACGCCGTTTCGAGCATAACCCGCGTATTCAGGCCCGTTTGCCCTCACTTCGCGAGTCCGTGCTTCGCGGCGAAACCACCGCCGTCTCCGCCGCAAACATCCTGTTGGCGGAGTTCGACGGGTCGAAAAAAGCTGAAATTCTGTAAAAATCTATGATAACAAAAATTGACCATCTCGGCATCGCCGTTCCGTCACTGGACCAGGCCGTGCCTTATTATGAAAAAGCCCTGGGCTTGAAATGCGAGCACCGCGAGGAAGTCGCCTCGCAAAAAGTCCGCACCGCGTTCTTTTCCGTGGGCGATGTGCATCTCGAACTCCTTGAGCCAACCAGCCCGGAAAGTCCCATCGCGAAATACCTCGAGAAAAACCCCGCCGGCGGAATTCATCATATTGCCTTCAGCGCGGACAATGTGGAAGGCCAGCTTCGTCAGGCTGCCGGCGCTGGGGTAAGACTGATTAATGAAAAGCCGTTCGACGGCGCGGGCGGCAAGCTCGTCGCTTTTCTTCATCCCAAATCAACCTTTGGCGTGCTCACCGAGTTGTGCATGACGAAGCCGGTGGATAAGTGAATGCTGGCGGGAAACCTGCGTCCGGCGCATAATGTATAACTCATGAAAATTAAATCATTAGTGGAAGAGCTTGAAAAACGGCGCGGCGTCGCGCGGGCGGGCGGAGGACAGGACAAATTGGATGCCCGCCGCAAAAAGGGCCTGATGACGGCGCGCGATCGCATCGAAAAGCTCTTTCAACCCGGCACCTTTCAAGAAGCCGGCCTTCATGCCGAGCACGAGTGCCACAACTTCGGCATGCAGGATAAGACCATGCCCGCCGACGGCGTGATCACGGGCACCGGCATTGTGGATGGCCGCGTCGTGGCCGCGTTCAGCCAGGACTTTACCGTGGGCGGCGGCGCGTTGGGGCGCATTCATTCCAAGAAAATCTGCGAACAGATGGACTACGCCCTCAAGGTCGGCTGCCCCATGGTCGGATTTAATGATTCGGGCGGCGCGCGCATCCAGGAAGGGATCGACTCCCTGTCCGCCTATGGCCAGGTGTTTTTCCGCAACGTGCTGCTGTCCGGCGTCGTGCCGCAGATTGCCGTTGTGGCGGGGCCTTGCGCCGGGGGCGCGGCTTATTCGCCGGCTTTGATGGATTTTCTCATCATGGTCAAAGGCAGCGCCAACATGTTCATCTGCGGGCCGGAAGTGATTCAGGCGGTCACCGGCCAGAAATGCACGATGGACGAAATCGGCAGCGCCACAGCCAATGCCAGCATCAGCGGCAACGTTCATTTCATCGCCGATAACGATGCGCATTCCGTCCAGCTTGTCCGCCGCCTCCTCTCCTTTCTTCCGTCCAACAACCTGCTGGATCCGCCCCATCATCCAACTCCGCAGGTGGATTTGAGCAACGATGCTGAAATGGACCGCTTGCTGCCGGATTCCGCCAAAGACGCGCTCGACGCTCACAAAGTGATCGCCCGGCTCGTGGACAACGGCGACTTGCTCGAAGTCCATGCCGAATTCGCGCGCAACCTCGTTGTCGGCTTTGCGCGCATTCAGGGCGTGGTCGTTGGCATCGTCGCCAACAACCCTTCCGTCAAAGCCGGCACGCTCGACATTGATTCATCCGACAAGGGCGCGCGCTTCATTCGTTTTTGCAATGTCTTCAACATTCCATTGGTCACTCTGGTGGACATTCCTGGCTTCATGCCCGGCATTCAACAGGAGCGCGGCGGCATCATCCGGCACGGCGCAAAAATGCTCTTCGCCTATGCTTCCGCCACCGTGCCCAAAATCACGGTTATCATGCGAAAGGCTTACGGCGGCGCGTATCTCGCCATGTGCAGTTCCGACATGGGGGCGGACTTTGTTTTCGCATGGCCCACCGCCGAGATCGCCGTCATGGGCGCCGAAGGTGCGGTCAAGATTCTTTACAAACGGGAAATCGCCGCCGCCAAGGATCCCAAAGCCAGGGAAGCGGAACTTGTGACGGAATATCGCAATAAATTCTGTTCCCCTTACCAGGCCGCGCGCGAGGCGATGATCACCGACGTCATCGCGCCCTCTGAAACCCGCGCCCGCGTCTCGCTGGCCCTTCGCAATACGCTGACCAAGCGCGAATCCCGCCCGCCCAAAAAGCACGGGACCATCCCGCTCTAAACCGTTATGTCCATCACCACGCTTCTAACCCAGATTGCCATTTCATTATTGGTGGTGACGCTTTACCACCTGTGGGTCTCCCGCGCAAAACAAGCCATGCCCGCGCCTCGGCAGCCTGTGCCAACGGCTCCGATCTTACCTGCGCCGGTTGTGGCCACGCCGGTCGTTCCCGCACCCGTTGTGGCCGTGCCGAAGCCGACCCTGGCCGTGGAAACGTTGCCGCCTGAATTGCTCGCTGTCATCTCGGCGGCCATCGCAGTGGTTCTGGGCCGGCGCCACCGCGTTGTCTCCGTGCAACACGCAGTCGCCCTCGCGCCGGAAGGCAATGCCTGGGCGATGGAAGGCCGCGTGGAACACTTCCTCTCCCACAGGGTTCGGTAACCATTTTTAAAATCTATGATCAAAAAACTCCGTGTAACGGTGGACGGCAAATCTTATGAAGTGACCGTCGAAGTCCCTGATGAATCAGGCTCTGCCGCCGCTGCGCCGCCGCCTCCAGTGAGCGCTCCGGCCGCGTCTTCCCAGTCTGCGCCGTCCCAACCCGTGCCATCTCACTCCGCGCCCGTGGTAAAAACCGGCGGCGGTCCCGGCGCGGTGCTCAGTCCTTTGGCCGGCCGGGTCATCGCCATCATTGTCAAACCAGGCCAGGAAGTCAAAGCGGGCGACCATCTGCTGACTCTCGAAGCGATGAAAATGAACACCGTCGTATCCGCCCCGAGAGCGGGAAAAGTTGCGGAAATACTCACTACGGTCGGCTCCGCGGTTGACGAAGGTCAAATCTTGGTGCGGATTGAGGATTAAGAAATGACCCAGGCGGACACAGTGGGTCGCGATGTTTGTGAGGACTGGCATGTGCATGAGCTTGCCACCACAAACTCCACCAATCTTGTCGCCGCCAAGCTTCCCGCCTGGGAAGCCGTCCGTGCCGGTCGCCAGACCGCTGGCCGCGGGCGTTTTCAACGAGGCTGGATTTCCGATGAAGGCGGGTTATGGCTCTCTGCCGTTGTTCCCACAGGGCCTGATGCTGCCGCCTGGCGCGGTCTGCCCTTGGCGGTGGGCCTCGCCGTTTGCGATGCGCTTCAGTCAATCGGCTTGAGCCGTTTCCGCGTCCGCTGGCCCAATGATGTGCTGGTGGATGACCGCAAGCTGGCCGGGTTGCTGGTGGACCAATTCGCTCCCGGTCTGGCCGTGGCTGGCATTGGCATCAATGTCTTCAATCACCCCGACCTTCACGATCCCGCCTTGAAAAACCAAGTCGTTCGCCTCGCAGATTTGATCCCCGCGCCGCCGGACCTGCCCCGGTTGACTCTAGTTGTCCTGAACCACTTGCGAAGGGTGGTCGAGCAAATGCGCACCGACGGATTCGCATCGCTTCTGCCGCGAATCAACGAATTGTGGGGCCGCCCGCGCCGTATCGAACTTGACCTCAATGGCGTTCTCCGCGTCGGAACTTTTGCCGGTGTTGGCGAAAATGGCGAATTGTTGCTGTTGAGCGATTCCGGCCACAAATCAACCTGCGACGCGTCTCAAGTCCGGCATTTGAAAGAAATCGATTTATGACAAATGATACATTCCCGCGGCTTGCCGCCGCCGAGGTCGCCGCCTTGATTCAAAACGGCCAGACTGTCGCTTTTAGCGGCTTCACGCCCGCTGGCGCTCCCAAGGAAATTCCCAAAGCCATCGCGGCCCGTGCCGTGGAGGCCCATGCCGCGAGCCAGCCATTCCGGGTTGGCGTCATCACCGGCGCGTCCACCGGCCATTCGCTCGACGGCTCGCTGGCCCGGGCCGAGGCCATCCTGTTCCGCACGCCCTACCAAAATGATCCTGATTTGCGAAAAAGCATTAACGAGGGGCGGACAAAGTTTTACGACATGCACCTGTCCCAATTGCCGCAGGCCGTTCGCTACGGCTTTCTTGGCCCCGTTCATTGGGCGGTGGTCGAAGCCAGCGACGTCACTACTTCCGGTGAGATCACCCTCGCCACGTCGGTCGGCGCTGCCCCCACGTTTTGTCGGGTTGCGGGCAAAGTCCTGGTCGAGTTGAACCGGTACCATCCCCAGGCGTTGCGCGGCTTCCACGACATCTACGAACCCGTGGACCCGCCTCATCGCCAGCCTGTGCCGCTGCTGCGCCCCGACGACCACATCGGCACGCTCACCATCAGGGTCGATCCGAAGAAAATCGCCGGCGTTGTTGAAACCAACCTGCCCGATGAAGTGGGTTCTTTCAGCGCCGTCTCGGAAACCACCGCGCGCATTGGCGACAACGTCGCCAATTTTCTCGCCGCCGAACTTCAGCGCGGGCTGATCCCGTCCAGCTTCCTGCCCATCCAATCCGGCGTGGGCGACACCGCCAACGCCGTTCTCAAGTCCATGGGCGCGCATCCGAAGATTCCCAGGTTCGACATGTACACCGAGGTGATCCAGGACGCCGTGCTGGCGCTGGTGAAAGAGGGCAAAATCCGTTTCGCCAGCGGTTGTTCCCTCACGGTGAGCAATCCCGTCCTGCGCGACATCTACGAAAACCTGGAATTCTTCCGCTCCCGCCTGCTGCTTCGGCCGCAAGAGATCACCAACAACCCGGAAATTGTCCGGCGTCTTGGCATCATATCCATCAACACTGCCATCGAGGTCGATATCACCGGCAACGTCAACAGCACTCATGTGTTGGGCCGGAACATGGTCAGCGGCATCGGCGGTTCCGGCGACTTTGCCCGCAACGCCTTCCTCACCATTTTCACCTGTCCCTCCACGGCCAAGGGCGGGAAGATCAGCACCATTATTCCGCTCGTGAGTCATCTTGACAGCAGCGAACACTCCGTCCAGATCATCATCACCGACCAGGGCATTGCCGACCTGCGCGGCAAATCCCCCATGGACCGGGCCAAAGCCATCATCGAAAACTGCGCCCATCCCGACTACCGCCCCATCCTGCGCGATTACGTGGCGTTGGCTGGCAGCACCCATTCCCCGCAGACACTCCGCCTGGCCTTCGCCATGCACCTGGCCTTTTCTGAAACAGGCGACATGCACACCACCAGTTGGAAAACTCCCACCCGCTGACGACCATTGGATATGGTGCATCTCTACGGTTCTGCTCGAACCTTTTTTCAAGGACAACCCCCGGTTTCGTGACGGAAACCCCGTCATTTACCCTATCCCCACCCCTGTCCCCACAGTGGGGATACCCCCTGATTGAGAATTGTCCTTTGTTCACAAGGGTTTCGTCGGTGTTTGACCGCCTGGCGGCCTCCCCGACTACGGTCGGTTTTGGCTCGCACTGTTGTGTGCTCCGCAAGGCGGTGCTCGCCAAAACCTCCCTGGTTCGCTCACGCTCCCGAAACGGGTTCACCACGGACGGGTTTAACGATAAAGGACAAAGATGTCCTTTACGGGTTTGAACAGGTACAACAGGTGTAACGGGTATGGAACCCGCCAGGGCGGGAGCGCCAAAGACTTGTGAGCTTGTTCGCCGTTTGATGTCCCATCCTCGCCCCCTGCGCCTGAGCCTCCCGCGTGAAGTAGAGCTGTCCAAGCCAGAATTTCGAGACGTTCACCTGCGGCGTTGGTTCTTTGGCTGTCTTTTCCATGTGATTCTTCTTAACCGATAATGCAGGCTTTCGACTATTGAGCCTGTGGTGGGAAAGGCCGTCGGCTCTTTCCCTTGCGGATTACCGACACTGGCAAACTTCTGTTCAGCCGCGCCACCCTCAAAATTTACGACCGACCGACGCTCCGCGCCGTCGTTCAGGGCATTCAGGAATTCGACTTGGCGGCGCATGACGGCCAGGATTTCAAGGGCGATATGTATGAATATCTCCTTTCGCGACTGGCAGCTTCCGGCACGAACGGCCAGTTCCGCACTCCGCGCCACATCATTGACCTTACGGTGCCCCGCAACAGCCTTCGTATTACCGGACATCATCTGGTGGCCCCAGCTATTATCCATGGTGCCGGAGGCGGGACTCGAACCCGCACGTCCTGTTATGGACCCAGGATTTTAAGTCCTGTGCGTCTGCCATTTCGCCACACCGGCAATGCTGTATTAACAATGATTTGACGAATTTTCGACAACTCGAAACTTGACTTGTGCCACTAAATGTGCCACTGTTATGGCATGAAAGAGAATGCAGCCATAAGCAATCAGCAAAAGAGTGAAACCAAGCGTCACAATCATGTGCTCACTTTCTCAAAAGTTCTGGACGGACGCAAGCAGCCGATTCGTGGACTCTGGATACGAGGCACGCGCTATTACGCTCGGTTGAGTGTTGAAAACCCAATCACCGGCATCAAAAAGACCCGGCGCGTGCCCTTGATTGACAAAGAAGGCAATCCTGTCCAGACGGTGGCGCAAGCCGTGGCTGAGTTGAAACGGTTGCAGACACAACGTTCAGACAACGCCCTGCCGACGCTTGTGCGGACGCCGAAGTTTGGCGATTACGCGGCACGATATTTGGATTTTGTAGGTAGCGGCAGGGGAGCCAAAAAACCGGGCACGGTGGAAAAGGAGAAGACGATTCTTAACCGCTGGACTGAATCTTTGAGCGGCTTGCGTCTTGATCAAATTAAACCCGTTCACGTCAATCGGTTTATTGAGTCCCGCTTGAAAAAGAACCTGTCGCCGCGCACAATCAACTTGGACGTGATAGGGTTGCGTGTTGTTCTCAAGCGCGCCATGTCCGATGGACTCATACAACGTCTGCCAACCGAGGGTTTGCGACCGTTGAAGACCAGCACGGAAAAACGTTCGCTATTCACGGCGGCTGATTTGGACGTGCTTTGCAACGCTGCCTTTGAAACGAAAAAGAACGACAAAGGCAAGGACGTGCCGGTTACGGAAAATGCACAGGAGTTTGTAGATTATATTAAACTCATGGCTCATTCCGGCGTGCGCCGTAACGAGGCTCTCGGTGTGCGATGGGATGATGTTGATTTTAAGAATGGGCAACTTTTCATCCGCAGGCAGATAACAAGGCGCGGAATCGAAGACTTAAAAAATCGTGACGCTCGCGTGGTAGATTTTAATCCAAAACTGAAAGCGCATTTGATCGAAATGAAAACCCGTTCGCATGACGTATCGAAATGGCTTTTCCCATCACCGCAGCGCGGAGAAAAAGACATTCCGACAAAAACCTTTCGGGAGTCGCTGGAACTGGTGAGGACACAAGCGAAAATGCCTGATTTCAGTTTTCACGATTGCAGACACCATTTTATTTCAATGTGTGTTATGAGTGGCATTGACTTTATGACGATTGCAGCTTGGGTTGGACATAAGGATGGCGGTGTCCTGATTGGAAAAGTTTATGGACACTTGGCCAATGAGCATCGGAAGGCAATGGCCGAACGGCTAAAATTCGAGCCGGTCGTTCTTCAAAAAGCAGCCAATGCCTTAACGAACAACACGCTTAATTGATCCAAGTTGCTGAAAATTCTCGAAGAAACAGCAAAGCATTTTCAAATGTTCTCGCCGTGACCAACGCGCTTTCTTGCTTCACTTCACAGGCTGACGGTCGGCCCTGTTCCCCTCACGACCACGCCCGTTCCGTTTCGCAAAAAGCGCGCTCGTCACGAGCGGCATCACGTGGCACCGAAGGATCGGCGTGCTTCCGCCTGCGGTTCGCCGACGGTCGTTTCGCTGCGGTTGCGTTCCTGCGTCTCTCCACCTCCGCTCCACTTTCCCGTTCGCCGAACCGCAGGCCGAAGCAAAAGTGAAAAAAACGGCAGCAGGAACAGTTTTCTGTATAATAAATCCTGCCTTGGGGGTAAAAGATGGACAGCACTGCCAGAACTGATAAAAAGAGGCGGATGAATCTTGATGTAATGGAATAGCCCGCGTGAAACAGTTGAAAGTCATGAGAGAACCGCAAGCTCCACAAGGCACAAAAAAAACTGTCATTTTCGACACGAATGCCTATCGCAACCTGACGCATGATTTGCCGTTAGCTGATTCTCGTTCAAAGGCTCTCCATTTACGACAACTCGAACAAAAAGCGGAAAATTTCGCTTTAGCCAGCCCAATCGTCATTTGGGAGCTTATTGCTCATTTGGGCGATGCCAATGACCCAGCTTACCACCATTGCCTGAACGCGCTTGTAGCATTAGCCGAACACACTTGGTCGCCCTTTGATCCCAACGCAGGTGTTTGCCTTTTCGCAGATGCCGCGTCAACCGTCTGTCGGGAATTATTTCGTGCCGTGCCACCAATCGCCACGCAAAATATCCAGAACTTAAGCAAGCTGGCTGCGTATGTAAAAAATCATGCGCCAAATTTGACGCTGCCCGCCGCGCTAACGAATCTAAAAGTGTTTTCTGCGGAACTTGCCAAGTCGGAAAAGCAATGGCTGACTGACATGCAAAAAATTCTAACCGACTGCGATCCAAAAATCGCAAGACCGTGGGTTGGCGGCAAGAATGACAAAGAAGTGCGCCGGAAACTCTGCTCTTATTTTGCAAGCCGGGCGTTCATGGATGCTTGGGCGGCCATCACAGTAGTGCGACACGCGAATGCGCTTCGCATAAAATTGACTTCGGCAGAATTGACCGAGAAAACGAAAATAATTCAGGACGTTTTTCCAGTGCCTTTTCATTTAATGTCGGCGCTACTTCAGAAATTTCCGACTCCGCAGCCGATGAACTTGAGCAGCCGCAAGAAAAAATGGGCAAACTTTTTGTGTGATGCTGCCATTTGTTTTTCCTTCGGTGGTTTCCACCAAGTCGGAAGCGCGCCGATGTTTCTTGTAACGGGCGATAACGCAATCAAAAAAGCAGCGACCGCAGCCGGGTGTCCAGACCGAGTTGTTGAACTTCCCATCTACCTCAAAAGTGTGGGATTTTGTTGACAAAATCAGCTTGGAAATTATGAAACACTACTGTCACGAATGTGCCATTCTCCATAATCTTGTAAATCCTATTGACGCCGCCATGCAAAATCTGACTGGCAGCAACTACTTGCTCGAAAAATTTGTTAAACATACAGCGCCATTACAATACAATGGGATGGTTTCAGTATTTTTCTCCCAGGATTATTCAAATTACAAAGACTACACAATTTCAGGTTCACTTTCCGGCAGTCTTCAAGTTGACGACCAAAACAGAAAAAACTTAATTTGGTATGCGGGCCGTGACATTGGAATTACATACGAAAACGGCATCTATAAACTGCCGAACGATGCCGTGAAAGTTGTCCTATCCGAAGACCCTTTGCGGATACATCCGTTCTCAGTAAATTACGAGTTGCAATATGCGGAACGCTGTCTGATCTGCGGACGCGATCTACCGTCATAGTCAATTAAGCCCGTTTTGTTCACCGACCGATTTGCTTTCCGTAATCACAATTTCTCGAATCTTCGGCTGTCCTTCGCCAATCAGCGCATGATATTTCTCCGGCAATTTCATCAAGCCGGACAATTCCAGCCTGTGGATGGCCGTTTCAATGCGCCGCAAAACATGGCCGGTAATCAAAATTTCATGCGTGGCAAAAACCAGACGCAGTTTTTGCTCCTTGCCATCGCTGTCCAGTTCAGCAAAAACGAATTGATCCAGCGGCAGCACGAGCCAACGGGTTGCCGTCATTTCAACGCGCAAGCAACGCGCCTGTGTATCAGTGGTGTAACATTCGGGCGTTTTGGTGTTCATGTTTTTGTCCTGGTTGAAAATGACGCCGGGATTGTTTCAACCGGCAAAACGTATCGGCGGCATGTCGGCCAAACCGCAGAAGACAGCCATGCAGCCGGTCCCAAAGCGGATTGTGATTGAGCGGGCGCAGGCCGCCGGCAAATTCCAACGCCAACGGCCTGTGACCGGAACGCGCCAGATTCTCGCGTAACTGCTCCTTGTCCGGCGTAAAAATGCGGACGCCGCGCCGACCGCGCGAAATGGTGACATACCATTGTTGCGCGTTCGTCGCGGCCTTGATGGTGGAATCAGAAAACAGAACGTAATCCACCGTCTTGCCCTGTGAACCGTAGGACGTGACGGCGTAGCCGGGAAGAAATTCACGGAAACTTTTGTCTAAAATGCGGCCGTCAGTAAGTTCAATTTTCCCATTGGTGTGAACTGATTTGACGGCGACCAATTCGCCGTTGGTGACACGAGCGCCGGAGGCCAGCTTGCGATTGGCTTTCAGATGCAATTTGTCGCCTTGCGTGACGGAAATTTCGCGTGTTTGACAGACAGTGATTTTATCCAGCACCTTGTTTGAAATCAGAACTTCCTTTCCGTTCACTTCGACGTAAATTCCAGCCTTGGCGATCTCCGTCAGTTTTCCGCGCATCCCTGGTTCCATGTGTCGCACTTTCTGATTGAACACAATCACCGCATCTTGCGGATAGAATCGCTTATCGCGTTTCTGCGCGTTGGTTAAATCCATTTTATCCAATGCTTGAACCGTCACGTCATTTGCACCGAGCAATCCCTTTGACTTGAGCGCGTCGCGCACCCGCTGATTTATGCGACGCACTTCCGCCCACGTCTGTGACACCACGACGGCGGAAGTGTTTTCTTCCGCAAGCCGGGCATATTCACCGGCCAATTTGTCAGCCTGTTCACCCAATCCGCAGGAAACGACCGCGCCCATTTTGTCGAGGCGTTCAAAAGACTCGGCCAGTTTGCCAGCGGAGGCGGCTTCAACAGACTTGCGATACTGCTTGATCTGCACCCGCTCCTTTTTGTCGCGGCCAAGCGCGGGGTCTTGGCGGCGAATTGTGTGAAGCTGGACCGGCTCGACACCGGAATACCGTTCAATGGCCAAGAGCGCATCGGACGCCGCAACCGCTCCATGCTGGCGCGTGTCGCCCGACAGAATCACCCGCGCCTTGCGTTCCCGCGCCAGCCGGAGCAATTCAGACATTTGACGACCGCCAATCTGCCCGGCCTCGTCCACGACGATAACCGCGCCTTCGACCAACTCACGCTTGAGCAAAAAACTTGTCACCGTTGTCGGCGACGGAAATTCCGCCTGTTCCATTGCCACGACTTGCTGGCGTTGCGGCGCGAGAACGACCACGCGCCTGCTGGATTGCCGGACTTGCCCGACCAGTTCGCGCAGAACAAAACTCTTGCCTGTGCCCGCGCCGCCGCGAAAAAGCGAAACCGCATTGGCGGAACGAAGCAGCGCGTCCAGAGCCAGCCGTTGCTCGCCATCCAATTTTGGATCTGCCGTGTAGGAATGTTCCACCAGTGGCCGGCAATTCCCCGCGCCGTCCTTGACGGTCTGAACAATTTCCATTTCCCGTTGCAGCACTTCGCGCAAGGTGACTTCGTTGGGATGCTCCGGGTTGCGAATATAAGAACGCTGGCGCGTGAATTCCTTGAGTTCAGCGACGGAGAAATGTTCACCACGTCCATGTTCCAATGCCTGTTGCCACAACTGGCATTCCAGCACGACCGAATGACGGTCAAACAGATGATCCTCGGCCCATTGCACGGCCTCACCCACGCTTATTCGGTTGCTCCTGACTGTTTCCGAATGGTTCGGCAGCCGGCGCAAGGTGGCGCGTTCGCCTTCGCTCAACTGCGCGTCCCACAGCGACCGTTGTTCGTCACGGCTCAATTCCTTCTGCTTCCGCGCCCGCTCCGCCGTGGCAATCAACCGTCGCATTGCCATCAAATCACCGCCCGCGCATTCCGGCTTTTCGGCCAGCAACTTTGTAATGGCTTCATCAATCTGCGTATGCCGCTTGGAAAAACGCTCGCAGATTTCATCCGAAACGCCCTCAATTTGAAAATCACCGCGCGCCTGGTTGCAAATCCCATAACCGAAGCTCCGCAGCTTGCGGGCAAGCTCATGGTAATAAGTGTTCTCGGCGAATTTTCGCGCCCGCAACATTTCGTAATTTTGGAGCGCCTTCCAACGATTTTCGACGGCATCAAAAGTCGCGTTGAAGACGATGCAATGGGTATGCAAATGCGGGTCTAAAGCGCGTGAGGTATCGTGCGTGAACATGGCGGCGACAAAATTGCCGGTGGAACGGTCGTTATTCGCCTTCCCGACCCGGACGCGCGTTGTGGCGAACGTCTCAAGTTCCCTCAACGCGGAACGGACGGCCTGCGCGTGGGCTTCCAAAATTCGTCCATCGGCACCGGCCAGCGCCACGACTGAAACCGATTTGGGCGGCGAAAACGTGAAGTCGTAAAAAATCCGGCGATTGGCGGAATTGTCGCTGGCCTCATCCATGCGGGTGGTGTTCAACCGTTGCGTCAATGTTTCACCTGAATCTGGATGCCGGTTCTCACAGAGGCGCAGAAATGCTTCCGATCCGACCTTGCCGGACAAACCAAGCCGTTCCGCTCCCAAGCCGAGCCACTGACCGGCCACTTGCTGCCCCTCATTGTAGTAATCGCCCACGCAAAGATGCTCCTCAAAGTATTCCTTTGCGTTCTTCAAATTGTATTGCGTCTTGGCCGTGACCATCGGGGACAGTCTGCCAAAACCCCGCTTTCATGTTGTGTAACCCGTTACACAAGAACTTCGGGAGAAGTTGCTTCACTGGCAGGCATGAAAATGAACCAGTCCATGTCTCCCGCACCGAAGCCGGGAACATGGCGCAACACACACTGACTTATGCTCACACCCACCACCGCCGAACTACGCACCGCCATCGAAGTTCTGAAGATGCTCGGCCAGCGCATCAACGACCACGCCGCTCATTCGGTGAAGCAATTGCCGGACACGGAATTGGGCGACCAATATGCCGCGCACATCGAAGCCCAAACCATCGAACAAACCAGCCACATCGAAAAAGTCTCCATGCAGTTAAAAAACTGGCGGGATGAACTGGTGCAGGAAAAGAAACAGCACGTTGCTCAATCAATATGAGAAAAGCACTTTTTGAGAGGGCACGCGTGACCCCTTGCAAGGGCAAGGTTTTCGCGTTGCGCGAATGTTGCAACAGATGTTGCCGGAATGAACGCATCCGCGTTGCGTGCAATGTTGCGCCGGATGTTGCGTCAAATGTTGCCGCAGAAAAATGCCATCGTGTTGCATGGCGCGTTGCGCTTGGAGTTGCGGCAAATGTTGCCAATGCAAAGCGCCTCTGCGTGCTCAATGTTGCGTTCGGTGTTGCGTCACTGTTGCGTTGGCCGTTCACCAACTTGTTGCCTCCGCCATTAACCTCATTATGAACAAGATTGTTATCTCACCTGATGCGTTAAATCGTTTCCGCCACGCTGCGTCACAAGTTGCGCGCGGTGTTGCGCCGCGTGTTTCACGCTGGCTGATTCTAAAGGACGACATCGCCGCGCTCCGCAAACGCGGCTTTTCCTACCGCGCCATCAGCGAACTGCTTTCGCAAAATGGAATCAGCGCCTCGCCGCCGGGACTCATGCGGTTTTGCCGGAGCGTCTTGAAAGAAAAACGCTCGCACAAATTATCCGCTAAACGCCGGGCCGATAATGCTTCTTCGTCAAAAAGTGCGCCGATTGCCCCGGCCAAAGCCACATTGCCGCCCGCGCCGGCCACAACCAGCAAACCAACAACCGTGCCAGCCGAAACTTCGGCGTTCGCGTCGCGCGGGCCGCGAATTGCCAAAGTTGAAATGCTTCCACCAGGAGAAGAAATATGAATAAACGCCTCGATTTGATCTTTAACGGCAAGGGTGGTGTCGGCAAAAGTTTCTTTGCCGTCAATTTCGTCCAATACCTCAAAGACAAAAACATCAAATTTGTCGCCTGCGACTGCGACAACGAAAATTCCACGTTGAAACGCTTTCACGGCGACGACGTGCAGTTTTTGGATTTGTCCCACCCGCGCGGACTGGACGCCATGATTCGTGCGCTGGAAAAAACCGATCTTGTCGTCGTGGACTGCCGTGCCGCGTCCACCGAGGTATTTTTCAATTATTTCGACGAGATTGCCTTACAGCCAACGCTCAAAGACCTGTCCGCCGCGCTCACGCTCGTCATGCCCGTCAATCAGGAGTCTGACAGCATTGACCAGCTTAACCGCATCACTGACAAACTCAAAAATGTCTGCGCCTACGTTGTGCTGCGAAACACGGTTCACAGCAATGATTTTGCCGTTTTTGACCATTCCGTCATCCGCAAGCGGCTGTTAAGGGAACTTTGCGCGAAGGAAATCACCATGAGCAAATTGCAGCCCTGGCTGGTGGAGGAATTGAGCCACAACAATCTCACCATCACGCCCGCCGTGGCTGACGGTCATCTGCATTTGCTGGACCGCCAGCGGCTGCAAACGTGGCAGCGCAAATTTTACGCGGAAATCGAATCGGCAGCGGAATTTCTATTACCCGCAAAACCATGAGCGCGCCCGACCAACCAACGCCGCCCGACTTTGACGAGGATTTTTTACAGGCCATCGCCAAATGGAAGGAGCAGTTCAAAATCAAGGATGATGACCCGATTTTATTATTGCTGGATTTGTTTCGGATTCATCAAAACCATTGGGATGAAATTCGTCACCGGCAAATGCCCTCGCTCGATGAATTTGAAAAAGACATCGCGGCTTTGACCGAAGCCACAAAGATTTTGAAGGAACGGGCATTGAAAG
Source organism: Limisphaerales bacterium (assembly GCA_052325505.1). Classification (GTDB taxonomy): domain Bacteria; phylum Verrucomicrobiota; class Verrucomicrobiia; order Limisphaerales; family Palsa-1400; genus DASRLE01. The sequence continues at coordinate 44,655 of JBKQUS010000178.1, forward strand.
AAATTCGGGCGGTGGAGTTGCCGACCGCCATTTGTGCCGTCTTCGCCGCCGCCATCGCCGGTTTTCTCATCGGAAAATTCCTATGAAACTCGATTTTGTTCCATTCCATTCGGTTCATCTTCCGGCGTTATTCAAATCGTTGCGCGTTTTCGCGCTTGGGTATGCCATTTTGTTGTCAATCATCACCGCGCGGCTTTTGCTGCTACGCAAACGCCATGTCGCCCGACTTGGCGGCCTGACTTGGAAACGCAATCAATTTTGTCGTGGCTGGCTCATCACCGGCGATACCGGCTCCGGCAAAACCAGTTCCGGCATCAATCAACTGGCGCATCAGGTTTTTCAAAACGAGGACAAATGGGGCGGCCTTTGCATTGACGAAAAAGGGGTTTATTGGGAGACACTTTCGGCAATGGCGCGGCACTATACACGCGAAAATGACTTGATTCACCTGCAAATCCGCACCGATGACAAGGGCGAACGATGGCAGCCGCCCCATCGGTTCAATCTCACCGGCGACCGGAACATCCCGTTCACGACCTATGCCAAATTTGTCGTGGACACGGCCACCAGTCTCGGCCAGGGCGGGGACAAGGGCTTTTTCAAGAGCCAGGCGCAAACGCACATCGCCCACGCGCTGGAATTGCTCGCCGAATTGCGATTGCCGGTGACTTTATCCGGCGCATTGGGATTGCTTTCCAGCAAACCAAGACTGGACGAGGAATTGGAAAATCTGGCCGCTTTGGATTTGCAAACACCACGCCGCCGCGTGTTGCACGACCATTTCACACATCGTTTTCTTGACCAGCCGGCGGAGCAGCTTGGCGGCGTTCGTGAAACCATCGGCAACTACCTGCAATACTTCCTGACGCCCGACGTGGCGGAAATTTTCTGCGTGGAAAAAAGCACATTTGATTTTTCGGCGATTGATAATGGCAAAATCATCCTCGTGACCATGCCGCAGAAATTTCAAACCGAGCGCCGGTATGTGAACACATTTTTGAAATTGCTCTATTACAATCACGCGCTGCGCCGTTTCGACCAGGCCAAAACCCAACGTGGCAAAAATAATTTGCTCATCCTGTGGGCGGACGAGGCGCAGCGGTTTATGACCGCGAGCGAGGACGGCACCAGCGACTATAATTGCGTGGACGTGATCCGCGAGGCGGGCGCAACCATCGTTGCCGCCGCGCAGTCCACGACGTCGCTTGTGCCGCCGCTCGGCAGCGATAAAGCGAAAGTGCTCACTTTGAATTTACGCAACAGAATGATTTTCCGTTCCGCCGATGAAGCCGACGCGGTTCAGGCGGCGGATTTTCTCGGCAAAAAGCGTGTCATCAAACGGTCCTGGGGTTCAAGCGCCGGAAGGCGCAACGTGAATTATTCCGAGACCGAGGAACACAAAATCAAGCCGCACATCCTTCGCAATCTCCGCGACCATGAATGCGTGCTCGTTCATTGCGAAAAAGGATTTCGGCGGATAACCCTGCCGCCGCTTGAAGCCAATGGACAAATTGCCCGATGGTTCTCGTTGTGGCGAAAATTATTCTGACCCTCACAACTATCGCTTTTTCGCCGGTCTGATCTTCACCCGGCGCGTCTATCGCCAGCGCCGATGGAAAAAATCTCGAACTATTTTTTGCCTTGCAAACATTGAATGAAAATGGCGTCGAAGTTAAAAACCAGCCAAGTCACCCCGCGCAAAATCAGCGTGCTTTTGTGTCAAGTGTCGGTGGCAACAGTGGTTTTGTTCAATGTTTGCAAGGCTTCAGTCGCCAATTTTGCCGTCCAGCAAAAGTGCGCCTGATAAAATAGTGGTGTCGTTGAATGAATCAGCGACGCAACCAAGAAAGCAAATTATGGAAACAACTGAAATGACGGACACACTCAAAAGCATCAACACCACTCCGCACCTTTGCCGGAGCAAGGTGAAACAAACCGCGTTGGAAATTGCCGCCGCGATCCGGCCAGCCAATAAATTCAGCCGGGTCGGCATGAGCTTCGTTGAACGTATTGAAGCGAAAGTCCGCGCCGCCATCCGTGAAGAAGTCAGGATTCATCCCAGCAAAGGCAAGACGCTTTTGTGATGCGTCCATGATACGAATGAAAACAGCATTGATGACCGGCGCGCAATTAGCCGCTGAAGCCGCCAGGGGAATTTCAAGCGCGACCCAAAACCGGCCCAATCTAAAACCGCTTTTGAAAAAGTCAATTTAGGGAACGACCGCCGCGCTTGACGGGCAGAAATAATTAGAATACACCAGCAGTATGAAAAACTGCAAAAGCGCGGTTTAACAATTTTTAGACCAGTAAGTCATTTTATGCCAAACGGTTTTGATAAAAACTGGGTTCGGATGTGTAAAGTTATTAACGACTTTCACTGGCTTCACGGTCGTTGGCCGACACGCTTTGTAATGTCGGCTGATTCGTTGCGTTATTTGCGTCAGCTATTCACGCCAGAGGATTTCGCCAAAATTACAGAGAAGATTAAGTTTGTCACAGATGAGAAGGGATACAGAGCGGAAGATGAGTCGGGCGCAACTTGCGAATATAAACACGATATTCCACGTGCGGCAGAGTGGCTCGGAGTTCATACGAAGCCACACGATTTTAAGAGGATCAGACCTTGGTGGAAATTTTGGATATGAATATGGTGCGCGATATTCTCCAAGAGATTTCAGCATTTGAAAAGTGGCGAGCAAAAAATTATGGCGATGACACAGTTTCACAAAGGCATGAAGTTTCGGTCACTTCGCGAAGTGCAGGTTCGAGGCGTCGTTGCTTATGGAGCGCCTTACAGCACTGGTTTTGATGGCACCTTACCAGTCGGTGAAATTGTGGTTTGCAGTCAGGAGCCAGGGCCACAAGGTATGTGGTTAGTGCCAGAGCGATACAAACATTTCGAGCAACTATTTGTTCCAGAACAAGTCCGACAGAACCCCGATTACGGTGGATATGCGGTTGAATGTTTATTCAGCCAGATTGGCCAAGATTATGAAATGGTTGGCGAGAAAGCTGCGACATAACTTTGGCCGTTAAGCAGCATGATCGCTCATCAGCAAAAAAGTTTTCCGCGCTTCTGGTCACAGCTCACTGACAATATCGCGCAGGTGAACTTTTAACGCCCGCGCAATTCGCAGGAGAACGTCCACTGTTGGCACTCGGTAGCCGCGCTCAATCTGCCCCATATAGACAGGATTGATGTCAATCCGCTCGGCCAATTTCTCCTGCGTCAAACCGGCCAGCTTGCGGTGTTTGCGGATTCCTTCGCCCAAGAATTTTCGATCTTTTTTTGTGACCACGATTGGCTATAAGCCAATCAGGATGCAGCCAAAACGCACAGATTCTATTAGCTATCATTTTGCGCTTGCGTTCCAAACTGAAAGCGTTAGATGTGTGTGGCATGAAGCGTCCGTTGCTTGTGGCGACACGAGGGAATGAAAAATCCCCGGCCAGAAAAATAATACCCCTTTTTCTCGAAGCCGATTGTCCGATAACCGTCGGAATTCGCCAATCAAGCTGTGGGCCTTCACTTTCAAGGCTTTGGCAATTCGCATCAAAGAATCCAGCGAAATGTTCACGCAGCCCCGCTCGACCTCTCCGACGTATTTGTAGCTTTCCAAAATCAGCAAGCACCATCAATTCACATACAAGACCACGGCCTAAAATTCGTTTGGGAATATGTCTTTCAGATGAATTTTCAATTTCACGAGCACCGTTTCCAATTTGTCCAAAGTCAGATGATGTTCGCCGTGCTCAATGCGAAAAAGAGTTTGGTGTGAAACTCCGACTTTTTTTGCAAATTCTGCGTAAGAAAGACCGCCCCGCTCTTTTCGCAGAAATTTCGCCAGTTGCTTGTCCAGGTTGCGTTGCACATCTGAAAAATGGCAAAAACATCGTAACGTATGCGTGACGATTTTCCTTTACAAAAAATCGCCCTTCGCGTGAAATAAGGGAAACGTCCAAAACTTTGTATGGCAGAAAAAATAAACATTCTCATCGTCGAGGACGATACGCCGGTTGCGTTGATGATAGTTTTTTTGCTGACACGCGCCGGTTGCGAAACGGAAGTGGCAACGACTGAAAAAAAGGCGATCCAAATGGCCGAAGCGGGCCAATTCGATTTGATTACGCTCGACGTGGATTTGCCGGACGGCAACGGATTCAAACTTTGCAGCCGCTTGAAGGAGCACCCCCGTTTGTGCGATACGCCGGTGGTCTTTGTGTCCGCGCGTTGTCTTATTGAAGATCAACAACACGGTCTTGACGTTGGCGCAGCCGATTACATCACCAAGCCTTTTGAGACATTGGAATTCGCTCCGCGAATCCTTTCACATCTTACTCGGAAGGCATCAAACGCCTATATGGGCAACGGAGCGCCAGTTGAATCCTAAACGCCGTCGTGACCAAAATGTTAATTTCCCCCGCTTCAATTTTTTGCAGATTGCGCGTGGCGATTTCGGCGCGTTCGGCCAGTTCATCCTGCGTCAATTTCTTCCGCACACGCTCCCGGCGCACGTTCGCGCCGAAGACCTTGATTCGCTTCCACTCTTTCTTGAAAATGGCCACGACATATTACATCGCTTTCTAATGCTAAAAATGAACGATACATATATCGTAAAAGAAATTTGGATTGTTCTTGCCAGCACCGGCAAGGAGGAGTGCAATTGGCGTGTCTCACGTCAATTGCAAAGGCAATTCCGGCACGATTAAGGCAATGGCATGAAATGGCAATCAAACAATTTTCATTCGACGCCCGACGAGAGCCGGTCGAAAAAATCTTCGAGCATTCGCGGAATTCTGTCTTTGGCAGGCCAAAGCTCGTGCGGTTCAACTCGCAACGCTCTGGCAAGGCAGAGCAGTTCAAAATCGGAAACCCAACGCAATTGCGTTTCGATTTTGGCGAGGGTTTGCCGGCTCAAATCCCATCCCCACCGGCGGCAGCGTGCCGCCAGCATCGGTTGCGTCAGCTTTTGCTGGTCACGCAACCGGCGAATTTGCGGCCCGACCAGATTTCGCGGATTTTTCTTCATGTTCCGGTTTCAGAACCAGAACGGTAAGGGGAAGGTGATTGCTAAAGGTTCGGAATTCCGAACGGCGATTCCCCTTGCCAATCTTGGTGCTTTCTGGGAAGGTCGTCACGGAAGCCACTTTTTTTCGACCGATGAATAATTCTTTCAAAAAATCCAGCCGATATTCGCTCCATTGTCACCGGCGCGCCATGCGCGCGCCTTAAAGACAAACAACAATGAAAATCCTATGAAAACCATCAATACATATCAGAAAACGATTCTCGGTATTTTCGGCTGTGTAGCTGTCGTTATTGCCACGGCCCTGACCGCGTGGTCACAGAGTGCCCCCCTCCTGACCATCACGCTATTGGGAACAAACCAACTTTCCATCACTATCACCAATGGCAACGGCAGCACCTTTGATTTGCAGTCAACGCCTGTGCTGGACAACCCGGCATATCCCTGGACTTGGGCGGCCGTAGGCACAAACGCACAAACCAATTTTCTCGTCACCGGCGTTTATCAAACGGGATTCTACCGGGCGATTTTAGACACCAACAGCGTTCCCCTTTGGGAACTCGCCGACCCGAACAATCCAAGCGCGGGGATTTTGACAGTGTTCATTGACAGTCCGACCAACGGTTCGTTGATCCAATAAGGTTTTATATGAAATACATCATAAGCAGGCAAACGATGAGTTGGTTTTCAACCTTGACGGGCGGCGCGGCCATTTTGCTGGCCATCCTTTTGCTGCCGTTTTCCGGGTATTCATCCGGCACGGTGACGAACCTGAACTGGCTGGACTTGGACGCCGCTCTCGCTGGCGGCGGCACGGTGACGATTGCCTGTGACGGCGTGATCTACAAGCCTTACGCTGCCGTTGACATCATTTCTACGAATACCGTCATTGATGCGACTGGACACAATATCGTCTTTGACGGCTGGAGCGGTTGGGGCGGGCAGATGTTTAACGTGTCCACTGGCGCGACCTTGACGCTGAACAATCTGACCATTGCCGACAGTATCATAAATTTTACCGTAAATAATTTACTCATTGCCCCCGGTGTAACCAACGGAGGCGGCGGCGCAATTTTCAATCAGGGCAATCTGGTCATCAACAATTGCACATTCACCAACAACGTAGCCCAGGGACTCAATGGCACCAATGGAGCCAATGGCATCAACGTGACCAGTGGGACTGCCGGAAGCGGCACGGCTGGAACGGCGGGGGGAAACATTTCCGGCGGAGCCATCTACAATCAGGGGACATTGACTGCCAATAACAGCATTTTCAATTACAATGCCGCGATTGGTGGAACCGGCGGTTCAGGTGGGAATGGCGGCAATGCCACCACCGGCACACCGGGAGCCGGCGCGAATGGTGCAATCGCAGGGATTGCTCAAGGCGGAGCAATTTTCAGCGTCAACACCACCAATGTCAGCATGGCAATCACCAATTGTTTTTTTTCCCTGAACGAAGCGGTCGGCGGTCAAGGCGGAGGTGGTGGAAATGGCGGTGTGGCCAACAGTTCTGCGGGTGCCAACGGAGTTGGCGGAGCCGGAACAAATGGATTTGGTGGTGCCTTATACATTTACAGAAATGCCGTCGTTTGGAATTCAACATTTGGCTATGGAGCCGCATTTGGCGGCAACGGTGGTAATAATGGACAAACCACCGGAACGAGCGGCAACACCGCCGGTCCGAAAGGCGCGAATGGTTACGGTGGGGCCATCTACAACGCCGGAACCAACGCCATTATTAACTGCTCCTTTTTCGAGAATGAGGCACTCGGCGGATATGGCGGTGACGGCAGCGGCGGCACAGTCGGCGGGACCGGCGGTGCTGGTGGGAATGCTTATGGCGGCGGCATCTACAGCACAAACCAAATTGGACTGACCAACTGCACTCTTGAATTGGACGCCGCTTTTGTCGGCGGCGGCGGTTATGGCGGGCTTCCTTCTGGAGCCGATGGAGCCAACGGCACGGTGGCCTCCGGGGCCAATCTGGTCAGAACCAACGGCACATTCACACTGAAGAATTCAATTCTTGACGGCGGTTCCGGTTACGGCGGCAATGGAGTCGGAACATTTGTGGATGCAGGTGAAAATATCAGTGACGACAGCAGCATCACATTGAATGGGACTGGCAGCCACAGTTCAACCAATCCAGACGTGGCGGCTTACTTGCAATATGACGGCGGTCCCACGCCGGTAATCGGATTACTGGCCGGAAGTCCGGCCATTAACGCGGCGGACAGCACCGCCGCGCCGAAATACGATCAACGCGGGTTCATGCGGGTGGGAGCGCCTGACATTGGCGCATTTGAATACGGAAGTTCTTCCGTGACTATTTTTGCCGACGGGCCAACGGCCTCGTTGGATGGCAATGTCGGACTTTTTCTGTTGGGCAGAATTCCCCCGGCACTAACTCCGCTCACGGTAAATTACACCATCAGCGGGACGGCCAGCAATGGGGTGGATTATGTGCAGATTACCAATTCCGTTACTATTTTCACCACGGTTACCAATTCTGGCAATTACGCCAATTATGCGCGAGTTCCTTTGCGCGGGATTCTAGGAGCGTTTTCGGTGACCAATAAATCCGTCACGGTCACGCTCAATTCCAGCACCAATTATCAGATAGATGCCACCGACCCGCTGAACCCAAGCACGGCCACGATCTTTATTTCTCCTCAAAGCACATTCAATTCGTCCGCGCGTTTTGTGCGAGGCTCATCCACCGCGCCGGATTTTCAATCCTTCGTCATTCCTCTGAATTTTCAAACCGGCGTTCCATTGGCGGCGACAGGCGGCAATGCCACGAACCTGTTTCCGGGCAACTTGTGGACAAACACCCTCTACTATTTGGATGCAACGAATACGGCTTTGCAAACCAACATTACTGGCCGTGTCGCCTTTCAAAATCCAATTGTGGCCTTCGGCAGTCCGGCGGGCGGCAGTCCGATGTTCCTGAATCAAGGCTACGGTTTCGGAATTTATGCCGGTGACGCTTCGGTCAACTATTCCAATGCGCTCCGCATTCAGGTATATTATCGCTCCAATTCGGCGTTGGCTGGCACCATCAGCCTGCCGATTCCCAACCCCGCCAACAGCAACCAACTGGCGAACCTTGTCACCAACGGTTTTTCACAGACTTTCACCCAATTCGGTTTGCAGACGGTGTGGTTGACCACACCAGGGCAGCGGTGGGGAGTGTTGTTCTCGGATACTTACATCCTTACTCACACGGCCATCTCATCCGTCGCCACGAATTACTATTATGAGGTCGAAGAAATGGGGAACGCAGCAGCGGCCCAGCCGATGGTGCTTAATCAATCCGGCGCACAAGATTGGTCGAGGCTATACGCGATGGAATTCAGCCAGCAACCGGCCAACATTTCCACTTTCATTAACCAGCCCCATTTTGACGAAAAACCGTTGCCGCCAGCTTACGAAGGGAAGACGCTGGCGGAGTTGACGAACGTGGTGCCTGTGCTGCCCAACCTGTCTTACTTGAATCCTTCCAATTATCTGGCGATTGACGGCAGCCCCGAATTGCGACGGCATCCCATCCTCGACCAGTTTGTCGCTAACATGGGCAACGACCCGTTGGCGCTGGCCAATTATGTTCAGAACGAAATCGGCCTCGTGGACGCCATTGACTACGACACTAATTACAACAGTATGCCCGCCATCAATCTCGGCGGCGTCAACCGCAGCGCGCTGGCCACGTTTCAAGAGGGACAGGGTTCGCCGATGGAACAGTGCGCGCTTATGGTTTATTTGCTGCGGCAGGCCGGAGTGCCGGCAACTTATATCTTCCCCACCAATGGTGGTTTGCAGATGTTGAATTCACAGGTAAGCAAACTGTTGCGGATGCAGTTGCAAGGGGCGCAAAATTCCTTGGGCCAGACCAATCTGCCGCAATTGATTTCGGTCAACTATCCGTGGGTTGCCGCCTATATCGGAACCAATTGGGTGCAGATATTCCCGTGGATCAAGGACACGGAAATCACCGAGGGCTTTAATTTCTACGATTATATGCCGACCAATTACAACAGCGGTTTCAAATGGCTGACGGCTTACATCAACAATGACACTAACATCTTTTCGTTAAGCAGTTCCGACCAGCCGTTGGATTTGTTGCCCGCCTTCATTCAACACAATCTCGACCTCAATCATTACGGCCTGTCGGTGGATGACATGGGCGTCCAATGCCTCAACCGGCGGCATCTTTATTCGCAGTGGAGCCAGTTCCCCGAACCCTTTGCACTGTCGGGCACGCCGCTGGTGATTGAGAGCCTGAAAACCAACATGAGCTTGTTCAATACCCTTGAAATTCAGGTGTATAGCCAGGCCAATCCCAGCCGGATGATTGACACGACTGCCATCCCCATCGCCGAACTGCACAACCGCAAACTCCTGCTCAAATTCCAGCAGATCGGCACCAACAATCTGCACAACATGATTTTGTCACTGGAAGCCTATTCCCCGAATGTGACCAACTCCTGGTCTTTCAGCACGCGGGCCGACCCGACTTGGGCGCTGGTTTCGAGCAACCAGCTTGACACCACGGATGACAACATCATTTTCCAAGTCACGCACACCCGCGAACATTTTCTGCCGGGAAATTATATGGCTCCATCTGAATATGGCATCAGCAACCTGTGGGGCTACACCTATATCGAGCAGGGAGCGCAGAACGGGCAAAGCTATGTTTTCACGGACACATTCCGAAAAGGCGATCTGATTGCCTTCGGTTTCGATTTGGGAAATGTTACGCCAGCGATGCTCAATGTCTATGCCCAGGAACTCTGGCAGTTTAATCAAAAGGCCAACACCAACCAGCCTTCCACGATTAACCCCGACATTTACGAGGGCACACCGGCGTATTTATTGGCCATGTCCTTCTTCAATTATTATGACCAGTTCACCGCCCTCAACAGCAGCCTGCACAAGATACAACTCGTGTCCCAATACGAGCAGGGCTATGGATTGCTCAGGCCGCAACGGGATTCATCCGGCAACTTGATTAACGGCGGCCAGATCAACCTCATCACCCCGGCAGTCCACATGCCCGACAACGGGTTTGCCGCGATTTTCAACGCCACCACCCATCCAGATTCAGGCCAGGATTATCTCTCGGCGTATCTCAACTGGTGGGCGCTGGAGGCGGTGCAAGGCTCGGCAGCCGAGCATGGCACCTTGCGCAGTTTTTGTCAGACCAATGCCATTTCCACCGTCAAGCTGCTGCAGCAAGTGCATACGAACATGGTCACTCTTACTGCGGATAATTATCAGGCGGCAGGCCAAGTTACATACAATGGCGTGCAGCTTCAAAACGCCGACACCACCACTTGGAACGCCATTGCAAATTTGTTCAGCACTGATCCGAGCGGCTCTGACGCAGTGGCTTTCATGACGCCCGGTGTTGTGACCAATGGCACTTATTCCGGTGTGGCCGCCCTCTACTTCAGCTATGACATATTCGATGCAGCGGTCGGGGGCTTGAATGGCGGCGTTGCCGATAACTACCCAACTACGACCTTCACTTATGTAAATTCGCCCAATATTACGGTTGATCCGGCTCCGGCGGGTTCAACCACGACATTCCAATTGCTGACAACTGCGACGGCGGATAGTTCAGGTAATTCGGGTAATGTGGTTGATGGCGCTACCGCCACTTGGCAGCAGTCCTTGACAGACACAAGTCTTGGTAATGGGCAGACGCAATTAGACCCGTCATTGGTCCAAGCCGAAGCGCAAATAAGCGCAACCTATGGCAGCCAGCAGAATGCGCCTGCTGCGTATAACCAGCTTTACAATGTGGGCACGGCCAGCACAACCACCCCGGTCTATAACGATGGGACGCAAACTGTAGCCGACCCGGTGAACATGATGACTGGCGAATTTTACGTGGACGCGCCAGACATCACCTTGCCCGGCCCGATGCCGTTGCAAATCCGCCGCAACTACGGCAGCCAAAATCTGGCTGAAAATGAATTTGGCTTCGGTTGGAAAATGAGCTATGTGCCGTTCTTGAGCGTCGGAACCAATTCAACACTGATTTACGCGGCTGAAATGGACGGCTCCATTGTCGCCTACCGGCAGACCGCCACCAATGCCAATGTCTGGCTGCCACAACCGCAGGACAACCCAATGCTCAACAACAACAGTAGCATGGGCATTGGTTCGGTGGGCAACCTGTTTAACAACCGTCTCCAACTTTCAACGCCGGGCGGCACCAATACCTACACGCTGACCGGAGCCAATGGTAGCGCCCGCACATTCACCGTGGCTTCCTATCCGGTTGGAACATTTACCCGTCAACGTCCTTATTTGAACCAGTGGCAGGACAATCGCGGTAATTTTTACACGTTCCAATATGGAACCAACTCGACGCAGCCCGATTACGGCGAAGTCAATCGCATTCAGAGCAGCAACGGCAATTTCGTCTGGTTTGAATACGATGTTTACGGGCACATCATCGCCGCCCACACCGGCGACGGGCGGATTCTGAATTACGTTTATGACCAATACGGGGATTTGACTTCGGTGACACTGCCCGACCAGATGGAGATTGATTACGTTTATCAGCACGCCAATTACGTCACCAACAGCATCACGAATGTTTATTCCACGCACCTGATTGTCGAGGAAGACAAACCCGATGGCCGGGTGTTGCAAAACATTTATGATTCGCAACGGCGCGTGACCAATCAGCTTTCCACGGCAGGCGTTGACCTCAATCCGGTTCGCACGGCCACGTTTGCCTATACGAACAATTTCAGCCTGACCTCACCCACCAACCTTTTGACAGGCGTGACTATCATTTCCGACTACTTCAATCATTCCACTACCTATTATTATACCAACAGCCTAGTGCGAAAAATTGTTGACCCGTTGAACCAGACCACCGTTCAAAATTGGTATGAAACCAACACGGTTGGCGGTTTCCAACGCAGCTTGCAATCGGTCACGGACAAACGGGGTCTGCAAACGGCCTATTTATATGACTCATTCGGAAACCTGACCAACACAGTTGCCACCGGCGACATCACTGGCGACGGCATTGCCACGCAGACCGCCACCAACTCGGCCAGTTACAATACCAACAATCTGCCGGTGCAAATCACTGATGCCATCGGCAACAGCACGGTTTTAGTCTATGATCCGACCTTCAATTTCCTGCCGCAGCAAATCATCCGCTACGCGGGGGCAACGCCCGTTGGCACCAATTTCATGGTCTATGGCAACGCCACCAATGTTGTCGTGTTAGGAAACACGACGCAGACCAATCTCGCTTTTGGTGTCACAACGCGCCGGGTTCGGGCTTATGGTTCATCTGATGCCGCCACCAATGATTTGTTCTACAACGGCCAGGGTTTCCCAACTAACAGCGTTCAATATACCGGCACTGGCGATCCGAACATCGTCAATCAACTGTTCTATGATGAACGCGGAGAGCTAATTCAGCGCACGGATGCGGTTGGAGCCAGTTACACTTTTGCTTTTGACCCGATGGGAAGGCCAACTGCGCAGGAAACTTTTGACACCGGCCAGACAACCCCGATGGATTGGAAATTCACATATTACAACGAAAACGGTGAGACCAACTGGATTGACGGCCCCCGCTACAATCCTGAAGACTACATTTTCTACGATCACGACGGGGCCGGTCGCGTCACGACGGAAATTCACTGGCGTTCGGAAGCCAACAGCGCAGGCACCGGCGTCGAAACGCCCGCCGGTTACAATCTCTACGCCCAAACCTTCAGTCAATTTGACCCATTGGGCAATCTCGTTTCCCAAATTGACCCGCGTGGTGCAGTGACCACCAACACTTGGGATGCACTCTGCCGGCTGGTGCAGGCCAAACATCTCGACACCAACGGCGTCACCATTTTGAGCACCGAGGGATTCAGCTATGAACCCGGCGGGCAGGTGCAGTCCCACACCAACGCGCTCGGTGGAGTCACCACCACGTTTTACAGCACTGTCGGCCAGCCGGAATCACGGTTCAACGCCGACGGTTCGACCAATGCGTGGCGTTATTACACTGATGGCCGCGTCAAACGCGAAATTCAATCCAACGGCGCGTATTGGCAGACGACTTATGATGATGTCAACCGTATTACCACGAAGGTCTTTTATTCAGCGACAGGCACGCCCGAAGCCACCAACTCGGTTCAACTGGATCGGCGCGGCAACGTCATCCAGCGCGTGGACGCGGGCAACAATGTTTTCACCACCACCCTTGACGGACTTGATCGCGCCAAAGTAACCGCAGGCCCGGCCATTGTAACAGTGACCGCTTACCAAACGGGCAATCCTCCAAGCGGTCCTACTTACTATGCCACCAACATTCTTCAACAGGTTGTCACTAATTTCTACGATGCTGCCGGAAGGGCGGTGACGAACTTCAACGCTCTCGGCGAAGAAACTATCACGACGATGGATGCCATTGGACGCACAACCAGCACTCTGATTTTCAACGCATCCGGCACGCTGGTGCATGAAACCTACATGAGCTATTCCGCCGACCATAACAGTGTCACCACCACCAGCGGTTCCGGCGCTTCGGCCATTGTCAACACAACCTGGACCGACAATGACGGGCATACGGTTTTGTCCATCGCCTATCCCTCTGTCAACAACACCGAGTTCACATTGAATCAATTTGACCTCGGCGGAAATCTTGTTTCGCAACAACACGACTCGTCTGCGAGTGGCACGGTCACAACCTGGACAACGGCAAGTTATTCCTTTGACGGCTTAAACCGCATGACCGGCAAAATTGACCGTGACAACGCGCCAACCACCTATGCCTTCGACCCAATGGGCGACTCGACCAATCGCACGATGCCGGGTGGTTTGCAGTGGCAGGCCACCTACAACAATGCCGGTCAGATGTTGCAGGAGCAGAATTTCGGAGGCGGCAACCCGACCCGCACCACGACCTATTCCTATTATGCAAGCGGCAACACCTTCGCCGGATTGCTCAATACCAAAACCGATGGGCGCGGCACCAGTTGCACCTACGCCTATGATGATCGGTTGCGGCAGGCTTCCATGACTTACAGCGGTTCGTTGCCGGAGCAACAACTGACCACGACATGGCAATACGATCCGCGTAACTTTGTGACCAGCATCACCGAGCAATTTGCCAGCACCAACACTGGCCCCAATACGACCATTCTACGTTCGTATGACCCTTACGGGCATTTGTCTTCTGAATCCGTCAATGGCGGTTCATTCTCCTATGGTGACAGCCAAAGCTGGGATGCTGCTGGACGCCGCTCGCAACTCGGAATTGCCGGCGGCACTTACGGCTTCACATGGCGGGCGGATGGCTCGCTGGTGTCAGCCAGCGATTCGACCGGCAGCGGCAATTACAGTTATGACACCGCCGGATTGCTGACCAATCGGTCGGTTGGCAACCGTATGACGAGCATCGCTTCGCGCGACGGCGAAGGCCGTCCGTTGTCCATCACCAACACGGTCAACATGCTGTCGCAATTGACCGAATCACTCACTTGGTCGGGCGATGGATTGCTCGCCGCGCACACGCTGGTGCGGGCTGATTTCACCGACCCGCACGTTTATACCTACGCCAGTTCAAGCCGCCGGTTGGTTCAGGAACAACTCAATCTCAACGGCAGCACCACTTGGACGAACACAATGGTCTATGACAAAGGCGTCGCGGGCGGCCCCGGCGTGCTTACGCAAATGGGACAGGCCAACAGCGCGTCCAATGAATGGAGCGGCGTGTCCGACGCCTTCTCGCGCGTTGCCACCGAAACCAACAACACGTTCCAATATCCGGCCTACGGCCATATCAACGGCCAGTCCACTCTTTTGAGTGCGTGGTTGGACAACCAGCCGGTTTCAATCTCCGTCGTCGGCACCAACGCCATGCAATGGCGCGCGATGATGGACCTTGCGCCGGGCGCGCACCAACTGAAAGTCAGCGCCCTGCATCCGAGCGGCTTCTTCACCGCGTGGGCGACCAATTCGTTCACAAACACTCTGGCCTATCAAACGACGGTGGATAGTTATGATAGCGCGGGCGACATCACCAACCGCGTCTGGAAAAACCCAAGCGGCACGGTTGAGCGCACCCAAACGCTTTCTTGGGATGCACGCGGACGGCTTCATGCAGTCACGGAAAGGGATGCAAGCAATTCCGGCTACAATTGGAGCGCGGTCTATGACCCGCTTAACCGGAGGTTGCAAACGACCACCGTGCTCGTGTCGAATAGCGTTGCCTCAACTGCGCCGCCACAGACCATCAATTCTTATTTCGACCCGCAGGTCGAGTTCTTGGAACTTGGCGTTTCTTATGGCGATCAAACTGTGTGGAAACTTTACGGCCCGGATTTGAACGGGAAGTATGGCGGGCTGAACGGCACAGGTGGATTGGATGGCGTGTCGCCCTATCTCAACTTGTTTTACCCGCTCATCAGCGATTTCAGGGGCAACATTCTGGCGGAAATTACCAACGGTATGCCATCGTGGATTCCGGCGCGGCCAACCGGCTACGGTGCGGTGCCCGGCTACCGGCCAGCGGCATTCGCCAATGGCGGGGACATGGCGCAATCGTCCGCATGGCGTGGGCGCGAGGTGGACATCACCGGCTACTATCAGATCGGCCTGCGTCCGTATGATTCCGTTTCCGGGCGCTGGCTTACTTATGACTCGGTTTGGAACGCGCGCGATCCAAACTATTACTCGTTCGCTGGCGGAGAACCTATTATGGGCTTTGACCCGGACGGAAGGCTTTCGCAGCTATTTTACAACAATCCGTCATCTGGCCAACCTAGTTTGTTTGGCCTGAATAATAATTTAGGGACAGTCGTGCTTCCAGATGGGACTGTATTAGGAGGAAGTTCATCTTATCAAATGGCATCTACTGCTCTTAATATCGGCGGAATCGCCCAGTTTGGCGGTGAATTTGGCTCTGGAACAGCCGCAATTGGAAACAATTTTACGTTTTATTCCGGCGGCTTTTATGGAAATCAATACGTTTCCGTGACAAGGGTTTCGACAATAGCCAAGGGAGTAGCTCCCTTCCTTGCCGTTGCTACAACTTATATGGACTACCAACAAGAGCAAAGTGGTCAAATGTCTCCTTGGCAATTTGGAGCTAATACTACTGCCACAGGGGTAGGATTTTTAGGCCCGGTCGGAGCAGCGTTTAGCGTAGGATATACTGGCGGGAGTTTAATCCAAGGAGATGTGAATGGCGCGGTCGCGGGCAGCTTCCAAATTCTGACCGACTGGTATTATAGCGCACCGTTCGGTCCAAATTTTGCTGATATGCCTGATAATCCTTAAAATTGTGCTCGTTGATGTTTATGATTCGCCTTTTCAAAGAACTCTACCTTACCGGATTCACCATCGGTTTTAGGTTGAGAATGCCAGAGCGGCTGGGTGGCGGCTGGGGACCCATCATAGACGCTGGAAAAGGTGTCGCCCTTCTTTCGATAATCGCGCTTATAAATCTTACAAATATCATGGACTGGATTGAGGTTTATGGTGGAACGAAGTTTTCTTTCGACTCCTCTCGGTGGGCGCAATGCGCTATCGCCTTGGTGTTTTATTTTGCGAATTATTATATTCTGGTCACATGTGGCCACGGCATTAAGTTTGAGCGTGAAGAATTCAAGAATCTCAAAAAATCCAGAAAAGTTCTTTTGATAGTAAGTTTTGCGGTGCTGTTGCTGATCACCATAGTATTTTCCATCTACTCAACCTCTGCCTATCAGCATTTTTTCCATATCGTTCCTAAAAGTGATTTTTGAATAAATACCAGCGTTTTTCCATTTATGATAAACTATCTTCGCCAAATTATATTTTCCCTTGTTTTGTTTTGCACGGTTGCGGTGTCAGCACAACTTGCCGTCTCGATCTCACCACCCAAAATCTCTGACCAAAAGACAGTGGTTGAGTTGAAGATGAAAAATGGCTTTACTGTAAATGTTGAATCAGCACGCGCCATCTGCTTCCTGTTGGATAAACAAGGTAAAATAGTCGGAGAATCTAGTAAGTGGGTTATCGGCGGCACGAAAAACCGGCCAGCCTTGGAACCAAAGAAAGAGACTTCTTTTAATTTCGTCATCACGAGCAGTCAGCCATTCACGACCACAAATCTCACAGCCAAAGTGAGTTTCAGCCAGTTGGTATTGGAAGGCGAAAAGCTGGCTGATCCCAAAACGGACGTGCAAATCCAAAACGCCAAATAACTTTAACAATCAAATGAACAACTCTATTACCTGTATGAAATCACCAAAGCTACCCCTTAAAAACAGCCGAACCATCACACTGTTTGCGACAATACTTGTCGGAATTGTCCTTAAATATCCGGGCATCGCCACCGCCAATACATCGGCTGACCTAGCCATTTCGATCTACAACACGCCGCTGGATGTTTATACCAATGACTACATGCCTTACACGATGTATGTGACCAATTATGGACCCGGCACCGTGACCAATGTTGTTGTGACCAACACCTTGCCCAGCGGCTTTTCGTTAATCAGCGCCTCGCCGACTTACACATTAACCGGCAACACCCTCACTTTTAATCTTGGTTCATTGACAAATCTTGCAGTGCAAAAACTGTTGGTCAGCGCGAAGCCGGCCAGCGCGGGGAGTTACACCTTTTCCGCGTCAGTCAATTCGACGAATAATACCGACCTGAACACCGCCAACAACTCGGCGAGTTTTAGTGTCAATGTGGGGAATTATCTCTCCGGCAGTCTGTCTGCCAGTCTCGTTTCCACTCAACTTGTTGATCTTCAGTCTGGCTTGGAAGCCCAATTCATTCAAATAGTGAATAATGGTTCAGCTTCGGTTTCTTCGGCGCGGGTGGTTGTAACAGGACTGACCAACCAGTTGTGGGGCGCGGCAGGCACAAACAATGGAAATCCATTCGTGATTTATGGTTCCACGCTCGCACCGGGGCAGAGCGCGAATTTGCTGCTGGAATTTTCGCCGGGAAGCTCCTTCACCTTTTCCAGTTCGCAGTTGCAGGCATTCGCAACAATACTGGCCACCCTGTCACCACCAGGAAATTTGGGCGCGCCCATAGCTCCCCTTTCAGAAGCACGGGAATCTTCCAGTGCAGTGGCTCCCGGCGCGGTGGTGGTTTTTTGGTCAAGCATTACCAATCAGTCTTACACTGTTCTTTACAGCGACAATCCTGAATTTGCCAATCCGTTGCTTTCCCCGCAAATCGTGCCGCCAACAGGGCCAGGTTTTAACCAATCGCAATGGATTGACTACGGCCCGCCCGCGACCGTCAGCTTTCCGACCAATACAACGCCTCGATATTATCGCATATTTCCCAATCCATAGAATCGAATGCGAGAGAAGGAAACTTGGCATGACGGCATGGCAAAATAAATTTCCAGATGACGTTGTTTCCGCCGGAACTTTCAGCCTGTTCCTGTTGAGGCTGTCGCCACCCTGTGAATGAGAGATATTTCGTAAAATTAACCATATTTATGCTTGGAATTCTATAAACTTGTGGTTGATTTAAGTGGCGGCTCGTCCATTTTGGAAAATAGCCGACGGATGTTTTGCCGACACAAACATGCGGTTTTCTGGCCGCATATTTTTGAAAAGATTGGGATAAAGCGCACGGCGAATACGGACGTTAATAAGGGCAGCCACACTGACAACAACAGTTGATTTGCGGATATGCCGAAACTTCGCGTAAAACGGTTTTATTACCGTAATGGCCGCATCCATGTGGAGATCAGGGAAGTGGGAGGGCGGCTGCACGGTTGTTACCGCACCTGGTATTTCAACGGCCAACTCACCGAGGAACTGTGCTATCGCCACGGACGGTTGCACGGCACGAGCCACCAATGGGATAAAAATGGCCGCTTGCTTGGTTCCTTCACCATGAACCACGGCACGGGCACGCAGCGTTACTGGCATGACAACGGACAGTTAAGACTGGAAATGGATTCCGTGAATGGCAAATTTCACGGACGCACCCGGATTTGGCTTCGAGACGGCACGCTGGTTCAGGAAAACTACCTCATCGGCAATGTGGACGTAACCCGTGCCGGTTATCTAAAAGCCGCCCGAAAAAATCCCGACTGGCCGCAATATAAGGGGCAACCGGCTGGCAAAGTGGCGCGCGACAACGTAGCCCTAGAACGCAAGCAGCACGAATTGTTCATCAAATCACTCCTGGAAAAGTCCCATGCCGAGGCGAGGCGGTGGTTGAGCACCGGGAACCGGCCTAACCTTCGTTCACTCGCAAAATTCCGCACGGCCAAGGCGGCCCTTCGTTTTATCGAGACCCTTTACGCAGCCGGTGCCATCACCGTTTTCATAGCCCCAGTCTATGCGGGCAAAAGGGAAAAATTATTTGCCGACTGGCTGCTGGTTAAACTGCCGGGAGCACCCTCAAAACGCCGGGCGTTGCGAACACTCTGCCAGGATTTTTGCAACAAACGCGATGGCGCAATGCTCCCTGAAAAAGATTTCGGCGAGAGCCACCTGTTTTTAAGGCTGGCGTGACAAAATTAAGCCTCAATTAAAGCTGGCTGCAACAGATGCCGCATTTTTGCGCGAAGAATTGCATGTCAAAAAACATTGCGAAGAACCAAACTTCCCTTCACACTTTTCCGCGTGGGAATGAAACCGAATGCCGCAACAATCGCTTTGGCACTCGCCTTTATTGCGAATGTCTTTCCCGCGCGCGCAGATGAAAAGCTTTCAAGTCTTCAAACCGCGTTATCCTCGGCAACCATCAGCGGTTATGTATCAACCGAAATGTTCATCCCTACGGTTAATCCCGCGTTGGCCACATTTCAGCCAGCGCAACCAATTTCTGGAAGACCGGCATGGCCTGCCGAATTTTCCGAACGGCGGTCAAGATATGACGCCTCATCCTTGTCGCCGCTCCCGCTCCTAAACCCATCCGAAGTTGAAAGCATCGCGCCAACACTCAATTTGATTGATGTGGGCGTTCAAAATCCTTCACTTGATCTGCAAATTTTTCAGCCAACAGTTGGGGGCGCGAATTCCAATACAGGCGTGACCGCCGGTGGAGATTCATCGGGCGCGGTAATGATGGAAGCAATTCGCCAAACGACGGGAGCATCGCAATTTCCATCCATGCCGCCGCCACCGGATTTGCAAATTCAATTTAACCAGACAGGGATACAACCAGCACCCGAACCGTCTTCAATTGCCCTCGGCAGTTTGGCCCTCGGATTGATCGCATTAACGCGATTGAACAGACGCCAGAGAATTTTGAACTGGATGAATTGAAAAAAAAGAATAAAAGACAACGGATTTTTGTAATATTTTGGTTTGTCGTTCTCATTATCATTACATATTTTCCCGTTTTAAGTTTTGGTCATCGTCTCATGGCTATCCTGATTTGGAGCGGGTTTGGCATATTCACAGATTGGCTGCTAAAAGACAAAAATGATCCAAGACCAAATTAGGACACTACCGCCGCCAACGGTTGTTTATATGCCGGTGATGATGGAAACCGCCGGGACCAACGGGCGGGAATTGACACAGCGGCCTCGCTAATGTCGCTCCGTCCCGCCTTCCGTCACTTCCCGTCCGCTCGTCCCGACCGGCGTTGAGGAAACGCAGCCGCGTCCGCTTCCGTCAGCGGTCGGCGACGGCGTTGCGTTCCGGCTCCGTTCCTAAAATCGTCTCTGCGCCCGCCCGCCACTTCCTCCGCTCGCCGACCGCTGACCGAAGCGGGTTTCAAAATCAATTCCGCCTTCATTTTACTGGTGGGATTTTATTCATCTGTCGCAGCTTTCTCTGACTCATGCTTTATCGCTTCGGTCTCATTCTTACTGAACTGCCTGTATCCAACTACAAGTGCAATAATGGCAGCCAACCGAAGTGCAATAGTCACAGTGATCGCCTTGTGAAACACACTGCCAACCTCATAATCAGAAATCCGATGAATGTTTATGACAAGCGCAACCAACTGGTAAATGCCGAGCAATAATACGGGCATCAAGCCCGGCCGTGACATCAGCCATGTCAAACCAATCGCTAAAACCAGCAAATCGAACATTACCAACCTCATACCTCCTGAATCTAAATAATACAGTCCTGCTATGAACATCGAAAGTCCGTGGCCGAACTGAATCGCAAGCGCACCGACAAACGGCTTGAGGTGAGGTATGGGTATCCATTTGGTCATTAAAACGAAAAGGAAAATACCGGCGGCAGGAATAAGAACCGTCACACCACAATAAAGGCCGAGAACTGCACCTAAAAGCAACGCTGCAATTTTGAGCAAATCGTTCATCTAATTTCGAGTTGTGCGTTTCATGTTCCTCTATCCTGTTATCACTACCCGGTCAATTTTGGAACGTCAGTTTAACCCGTTTAGAACGCGAAAAATACAAACTCCAAATAACCAACGACAGAAATGTCGGCCCCACAGCCGTAGTCGCCTGCGGATGAACGTTCGTCGTCACTGTTGTAACTTTTCGGGTTTGGGCCAGCCCAACATCTACTGTGGTAGCAACGAATTGAACGGAAAGATAAATAACGGCCAACATTGGGAAAATTCTTCTCTTTTGGAAAAACAACACCACAAGCAAGATTGCAAAATAGAACAGGGTTATTCGCACGAAAAGTTCATAAAGCAGCAACGGGGCGAGCATCGCATCGAATGTGACGTTTGCCGAATCGGTGATGGCGCGCCAGCTTGAGGTTGAATACAGCGGCCCCAATTTCACAAATAGAAAAAACTGCATGAGAATTGCGCCCACCAGTCCTATGCCCAAAAGAATCAGCCATCCGCCCAACCCCTGAAGTTTCGGGTCGGAAAATGAAGGGATTGGCGGAGGAGATTTTGGTTTGTAGCGGTAAATTGCAATCATGGCAATCAATAGAACAAGGGAATAAGAAATCACCGCCATCCAGAGGCTCCAGTTTGGTGAACTATTGAGAACCGTCCCCGGAACGGGTTTGGTGAAAGTGAGGTCAAGATGGCGTGAGACTTGGTTCACGGCTGCCAGATAGTCGGGAATGTCGTTCGTTGCGATTCCGTAGTTGAGCGTTATCAACTGGCAAACCACGGTGATCTGGTTGTTTGTGCAAGCCGTTTTATGATAAAAGAAAAACCCTTTGGTTCGGAGTTTTTCCTCATCCGGCACGACTCGCCACGGTTCATGGGGTTCAATCTGAATCCGGTGGGTGAAATTTTCGGGATATGGAACGGCCAGGGGCAGTTTGCGCTCTTTTTTCGTTGGAATGAACAAACGTTCCATGATTCCATCCAAAAAGAACTCGGCGGCAATGAAATTCGTCTGCGCCGCCGGTTTCCAAATGTTTGGAATAAGATAGTGCTCGGTTATTTGTATTCGGTTGAACTCTTCCTCGTCTCGCACCTGTGTCGGCGCGCCGGCAATAATGCCTGCGTAGTATTTCTTGTAATAATCCAATCCGCTTTGCTCCAGCGAGTCCCGGCTGAAAGAGGCCAATCCCCAGCGGATAAAATCCGCATCACGCCCTTCAAAAGTTTTCTCAACCGTGAGTTTGGTAGGCGCGTTCGTCAGAACATCGAATTTCTCCATGATGGCTGTCATCGGCATTCCCGCGCGCGTTGGAAGAATAGCAATCAGTCCTGGTGAATTTTCGCCCAAGAGCAGCCCCATGCCATAATCATCAATAAACCGCGCGGCCAATGGCCCCCGCTGAAAAGAGCGAGTCACGTCAACGTAATTTGTTCTTCCATCAAAAACCACCTGCACGATTGCATGATCAAATACCAACGGGGTGGGAATGAGACCTTTCAACCGCTCGCGCAACTGGGTGCTAACCAGCACCGGCGAGGCGTCAACACCGAGAGACCGAAGAATCGTGCAGAGAAGGAGTGCTTTGTCTTTGCAATCGCCATAGCCACGGGCGAAAACTATGGACGGGTCGGTAGGCTCATGTGAGTTGATGCCGTTTTCAATGCCCAAATACCGAATGTCATCCTGAACAAATTGAAGTGCTTTGACGATGCGCTGCTCGTCCGTGGCGTTTTCGTCCCGGAATGACGTTATCTTCTGTTGCAGTTCTTTTGAAGGCGTTTCAGCCCGGAAAGGTTTTCCAGCCCAATCCGCAACGTCCGGCCAAGTCCGATAATCGCTAAAATGAGCCGTGGCATACGGAACTACTGTTTTCGGAATAAAATCTTCCATTTGCTCAACCGGACGATTTTCCCAATGCCAGGAATACTCATAAAACTGGTCGGTGACGTTGCGACTCTTGGGAGCGTTCCCCATGATTTGAACCCAAAGCGGCTGATAAGAGCGCGGCCAGAGAAGGCGGTAATTTTCAGTTTGAATCGGGAATGGCCACTTTAATTGCAAGACATCATAAAAATGTCCAGCCTCGACAGGATTTCGCCCACGAATCGTGTAGGCATATTCAACCCAATCCCCGACCCGGACATCCTCCAGAAACAGCAGGGCTGTCTTTGCCCCATTGTAAATCTGGCGGTCCAAATCCTTTTCCTGCTGGATCACCCGGATTTTGTCGGGATTCAACTGGTCTAAAACTTGGTCGCCACGGTGAATGACGATTTTATGGAGAACCAGCTTTTGGTAGGAGGGATCAAAATTAAACGACAGGCGTGAATTGGCTTCTACGCCGCTGGAAGAAAGGAATTTCTGAGCAATGTGATAAAATCGTTCTTGGGTGGCTCCGTTGATTTCCACGTCATACAGGAGGCAAAACACACCCGAAGACGCCTCTTGTTCGAGCGGGTTATCGTATTCCTTTATCTCCACGGAAGATGTCCAGGTAGGAATCGGCTCAATCGTAAAATCCGGTTGTGCCGCGAAGGAACGGAAACTGCAAATGGCAATCAGGGCGAAGAAACATTTTCTGAAGGAGAAAACTTGCGCGGCCAGCCGAACGATTTTCGTCATTTTGTCTGCGCGGAATTCAAACCGATTTTCCGTTGCCGCGCAAGGTTAGACAATGATTTTTCAAAGCGCCAGCAAGCCCATCAATGAAACCATTGATTGAAAAACTTTCTGCTATATGCAGATGTTTTAATCGGCTTTCCACTACTGAACAATCACTCAATCAACCCTCCACAATGATGGCTATGCAACGTAATCACTGTCGCGTCCGCAGCGCGATAAAACCGAGGGCAATTATATGGCGGCGGCGGAAAATTCAAGGATTCTACGGGTCGGCTCGAACACCCTGACTCGCCGCTTCCGTTCCTGCCTTGAGTTTTCCGCCGCCGCCAAAGCCCTCGCCTCTAGGTTTTCATCGCGCACACCTGTCGCTGCGCGACCAGAAAACAAATGAAAATTATGAACTCAACACCATCTGTCAAAGTCACTCCACCGTTGCCGCGCCTTGTCACCCATTGGCGGCGGTTTTCCAACGGCCTCTGGCGCGTGCCCGAAGGCGACATTGCCGCCGCCTATTGCGCGGACACATTCCCCAAAATCAAAGTATTCACGCACGAAGGACGTTTGTTCACCAACTGCGGTTGCAATTACTCGAAATATATTGCAGCCGAAGTCAATTGTTACCCGCTTGTTGCTCCCGACGATTATCGCGGCGCGGAGGGTGTGCCATATTCGTATGAAGGGCGCGAGGCGGCCTACAAGGGAAAAGTTTTCAAACTCGGCGCAAAAGTTCTCTTTGTCGCATCCGACCCGACGCTGGCGGAGTGGCGGCAGTTGGCGCGCGTGCTTTACGCCGATGGCGGATTGTTTGCCGCGCATTGCACCTACACGGAATTTATCGGCAACCGATTTGATCCGCAGTCGGAGAACGGACGCGCCGCGCGATTCAAAGAACTGGCTGAATGTGGCGCGCGGGCGATGCCACGCACCCAAGCCGAAATGAGCCGCTTGCTGGCGCGGGAAATCAGCGCAACCAATCAACCGCAGCAAATTGATTTTGCGTTATGACAACGCGCGGCCACCAAGCCGCTGTCAACGGACAATGAGGCAGTCGCGGGATTCATCCACCTGCAACCTGCCGCCGGAATTTTTTCCGGCGAGCAGATGTTCGGCCAGGGCGTCGCCGACCTGCTTTTCAACGGCGTCACGCATCGGGCGCGCGCCGAGCTTGGGATGAAAACCCTTTCGGACGAGAAAGGGCAAAACTGTTTTATCCAATTCGAGTGTGTGACCGCGCGCGGCGAGGAACTCGACTTCGCGTGACAAAAACTTTTCAGCAATTTCCAACTGGTGTTCATAGCTCAAGCGACCGAACACCAGTTTTTCAGTGATGCGGGCAAAAATTTCAGGACGCAGGGCTTGTTGTGCGCGGGAAAGGACGTGGCGCTCCAGCGTCGCGTCGTTGGAATGTTGCAAGGTCATCAATTCCGCCGAGCCGATGTTGGAAGTCAGCCACACATAGAACCCGCTGAAATCCAAAGTCTGTCCCGTTGCAATCGTGATTCGCGCCGCATCCAGCAGTTGCAACATGATGTCCAGCACGCGCGGATGCGCTTTCTCCGCTTCGTCGAACAACAACGATCCTTCCGCCGCGCGTTCGCGCACCGCGCCCAGGTAGCCGCTTTCACCGAGCCGCGCGCCAAGCAAAAGTCCAAGCGATTCCTGCGTTTGAAATTCTGACATATCGAAACGGAAAAGTTTTTCCGCTCCGAAAATTTGTCTGGTCAGCACGACCACCGTTTCTGTTTTGCCAACGCCGGTTGGTCCGAGCAGCAGAAAACTGCCGCGCGGACGGGCGGGCTTGGTGAGGCTCAATTCGCCGCGTTGCACCACCGAGACCACGCGCGGCAGGACTTGATTCTGCCCGCGAATTTCCGTCCGCAACACCCCTTCCACTTTGCGGAGGCGTTCGAGTTTTTGAGTATCAAAAGTCGTTGTATTCATGGCCTTCCATCATGCCCGAAAAAAATTTCAAGTTGTGTAACGGGTTACACAAAGCGCCCGCTGAAAAATGAGATGCTGACCCACGATTCGGCGGAAGAATCCGCCGCGAAAATAAAAAACTGAAACTATGAAAAGACTATTCGTTCCCAAAAAAGTCCGTGCGCGGATGCGCTCCGTGTTCACCGTCGCGGTCTTGCTCGCGCTCAACGCCCTGCCCGCCTTCGCGCAGAGCACGACCTTCAACTCGACCGACTTGAAGACCGGCCTCAGCAACAGCCTTGCCGTCATCATGATGTTCGGCTTCGTTCTCGGCATTTTCGCCGTCATCTACGGCGGCTTCGCCATCCGGCGCGGCGACGTGGATCAGGGCAAGATGTCCATCATCGGCGGCGCGATCATCGCGGCGGCTCCTGCCATCGTCTTCGCCTTCTACAAAATCTTTGGGCTGGATTCCAACAGCGCGGTTGGCGTCGGCAGCTTCTAACAAGGCGAATCGTTAATTCAAATCCATCCGGCAAAACTGAACATGAGCGCAAAAAACGAACTGCGATTGACCGACACCAACGCCGCGTCCGACTCCAAAGGACGCACCTGGGGTTTGGAGGGAGGTTTGTTCTGGTGGTTGGTGGCGGGCATCGGCGCGGGCATCACCCTGTTCTTTGTGTTGCTCGTCGTCGTCGGTTCGTCGCTTACCGTGTCTTTCCTTGTGGCGCTCGTGCCGTTGCTGATTTGCCTCGCTTACATCTTCGGATTGCGGCAGGGCAAGCCACCCGGTTACGACCGCGACATTTTTGAATACGCTGTGCATGGCTGCGGCTTCAGTCCCGAAGTTCACCGTTCCTGCGTTCATCCACTTTTATGAATCCTGAAACCAAAACATTGTCGCCATCCCAAGCGCAACCCATTGGCAGTGTTGAATCCACGCCATCGGAATCCGTGCTGATTCAATTCAGCGGCCACCGCCAGACGTGCGGTTTTCCCAAAAGCGATTTCCAGCAGTCAGATTTCATTCTAACGGAAATACGCCGGCAACATCCCAATCGCCCGCCCCAAGAACTGCGTTTGCTTACTCCCGGAGTGATGGTCACGCTGGTTGGCTGGCGATTGAATTTGCTGCCGGAGCTTATAGCCAATGGAAAGGTCAATTCCATTCGCGCGGTGGACGGCGCGTCCGCCAAAGTGGTCATGGAAGAACCACTGGTCTGTTCCATCCATATTTTCCGCCATAGTTCGGCCACGACCATCGCCCTGCTTCCGTCACCATCCCGTTCCTGACTTCGATCAATTGCCACATCAAATAATTCACCACGGTTTATGAATCCCGAAAAATCACACCATCATCCAAACAAACTGAAACGCCAGTTCACCGGCTGCGTCGAATTGATTCCACCACCGCCGGATTTCATCGAATTTGTGGACACGCACCGGATATGGGGCTTTCCCATCCGGCATCTCACGCAATTTGTCCTGCAAGAGCGTTCCCGCGACGGCAATCCAAAGACCACGCCGCCAGACCAATTGATCCTGATTTATCCAACCGCCTGGGTGGTGCTGGTGGGCTGGCGGCTGGAATTGCTGCTTGGCGCACTCATTTGCGGGCGCATCGCTCGCGTTCACGCGGAAAATCATCTCGGCCCGCTGATAATCGGGGAGGCGTGGGTTTCAGAAATTCACGTTCTGCTGCAAGACAGTCGGATTTTGGAACCGGAGAAACGAAGCGATTGGTAGGCCGCTATGAATCCCGAAGAACTCAAGAGCATTGAAACGCAGCGGCAGGCATTGCTCGGCCAGCTCAACGCCGCCGAAGCCGCGTTGCGGACCGGCCTGCATACGCACGGCTTCGGCAGCACCGCCCGCGCGCACATGGAACGGGCGCGGGCGCACATTCAGGAAGCCTACGTCGCCATCAATGAAATCAACCGCGCCCGCACCGTGGAACAACTGGTGAACGACTTGATTCGCGTCCAGCAGGTGATGGACGCGGCCACACGCGGCAAATCCCAACGCATCTGATTTATGTTTGAACGCGCACCCAATGGATTTTTCGTGAACGACTTGATTTTGTTCAATTCGCTCCGGCGCGGCGGTTACGTCGCCAAAGGCTTTGTCTTTGAAGCGCCCGACCTCACCAACAGTCCGATTGCCGACCTGAACGAATTTCAGGAGCAGCTTTGCCTGTTGCTGGCTTCGTTGCACGAAAACCAGCGGCTGCAAATCCAATACTTTTCCGACTCGGACTACAAAGCCGAGTTGCTCCGGTTTCAGCAGGAGACGGAGAAATTTGAAAACACCTGGACGAAGCGTTCGCGCAACGAGCGGTTCGTGCGCTACTGGCAGGCGATGGTCGAACGCAAGCTGCGGCGGCAGCGCGTGATCCTTTACCTTTCGCGGCCTTTGGAAAACACACCCAAGCTGCTTTCGGGCGATGCCGCGCTCCGCGAGTATTACCTGACCATCCTCGACCAGTTGCGGGGCGAGTTTGAACACGCCCACCAACTGTTAATGGACATCTTCGCCAGCACCGGCACGCGCATATTGCCGATGACTGACGTTGACCATTTCAAACACTACAAAACTTTTCTCAACCCGTCATTGGCCGACCGCTTCGACTTTGACGCCGCCCAGGATTTCTCGCCGGAACTTTCAATTCAGGAAAATTGCTGGCACTCAGAAGGCAACGGCCAGAGCGATTTTGGGTTTTATCTGGACGGCCATTATCATTCCGTCATTGCGCTGACCCGCTGGCCGCGCACGACCTATCCCGGCATCATTCAACGGCTCACCAATTTGCGGCTGCTCGACTTCACCATCACCGTCAACATTGACCCGCTGCCCATCACCCAGGAAATCAACAAAGAGGAAAAGGAACATGACCGTGTGGCCGGCGATTACGCCAGTGAAAAGAAAATCTCGCTGTTGACCGTGATGGAAAAGAAACAGCGCAAAATCCATGCGCTCATGCAAGGGCAGACCATTCCTTTCAATGCGGTGTTTGTCATCCGGGTTTGGGACAAATCAAAAGACGGGCTGACCGCCAAAGCCAGCGCCATCAAGAACGCCATCAATTCTATGAACTCGGCGCAGTATTTTGAAAGCAACCTGCCGAGCACTTCCAAGAATTTATTTTTCCAGACGTGGCCGGGCTGGTTGTGGGGACGGTATGAGCATCGCAAGCTGTATTCGGAACACCGATACCTGGCCGACATGCTGCCCGTCACCAGCACCTTCACCGGCCATCTTAAAACCGCCGAGGCCATCTACGACGGCCCCAACAACAATCTGGTTGGCGTTCAGACATTTTCCGGCTCGAAGGATAATCAGTCGCCGCAACACGCGGTGCTTTTGGGAATGTCCGGCGCGGGCAAGTCCGTGACGGTTTGCGATTTGCTTTCGCAGACCGAAGGCTATTTCGCTTATACCGTCATCATCGAGGAGGGTTTGAGTTACGGCATCTACACGCAGACTGTCGAACCCGGCGCACGTCCCATCATCATTCATCCCGACGGCGATTTGACCATCAATTATCTCGATACGAAAGGATTGCCCCTTACTCCCGACCATCTTTCCGCCGCGACTGCGCTTGTCGCCCGCATGATTGGCACATCGAGTCAGGAGGACAAACAAATGCTGCGGCAGGCGCAGATCGCCAAATACCTGAACCTGCTTTATGAGGATGCGTTTCAGGACTGGCAGAAAAAGCGGCATGACCAGTTGCTCAACATCGCGCGTCATGCAATGGCGTTGCAGAAATTCCGGCTTGAGCGGATGCCGCCGGGCGCGACCACCCTCGAAACTTTTGCGGACTTCCGAGACTGGAAGGCCAGCCACCTCACCGAGGCTATGGAGTATCTCACCGCGTTTAACGAGGGAGACGTGCTCCGGTTTCTAAAAGAACCAAAGACCAGCAGGGAAGTCCGCAACCTCGCCTTCGCCTATTTCACGCCCGAAGAATTCCCGACGCATCGGATGTTACAGGAATTGATGATGCTCGACCCCGTTGGTTCGGAGCGTGACCAGATTATTGAAATCGCCACGCTCATATTGCCCTGGTGTCGGGACGGCAACTACGGGTGTTTGTTCGACGGCACGAGCAATCTTTCGCTCACCGGCAAGATTGCCCATTTTGAACTCGGTTACATTCCTGAATCCGCCAAGGAGTTGAAAGCGGCGGCGGGCTTCCTCATCACGAACCATGCGCGCAAGCACATCATCACGCTTCCGCGTGCGCTGCGGAAACGCAACGTGTATGAAGAAGTCGCCCGCTTCCTCGACATCCCCGGCGGGCAGGAGATCGTTCAAGAGAGTTACGCCCAACTTCGCAAATTCAATTGCTGGAACATTTCAATCGTCCAGCAATACGCACGGTTCAAGCAGTCGCGCATCCGCTCCGCCGTGTTCGGCAACTCGCGCCAGTTTTTCATCATGCGCCAGAACGACCGGGCGGATCTGGAGGACATGGCGCAGGACATCG
>JBKQUS010000179.1:0-45388 GCA_052325505.1 Limisphaerales bacterium
GGCAAGCTGGGCAGGAAAATTGCCGCTTATGTCCTGGCTGTCCAGGGAGGCAATCTGGACGCGAAATTGGAGATCTTGCCCACCGACACATGTGAGGAAGACCCTCCCGGCAAGCCGAAGCCAGTCAAAGCGGTTAAAAAGGCCAAAAAAACCACGCCAGCCAAGTCTAAGTCATTGGCGCATAAGAAGATGAAGCCTGCCCACCAGCCACAGTCCAGCCAGCCCCACTCTGACGAACTCAAAGCGAATCAAAGTGATTTTATGCAGCCAGAACCCACCGTCCACCCTTCCGTCCCCATCAGTCCAATTCCTCAGGAGGCAGAGAGGTCCTCTGTTTGATCCTTGTGGTTAAATATTCCTCCCATCTCCCGGCAGGGAGAGAGCCGCGACCAGGCATTGCAACCAACCGGGGACATGCCTTATTCTTGAACCATGGAAAGTAAGACTGAGAAGAAACACGTCAAATCCGCCAAACCGGAGGAAAGGCCGCCCGACGAAAAACAGGCGGGCGAGAAACAGCCGGCCGGTCAGGCTGGAGGACTGCTCGCGCCTGCGCCGTTGACGCCGCAACAGATCGAGCAGTTGAAGGAACAGGCCGCCAAGGCCGACGAATACCGGGACCGCCTGTTGCGTGAAGCGGCTGATTTTGAGAATTACCGAAAGCGCGCGGCTCGCGAACGCCAGGAGGCCGTCACTTTTGCCAATGAAGCACTGTTGCGAAAACTGCTGCCCGTGTTGGACAGTTTCGAAATGGCCCTGGCCGCCACCACTTCCGATGGCTCCTCCGCCCAATCGCTCCAAACAGGCGTGCTCATGGTCCATAACCAACTCAAGTCCACCCTCGCCGACGCAGGTTTGGAGGAAATCGACGCCCGGGGCAAGGTCTTCGACCCCAACCTGCACGAGGCTGTTTCGCAGCAGGAAAGCGCCGATGTCCCCGAGGGCAATGTGCTGCAGCAGATCCGCAAGGGTTACAAATTTCGCAATCGTCTCGTTCGACCGGCTGGGGTGATCGTGGCCAGGAAGCCGGCAGCCTAATCCCACCATGTCAAAACGAGACTATTACGAAGTCCTCGGCGTGGACCGTGGCGCCAGCGAGGAGGACATCAAGAAGGCCTATCGCAAATTGGCCCTCAAATTTCATCCCGACCGCAACCCGAACGACAAAACCAGCGAGGACAAATTCAAGGAAGTCGGCGAAGCCTACGAAGTCCTGATGGATCCACAAAACCGCGCCGCCTACGATCGCTACGGCCACGCCGGCCTGGGCGCGCGCAATCGCGGCCCGGCGGGCTTCCACGATCCGGCGGACATTTTCCGCGAAGTCTTCGGCAACTCGAGCATCTTCGATGACTTCTTTGGCGGCGGCGGCGAACGCCGCCCCGGCGGCGCGCAACGCGGCGACGATCTGCGCTACGACATGGAACTCACCTTCCTCGAAGCCGCCCTGGGTTGCGAAAAGGAAATCACCGTCACCAAGCTGGGTGAATGCGACACTTGCAAAGGCAGCGGGGCCGAGCAAGGCACCACTACAAAAACCTGCGCCACTTGCGGCGGACGCGGCCAGGTTATCAGTTCGCGCGGCATTTTCAGCATCGCCCAAACCTGTCCCCGTTGCGAAGGACGCGGCCGGATTCTGGACAAGCCATGCCGCCCCTGCGCCGGCTCGGGCCGGCGCGAAGGCCTTTCCAAGATTAAAATCAAAGTCCCCGCCGGTGTGGATGGCGGCGCCCGCCTGCGCTCCTCCGGCAACGGCGAAGCCGGCCTGCGCGGCGGCCCGGCCGGCGATCTGTACGTCGTGCTCCACGTCAAACGCCACGAGATTTTTGGCCGCGAAGGAGACGATCTTATCTGCGAAGTGCCGATCAGCTTCGCCCAGGCCGCCCTCGGCGCGGAAGTTGAAGTGCCCACCCTGGATGGCCCGGCCCAGATCAAAATCCCCTCCGGCACCCAACCCGGCTCGCTTTTTCGCTTGAAAGGCAAGGGCGTCAAAAATGTCCAGGGTTACGGCTACGGTGATTTGATGGTGCGCGTCAACGTGGAGATTCCGACCCGATTAAACGCCGCGCAACGGGGCAAACTGGAGGAGTTCGCCAGGTTGTGCGATGAGAACGTCCATCCCCTCAGCAAAAGCTTTCTTGACAAGGCCAAACGATTGTTCCGCTGACGCCGCTCATGCACCGCTTCTATCTTCCACCGCCGCAATGCCAGGGGCCGGCCCTGACTTTGGCCGGCGCGGAAGCCCATCACGCGGTCGATGTTTTGCGAATCGCAGTCGGCGAGGCAGTCGTCGTCCTGGACGGTGCGGGCCGTGAATTTTCATGCACCGTCCGCGCCGTCGAGCGCAAGGCCGTGACTCTGGAAGTCGTGCAAACCCATTTCTCCCCAGCCCCCTCATGCCGCGTAACCCTGGTTCAAGCCGTGCCGAAAGGGAAGCTCCTTGAAACCATCATCCAAAAGGCAACAGAACTCGGCGCATTCCGTATCATTCCCCTGCTCTCGGAGCGGGTCGCAACGCGCCTGGACAATGAGGCCGCCCGGCAAAAAGCCGAAAAATGGCGGCAGGTCGCCGTCGAAGCGATCAAACAATGCGGCCAACGCTGGTTGCCGCAAGTGGAGATCCCGGTCACCCTGCCTGACTTGCTGGCCCGCGGCGAAAAGTTCGATTTATCGCTCGTCGGATCGTTGCAAGCCGACGCCCGGCATCCCCGCGAATTCCTTCATTCGCTCCAAACCACCAAAGGACAACCGGCCTCGATTCGCCTCTGGATCGGTCCTGAAGGTGACTTCACCGACTCCGAACTCTCCGCCATCCGCGACGCCGGCGGGCGTCCCATCAGTCTTGGCCCTCTTGTCCTGCGCAGCGATACCGCGGCCCTCTACGCGCTGTCCATCGTCAGCTACGAATTGCAGGCTCCGCCGACCGGTTGACTTTATTGTTGACATGAGCGAAGACGCAACAAAACGCCTGTTCGTCGCCGTCTTCCCGCCCGCGGACATCGCCGCCAGCCTGCGGACCGCGGTCGGGCGTCTGGCACAGACCGTTCCGCCGCGCGCAGTGCGTTGGACCCGCCCCGAACAGATCCATCTCACATTGCAGTTCCTCGGAGCCGTTGCTGTCGCGCGCATCCCCGAAATCGGATCGGCGTTGCAAGCCGCCTGCCGCGGACATCGGCAGCATCAGCTCCGCGTAGAGGGCTTCGGATGTTTTCCCAACCAGAACCGGCCGCAAATCATCTGGGCCGGATTGGCGGGCGATCTGGGGCCGCTGGAAAGCCTGCAAAAGTCAGTCAATGCCGGCTTGCTGGCCGTCGGTTGCGTTGGTGAAGACCGCCCATTCCATCCCCATTTAACGATTGGCCGCGCGCGGGACTTAAATGCAACGGGACGCAAAGCGGTGGCGGAGGCCTTGGCCAGGGAACAGAACCGTGAAATTGGCCAGTGGCAGGTCGGAAGCATTGATCTCATGCAGAGCGTGCTTTCGCCGCAAGGAGCAACTTACGACACACTGCAATCCATCCCGCTTGAGATTTGATCCGCCCCGCGCCTTACTGGCTGCCGGGGGATTCGATGTAGAACAGGCCGGCCAGGAACGTCTTTTCCTTGTCCGGCAGGGAGAGAAAGATCTTTCCCGGAATCCATCCGTCGGACGGGA
The DNA here is from genome assembly GCA_052325505.1 of Limisphaerales bacterium. Taxonomy (GTDB): domain Bacteria; phylum Verrucomicrobiota; class Verrucomicrobiia; order Limisphaerales; family Palsa-1400; genus DASRLE01. Next base: position 3,656 of record JBKQUS010000179.1, read on the forward strand.
TGCCCAGCTCCAACTCCATCGCGTAGCCGGAGTTGAATCCCTTTTGTACCGGCGCAAAACGGGAGTTTGGTTGCCAGCGCTTCACCACTTGCGGCGTGCCTTTGCCCCGGGTCTCCTTCGCAATGCTCCATGTGCGCCCCAAGGCAGCTTGGGCGCTGTTCGCGTCCAAATAAATGAAGAAGACCGGGTCGGCTGCATTGTCTCCCTGGCGCAGGCTCAGAACAACAACGCCGCCGGACACTTGGAGGCTCGTAGCGTGGATGACAAAGTTCGTGCCGGAAATGGCGCCGTTGGCGCGTCCCTCGGGGATCTTCGCGGCTTTCAGGTCAAGGGTCCATTCAGCAGGGAGCACGGACAATTTCTCACCCGGATCGGGTGGCGGGGCGGGCGGTTGCAGGAGCAGTTCATCGTCGGCATTTCCATGGTGCTTGAGGATACGGCTGGGCGAGTTAAGCCCCATGTGGTCCGGCTCGGTCTTGTCCAGTACTTCATAAAGATTGGCGATATGCCCCAGTTCGCCGCCGCCGGATCGGGCGGCGGCCTGGCGCTGTTTCTCGTTGAAATGTTTTTGGAAGGCATCGGCCCAGCCCAGCCCAAAATAATAAAAAACGCCAAAGGCGATCACTCCGGCTGCGATGAGGGCGGCTTTCTTGGCGGTATTACCCGTAGGCGGCGCGCGGCGGGCAACGATGGCGCGCGCCTGGGGCCGGGGCGCAACGGGCGGACCTGCGGCAACGAATGCTGGAACGGTTATCATTGTGCGACAACCCGGACACGGCAGCCGCTGACCGCTCCAGCGTTCATCGCATTGGATGGACTGCCCGCAGTGAGGACACGAGAACTTGAACTCAGCCATAAACAATCCGTTCTGCCGGCCACTTTCCGGCGGTCAGATGGTGATCCTCAATTGCTAAATCATTCCCCGTGGCACCGTCAATCCACCATTTTTGCTCCAGTCCGGGCAAACAATGGTCAGGGCGCGCCGGAGTCAGGCCATGCTTTGACGGCGGTAAAGTTCCGCCACGAAATGGGGGCGCTGGCGGTTGACCGACGGCAGTTCGCGCGCCGGAACCAGGCCGCGGCGCAGCAGGCTTTGCTCATTTTCACGGTCAAGAATAATGATCTTCATGGTCAGGTCCTGGTTGCGGCGCAACAGCACGCCGATTTCAGGATGCCGGGCGCGCTCCTCCGGGCTGCATTGCCGCCATTTGACACGCTGTTGCCGCAGGGCATCCAGGGACCTGGTCAGGGCGGGCAGCAGCCTCTTCCGCAGTTGATGGGATTCGAACAGCGATGGGTTGTCCGGGCGGCGCAGGACCTCGCCTTCGCGTTCCAGCCCCTCCAGAAGTTCCTGGCATAGGGCGAGGCGTGCCTTGAGTTCGTCGCTGATTTCCTGTGGCAAATTCATTGTTGGGCGGAGTTCGTTGCGTTGGCTGTGTTCGTCAACTGGGCGAGCACGAATGTCTGCTGGGTTGCCCTGGCTTTCTGCATCCAATCGAGATAGTCCATGCGCCATTTGGCCATATCCAACAGGGAAAGCAGGCTCGGTGTGGAGGTGGCATCGGTCAATTCCTTCCGGCGGTCCACGATGCGTTGATAGGTCTCCCTGGCTTTTTGCCATTGCTGGAGTTGCTCGTAAATCAGGGCCGTTTGATACCAGGCCGGCAATTGCCAGGCGGGGGATTTGTCCAGGTCGGCCAGGCTGGTATATATTTGCAGAGCGCTCAGGTAATCGCCCTCCTTGTAGAGTTGGTTGGCGATCTCATTGCCGGCGCGTTGCTGCCAATAGGTCCACAGTTCGGGATTTTTCTGGACGTTCTCCTGCTGGGATTGGAGAAGGAGGAGGACCTGCTTCATGGCGTCGTTGTTCCGCCCCAGCTTTTTCAGCGAGGAGGCGAGGAAAAAGCGGACTTCAGGCACTTCCGCGGCATTGGTGTAGAGGTTTAGGAAAATTTGGGCCTGGGCGACTGTGTCCATCGTGTTGGTCGAATAGGACAACGAGCGAACGAGTTTGTACTCGGTTTGGATTTGATCCAGATCCGGATTGCCTGTCTTGAGCAGGCGGCTGAAGAACTCGGCGGCCTCGTCGTATTTTCCCTCCTGATAATAGGTGTCCGCGATCTCGATCTGCGCTTGCAGCACCAGCTTCTTGTAATAATCCATGTTCTCCAACTTCAACTTCAGGGCCGTGGACATGACGGCATAGAATTTGGAAACAGCCAGATTGTTGACCCCCATCTGGCGATAGATCAGTCCCTCGCGCAACAATACCTCCGGCGCGCTGGGGTCGTCATAATAATTATGGAGATACTGACCGAAAATCTGTTCGGCAAGGACGAGTTTATTGTCGTCCTGCGCCACCAGCGCGAGTTCGAAGAGGGCCAGGCGCTTGATTTCCGACGGCGGATCCGACTTCAAAAGCCCGGTGAGTGTTTGCGCGGCCACCGCTGTGCTCTTTTGCCGCCGTTGTTCCCTGCCTAAATCGAGTTGAATCTGCATCTTTTGCACGCTGTCAGGCACGGTGGTCGCCTTTGGCTGAACGGTCCCCGGTGTGGGAAGCTGCCCCAATCCGGGCGCAGGCATCGAATCCGTCGGGGAGGAGGCGGAAGGCGGCCCGGCAGGCGCAAGGTCGTCCGCCTGGACCCGGTAGCAACTTGCCCCGCAGACGAGAAGGATTGACAAGCCCAACCTATGGAGAAAAAGATGCCTCATGGACCCGTTTCGTAAGTGGCCCGTCCGGGAAGTCCTTCCACGGGCTTGGGCGGAGTGAATTCGGGCGGGGCATCGGCCGGTGCGACGCTATTTGTCGGTTTGGCGAAATACTTCAGCAACATCTGGGGAGAAATCACAACTTCGGGCGGCGCGGTTTCCACTGGCGGTGGCGTCACCTGAGTGGCGGCCTTCGGGAGTTGCGCGGGCGGTTCCGGGGCCACGCGCGACGGCGACGCCTTTTCGGCTTTGGGAACGACGGGCGCGAACACAGGCGCAACCACGGGCGATACAACCACCGTGGCGCGCGGCCGGGGCGCTGCGGAAAAGCGCAAAGGGGCCGGCCCCACCGTCGGCAGCCAACCCGGGCAAGTCGAAGCGCCCGTCACCGCGCTCAACGTGGCGAACAGGACAAAAGACAATCCATGCCGGTTGCGGAACAGGCATTCCTTTATGGGTCTGATTCCAATGCTTCTCAAAACAAGTATCCGCAGGGGTATCGGCGCTTTGGGCCGTCAACTTTAATCGCGCCAGACGCTTGATTTCCGCCGGGGTTTTGCCGATGAATATTTCGATAAGGTCAGTCCCAAGACCACTCGGAACTATACCATCGGACTCGCCTCTAACAATATACCAGCAGTGATTGCGAAATGGGGTTGATCCGGTTGTGATTAATCAGTTTGTCAATATAGGGGCCGGTCAACCGTTGCCCGTCGGGGATCAGCAATATTCCACTGACTGTGTAAATGCCTTGGGCAAGCACCATGCCAGGGCGAAGATCTGAGAGCAACACTTCCCGCTGTTTCCCTGGCACCACGGCCTTGGGCAACGTACTCAGGAAAGCCCTCACAGCCTCTGGATCAAAGTCTGTATTGGAGCCTTGGCTGATCGTGTCCATTGCAGACTGGCCGTTGGGATCGCATTCCGCATAGGCCACTGCCACCGCCAGCAACCGCGCCAGCCACGGAATACCCTCTCCGCTGAGGTGGTCAGGATAACCGCTGCCGTCAAAACGTTCATGGTGCCCCCGGATGGTGGGGCCGACCTCTTTTAGGTGATGGGCAAAGCCGGCCAACTCGGCGCCAAGAACGGGATGGTGCTCTATCAAAGCGCGCTCGGCCAGGCTCAGCGCCGAGGGCGATTCCTCCCAGCGCTTGATCAGCCGCCGCGGCACGCCCACCAGGCCGATATCGTGAATCCAGGCGCTGATCTCCAGCGTCTGCCGATCTTCCGACGGCAGGTTGATCCCTTTGGCCATGGTGGAGCAAAGGGCAAAAACCCGGCGGGCCTGGTTGCCCAGCGTCGGATAAAATGTCTGCATCGTTTGCACGCAAAGTTCCACGGATTGGCGGAAGTTCTCCTCCTGGGCCGCGGTCAATATTTCGAGTTGCTTGTTTTGCCCCGCCACCTTGGCCACTTGCGCTTCGAGGGCCTGGTTGATCCGGGTCAACTCCTTGTTCACCGCCAGCGTCTCGGCGCGCAGGCGGGCGTTGCTGCAAATCAATTCATGGCGCTGCACGGCGTTCTTCACCGTGGCCAGCAATTCCTCGCGCAACCAGGGCTTGACCACAAACCGGTAAATCTCCCCCTTGTTGATGGCATCGATCACCGTGCCCAAACTCAGCACTCCCGTGATGAGGATGCGCGTGGCATCGGGCTGGATTTGCTTGACCTGCGCCAGGAATTCCAGCCCGGTGACCAGCGGCATGTGCTGATCGCTGATCACCACGGAAAACTGCTGCTCCTGCAAGACGCTGGCCGCATGCACCGCATGGGGCGACGTCACCACCTGGTAGCCTTCCCGCGACAAAATCTCCCGCAAGGTCGTCAGGACAAGCTCTTCGTCATCGACGATCAGTATCGGGTGGGCCGTGTCATTCAAAACATTTTGGTCCGCTGGCATGGTCATGATGGGCGTTCAACCACCCGGCTCTTCTCCTCCTGGCGGCGGATGGTCTTGAGTCAGCTCCGGACAGAGCAAATCAACCGAGGACGGTCTCTGCAGCCGCCTAGCTGTCAGGAATACGATTGCCATGCCGTGGAGGGGTGCAGGCGGACATATGAACGCTGAATTTTCCGCAAATTCCGGTCCGCTTGGTTGAGTAACTCCCGCCGGGCTTTTGCCCGGCTCAACTGCGCGGCCAGCGCCGCTCCGTTGCGCGTGAGCAATGAAAGAATCCGGCTCGCCTCGGCGCGAAAAGGCCGGGGGGCAAACTTGCCGGCGCCGCCGGACTCCTCTGCGGCGCAGGCCCGCATGGCTTCGATAAATGACTTTCGCAGCGCGGCCTTCCGCGCCTGAATTTCGCGCAGGGCGGGCCAGGCGGCCGCTTGAATCGCCGCGCCCTCGGACCGGGTCAATTGCAGCCACTCTTCCAAAATCCCGGCCAGTTCCTTGCGCGCGCTCATGACAAAATTAACTCGGTCGGAGTTCCGCTCCCGCCGGCGCGGAAGCCAGCTCCCCGTCACTGCCCTCCCCGCGGCGCAGCATCTCCGCCCAGCTCTCCCGCAGTTCGCGCAAATGTCCGATGACTTCTTCAATCGGCGGTTTCTTCTTCTTGAGGTTCGCCTCCTGCAAACGGCGGTAAAAGTAATCGTAGAGACGCCGGAAATTCTCGGCGATCTCCCCGCCTTTGTTCATATCCAGCCTGGCGTTCATGTCGAGGAGAATGGCCTGGGCGCGCTGCACATTATTATTGATGGTCTGGTTGAACTCCAGGGGATCGGAGTAATTGAAGCCCGTCAGCCCTCTTTCCAGGAAACTGATGGCGCCATCATAAAGCATCAGAACCAAATGAGCCGGCGAGGCCGTTTGGGTGCTTACTTTGCGATACGATTGCCACGGTTCATTGCGTTGTGTCATGGGATTATTTTTGGGTTATTCCGGGTCTGATTGCAATTGGCTGGCCAGAAAGCCGGAAAGCTTTTTGACCGCATCCGCCGAGGGGTAATTGCCGCTCTTGATCAAGTTAAGGCCACGGGCCACGGCTTCCGGGCGGGTATCGGAAGTGTTTTTCAATGCCACCTGCAGGGCGGTCGAGCTGGCAAAAAAGTCGCTCTCCGCCACCGGTTCTGCTCCCGTCGCGGCGCGCGCCAGCGGAGGCAGGCCGTTGACGGCGCTCGTATTCATGTTGGCATCAATTTTCATAACATTAACCTTTTTTCGCCATTCCCCTTTCGACCATTGTTCCCCATTCCTTATCGGCCATCATTTCAAATCACTTTAGCTCCGTTGCTCGACCAGCCACAACCCTCCCTGGCAAAGTGTCGAAAAGAGCGGCCAGCGTGTACTGGCCAAACCGGGTCGGCGAAGTCAAGATGCTCGAGGCGTCCGCGCCGGGCGTCTCGTTGTGGAGATGTTGTCCATAATAATCCCTGGCCGCATTGCCCACGGCTGCATCACCGGCGTCCAGCACTTCATCGGCGCACCACAAGATCTTGTCCTTCATCTCCTGCATGGACAATGAGCCGGTCGGGAGGTTCGCCACCAGGCTGAACTTCCACCCCACAGCGATGGGCTGATAGGGCTGATACCTCGTCAATTGGCAGAATAATATCGCATCACACCCAGTGGCATCCGCCACGTGCGCAAAAAAATCCGGCGGCAACGGCTCGTCTGTTCGCCAACCCATCCGTCCCGTCCATTGCCTCAATTGCTCGGGCGAAACCGGAATCACTTCAAACCGTTTGCACTTCCCCAACTCCGCGCCAAGGAGCGGCCCGAGACTTTCCACGCCGTCCTTCAAAAACGGCGTTGGATCGGCCGCAACAAGCGGCAACACGGCGACACGCCGGATTTGAGCCGGAAGCGCATTGGTCCGGCGATAGACATTGGTGGGCCGATAACGAGGCCCCATGTCCTGAACCGTATTCGGCATCGGAGGAAGGACATGACAGCCGGCAGACAGGGCGGCCGCGATGATGGGGCAAAGCACCCACAGCTTTAAACCGCGCTCTCTTCGCAACAGTTTAAACCCGATTTTTTTCATGAGGTGGAACACGCTAGGATGTGGATGAACTGGATGCCTGCGTGGGAGCGGATTGATCGCTGGCGCTTGAGCTGTTGAAATAGTCGTTAAGATATTGCTTGTCAGTATTGATACTTTGGATGGCGGTTTCCATGGCGGCAAACTCATTATCCAGCGTTGTTTGGTCCTTGGCGATCTTGGCCTGGAGGGTGCTGATGCTGGTGGCCATGGATTTGGCCTGATTGGTCATGTTGGTTTCATCGGTGGCCAGCACGCCGTTGGAGCCGGTCACGCCGCCCAGATAGGACTCCACTGTCGTGGCCAGGCCGGTGGTGGCGTTACTGAACAGGTTTTGAACCGCGCTCAGATTGTTGGTCAGCGCGCTGTTTAGTGTCGTGGTGTCGGACAGCGACAGGGTATTATCCGTTCCGTTGGACGTGATGCCCAAATCGTTCAGGTTCTCCACCCCCGTGGCCCCCCCCGGCGGCGTGGCATCCACCAACTGCCGCAAACTAAACGCGATGTTCTCGGTATCCATGTCGCCCGTGAGCAGTCCGGGCGTGACAGTGCCCGTGGAACTTGTGGTGGAGGTGGTCTGGCTGCTGATGTAGTTTTGCACGGCATTGTAGTCCGTCACGAAAGAACTGATCGCCGAGGAAATAGTGGAGGTATCACTGCCGACTGAAATGGTGGTAGTGCCTTCCCCCAATGCAGTAATGGACAATCCGGTGATCCCGGAGGCCCCGGCATCAATCGTGTTGGACAGGCTGGTCAATGTGTTTCCGCCATTAATGCTGTAAGTAAGATTCGTCCCCGCATCCAACGAGCCGGCGGACAGGCCGGTCGCCGCCAAAAAATTCCCGCTGACGTCCTGCATCGTAATGCCCACGTCACCCTGCGACGTATCGGTAAGCTTGATGCTGTTGTCGAGCGAGTCGTAAGTGGCAGTGACTCCCGCGCCGGAATCGTTAATCCGCTGCAAGACATCATTTAAAGTGTCAGTCGTGGCGTCGTAATTGATCTGCACGCCGTTGATTAGAAATTCGCCGCTCCCTGAGCTGCCGTTCTGAATCTGTTGGGCGGTATTCGCATCCTCCAGCGTGTTGGTCATGCTGACACCACCCAAGGCAGCGGGGCTGGTCACGGTGTAGGTGCCATTGCTATCCACTTCCGCGGAATTGTAGAGCTGCGCGGCCTGTAGGAAATTGCTGGTGTCGGTGTCGCTGCCCAGGGTGATGGAACCGCTGCTGGACAGCGTGATTGTATCGGTCGAGGAATCGTAGCTGCCGGTGACGGCGCCTGCCGCGCCGTTCGCGCCGTTCGAGGTGGCGGTTTGAATCGCGCCAAAAACGGACTGCAACGTCTCACCAGTCGTAATCGTGATGGTCTGGCCGTTGACCGTGAAAGTGCCCGCAGTAACGGGAGTGGCAAAACCGGCGCTGCTCAGGACCAGATTGGAAACATCGTCGGTGGGGCTTAACGGCGCACTGGCGGTGGCCCCCACCCATGTTGAATCAGTTGCCATCGTGTCGACCTTGAAAGTGTAATCGCCCACGGCGGTGCCGGAAGCGGCGGTGGCGCTGGCGATGGAAGGGTCGGAAATCGTAGCCGTCCTCGTCTCAAAAAAGCCCGGCTTGCTCAGGGTGGTGACGTCCGTGTTCAGGGTGGCCAAATCAGTCCCAATTGTTTGATAGGCGGCTTTCTTGCTTTGATCGGTCGTCTCCTCGGTCGTCATCTGCGTCTCGGGGGCAGCCTCCGCCGTCAGCATTTCGTTGACGATGGATGTCCAGTCAATGCCCGAAGCCAGGCCGGACATCGCCAGCTCGCTGGCGGTTGTGGAACTGCTCGTACTACTCGTCGCTGACATAGACCGATTCTTTTTCTACTGCTTCATTTCAAACTACTTCACCGCGATTCCACCCAGAATCGCGGAACTCGGGCGGCGCGAACGCCGCCCGAAGTTGGTTTATATCGAATCAATAACTCATTCCGCTACAAGTTTTGGATCAGTTTCAACACGTTCTGCGGATTTTGGTTCGCCTGTGACAACATCGCCGTGCCCGATTGCACGAGGATCTGATACTTGGCGAATTTGGTGCTCTCCGTCGCCACATCCACGTCGCTGATCTGGCTGTTGGCAGACGTCAGGTTGGTGGACAGCACACTCAGCGCCTCGCTGGTGTACTGCAGGCGCTCCTCATTCGCGCCCACACTCGCGCGGTCGGTGCCCAATTGCGCGATCGCCGCCGACACATCCTGCAAGGCCGTGATCGCAGTGACGCTGGAGGTGAGGGTATCATTAGCCGCAGTGGAGTAGAGCCCCGCTCCGAGGTTAACACCGGCCATCGAGTAGGAGTCGCCGTCGCCATCGGTGGTCACCGACAGGGTGGCGTCACTGAACAGGCTTACGCCGTTGAACATCTTCGTCGCCGTATCCGAGATGTAAGAGCCCAAGGCGGTGAATTCCGAGTTGTAGTCTGCCAACTGGGAACTTGATATGGTGCCGTCCTGCGCTTCCACAGCCAGGGAAGCCATTTCATCAAGGGCCGCGCCGACCTGTTGCAGATAGCCATCCTGGGTTTGCAGGAACGACATGGCGTTGCCGATGTTGTCATTGGCCGCGTTGGTCTGGCCGATTTGCGCACTCAGGCTGATGGATTCCGCCAACCCGGCGGGATTATCAGATGCGTTCACCAGTTGTGAACCTGTTGAGAGCCGCGCCAGTGAAGCATTGAGCGCGGTGTTTGACTGATTGAGGTCATTGGCGGCGCCGAGCGCCGCGATATTCGTATTGATTACCATAAACCAACTCTTTTCATCGAGTCACCCCTCGCGGGGAGTTTCTACTGTATGGCCGTCCTTGCCATCTGGTGAATTTGTTGCGGGCATCACCAATTCTCCCTACTGGCTCTTTGTGGCTGCCAATCGCCATTCAACGAGCTATCGGCCAGTTCGTCGGAATACTTTAGTCATTTCTAGCAATGCCGTGTCGGATGTGCAAAATCGCATAGAGCCACTTCGATTTGCGCGCGGACTTCCGCCCAATCACCGGGCTTGGGTTGGCGAAACAACTTCATTGTGGGATACCATGGGGAATCCTGCCGCCCGATCATCCACCGCCAGTCCGCGTCGAAAGGCAGTAGTATCCAGACCGGTTTGCCAAGAGCTCCAGCCAGATGCGCTACGGATGTATCCACCGCGATGACGAGGTCCAGCTCCGCAATGGCTTGAGCGGTATCGCCAAAACTGGCAAAACGACGACCCAAATCCGTAATGCGCCCCGCAAACGCCGGCATCGCCAGTTCGTCAGCGGCGCCGCCGACCTGCAGACTATACCAGCAGATGCCCGGAAAACGCAGAAGAGGTCCGAAGAAGTCCAGGCGCACGGAACGGTACCTTCCAGCCCGATTCGCTTGATTTCCGCTCCAAACCAACCCCACTTTCAGCCCCGGCGATTGGTTCACCCATCGGGGTGACGAAAAATTCCGGGGAGGCGCGCGCAGGTAAGGAATCTCCCGGGGTATGGTCTCCAGAACGGTGCCAAATATTAAAGGCAGGCTCAGCAATGACGCGTAAGTGTCGAAATGCGGCAGGTTATGGCGGCTGGTTACCACCTCGCTGACCCCGCGTAGCGTTTGCATGACCGGGCGTAACGATTCGGGGCAGCCCAGAATCACCTCGGCGTCCCGGTTGGCCACCAGACTGGCATAGCGGGAGAACTGGATGACATCGCCAAATCCTTGTTCGCACTCCAATAAAATGCGGCGTCCCCCAAGATGCTTCCCGTCCCAAGGCGCCTGCTCAAAGGTGACGGGACGGGTTGGATGGTCTTTGAGCTTTCTGCGCCACTCATATTCTTTCCAGCCACGTTCAAATTGACCGAGCGAAAGCAGGATGGTGCTCAACTCGAAGCGCGCCACGACATTGTCCGGCTCAAGATCAATGACGCGTTCGAAGCTGTCCATCGCGGCTTCGTGATCGCCCGCCTGGCGCAAAGCCATTCCCTCGCCCATGATTGCATCCACATATCCGGGGCACAAATTGATCGCGTGCTTGAATGCCTCGACCGCCTCGGCCGGCCGCTTCAGGGATTGAAGGACAAGTCCCAGGTTGTAATGAGCATGAGCATCCGAAGGCGAAAGCTGGATTTCGCGCTGGCAACAGGCGGCTGATTCCTCCAACCGGCCCATCTCCCTGAGCACCGCACCCATCAGCAGATTGACCTTGGGCATCCTGGGCGCAAGCCGCACAGCTTTTTGCAGGCAAGCGTGCGATTCGGTGTATCGCTTAAATTGAAAAAACAGGCTTCCCAACTGCCCATGGGCTTCCACGCAACCCGGGTCCTCTTCAAGAACCCCGGCATAGGCTTTGGCAGCCTGCAACGGACGCCCTTCTGCGACATGCTGACGCGCACTCTCGAGAAGCCGACGACCACGGCCGACAACCGGACGGGGGGAAGCCAATGTGCTATGCATGAAAAGCCTTGAAGTGTTTGGGCGATAACGTGTTGGCTCGACTCCAGTTGAGTGGAGTGAAACGACCAAAGGCCTCAAGTGCAGGATTATCCGAAAGGCAAAAACTGCCCGGAACAGCGGCCGTTCGGATAAGCAAAGGCATCCGGCAGGCAAAACCTGCCACGGACAGTCCCCTTTCGGATCGTTCTGCGACCATTACAGCCAAGAACGCAGAAAACGTGCCAAGCTGGGTCAGCGGCTTTATGAAGCTTGTAAGCACCGGAGCAACACGCAATGCCACGCCTGCTGCCGCAGTCCTCCGGCAACGGGGGGCTTTACCGAACTGTGAACCGCCTCTCAAGGGAGCGCCTCCTAAAAACGAAACTCGGGCGGCGCGAACGCCGCCCGAGCTGGTTTACCGAATCAATGACTCAATCCCTACAGGTTCTGAATGAGCTTCAACACGTTTTGCGGATTCATATTCGCCTGCGACAACATCGACGTGCCCGATTGCACCAGGATCTGGTACTTGGCGAATTTGGTGCTCTCCGTGGCCACATCCACGTCGCTGATCTGGCTGTTGGCAGCCGTCAGATTGGTGGACAGCACGGTCAGCGCCTGGCCGGTGTACTGCAAGCGCTCTTCATTAGCGCCCACAGCCGCACGGTCAGTGCCCAACAGCGAGATCGCCGCCGTCACATCCGTCAGGGCCGTGGCCGCGGTGGCGCTGGAGGTGATGGTAGCATTAGCCGCAGTGGAATAGGCCCCTCCGCCAAGGTTAACACCGGCCATCGTGTAGGAGGCGCCGCTGCCATCGGTGGTCACCGCCAAGCCGGTCGAACTGAACAAGCTGACGCCGTTGAACACCTTCGTCGCCGTGTCTGTAATGTAGGAGCCCAGGGCGGTGAATTCCGCGTTGTAGTCTGCCAACTGGGAACTCGATATGGTGCCGTCCTGCGCTTCGACAGCCAGGGAGGCCATTTGATCGAGGGCCGAGCCGATCTGTTGCAAGTACCCATCCTGGGTTTGCAGGAACGACTGGGCGTTGCTCACATTATTGTTGGCCGCGTTGGTCTGGCCGATTTGAGCGTTCAAGCTGATGGATTCTGCCAACCCGGCGGGATTATCAGATGCATTCACCAGTTGCGAGCCTGTGGAAAGCCGCGCCAGTGAAGCATTGAGCGAACTGTTTGACTGATTCAGGTTATTGGCGGCATCGAGTGCCGCGATGTTTGTATTAATTACCATAACTAACTCTTTTCCTTGAGTCACCCCTTGCGGGGAGTTTTTACTGCACGGCAATCCTTGCCATGTGGTGAATTTCATTTAAGGGCTTCACCAGTGTTCCCTATTGGCTCTTTGTGGCTGCCAATCGCCATCGTTACTTGAGCCATCGGCAGGGGGGAGCGGGACTTTACTGGTCCGGGTGATATTTATTTTTTGTAATCCGCTAAAGTGGCGCCCGAAACATGCCGATGAAGGCCGATATTGCCGACGGGGCTTGGAACAGTGCAGCGGAAGCGCAGGATCGCCCGTGCGTCGGCGCTATGCCTCCAATGGTCGAGTTAGGTCTTGCCTTGGGTACCCGGCATTTTTTCGAGCAGCACGGCGGCCGGCTCGTAACCTTGTGCGGCGGCGGCTTCAAAACAAGCCCGCGCCCCTGCGGTATTTCCAAACACCTGGTAAAACACGCCGAGATTGTAATTCGCCAGGAACGTGCCGGCGCCGCGCACACTTCTGCCCGCAAAGCAGCCTACCCCCTCCCCCGCCGCCGTATCGCCGGATTCGCCCGCGCCGTCGCATTGGTCCATTTCGCCCAGCGCAAGACATTGCCGGAAACTCTGTTCAATCTTCGGCAATTCGGAAGCGTATTTTGCCGGATTGCTCCGAATCAGGTTCATGAAAAACAAACCTCGCACGAGAAAAAAATCCGGAAAGGCGCCAAGATGTTTTTCCGCTTTTGCGATCACTTCAATGCCCTCCTCGAACTTTTTCAGCTCAATGATGGTGTAAAGGAAATCCACGGCGATATTGGGCGCGGCGGGATCGCCGGGTTTGACCAGCGCGAACGCCTTTTGCAGGCAGTCGAACGCCTTCTCCGGCTGGCCCATGGCATTGTGTTCGACGGCCAGTTGAAAAAGATAATACACATTTTCCGGATCCCGCTCCAACTCCGCCTCCAACAATCTCATATTGCGGTCCGATTTCCGGCTTTCAAGGTAACCGTCGTGCCTCAGGTCGCCGCGCAGATGGGTGCGCGCCAGGGGCGAAATCAGTTGCTCATGAATGTGCCCTGCAAAATGCGCGCCGCGGGGAAACAGCCGTGAAATAAAACACTGCGAGCGCAACAATTGATTGTGCCGTCGGAAATCGCTCACGACCTTCAACATGCCCACCGCTGGCTTGCCGCGCACGAATGCCGGAATCTCCCCCGCCAGAGTCTCGTCGGCCCATTCGTCCGCGTCCAAAACCAGAATCCAATCGCCCGCCGCTTGACGGAGGGCGAAATTTCTGGCGGCCGCAAAATCGCTCACCCAGTCGAAATTCGAGATTTTCGCTCCGAATTCCCGGGCGATTTTTATCGTGTCATCCGTTGAACCGGTGTCGACAACGACAATTTCATCCACGATGGCCTTGACGCTTTGCAGACAGCGCGCCAAACAGCGCGATTCATTCTTGACGATCATCGCCAGCGACAGATTTGGACGTGGAACAGCCACCGGGCAATAATCCATGAACACGCGTAAAATGCAACGCGGACATTCCGGGCCGGGATGGCCTGTTTCGCGGGATGCCCCGTGATTTTATATTGCCCCCCGCAGGCGGATTCATTAGCGTGACCCCCATGTCTGCGGCATCCGAATTTCAAGCCAAGCATTGGATCTGCGGGGAGTACCTCAAACTTCGGGCTTGGTGACATGTTCAAACCGGCCCAACTTCTCCAGCAAGCGACAAAGGAATTTGAGGCCGGAAAAGCCGCTGAAGCCGTTGCGCTGTGCGGGGAGGTGATCCAGCGCGAGCCGCGCAACATTCTTGCGTTGAATTTTCTTGCCCTGGTCGAATTGCAGCGGGGCCGCCACGAACAGGCTCTCTTGTGGATTCAGCGGGCGATCAAATTCTCCCCGGCGAACGCGGAAGTTCGGCGCTCAGCCGGATGCATCCTCCTGGCCTTGGGCAGGTATGCCGAAGCCGCTGATGCGACCCGCCAAGCCGCGGCGCTCCAGCCCAATTTGCGCGGGGTTCACGTGCAGCTCGGCATGGCTTTGACCAAGCTGGCACGGTGCGACGAAGCGATGGCCAGCTTTGATATAGCACTCCGCCAGGAGCCGCATCCCAATGCCGAGTTGCTCAACGCCGTGGCCGCGGCTTTAGAGCAGCGTTGTGACTTTGTCCGCGCTGAAGAGTTCGCGCGACGCGCGTTGCAACTGCAGCCGCGGTTCAAAGAGGCCTTGAATAATCTGGGCAATGCCCTCATGGGCCAGACCAGGCTTGGCGAAGCTGTGCAGGCCTACGACCAGACGTTGGCCCTCAACGGCGACGACGCCGCGATCCGCTACGACAGATCCATGGCGCTGTTGGCCAGCGGCGATTTTCTTCGTGGATGGGCGGAATATGAGTGGCGTTGGAAAAGGCCCGACGCCCCTGTAAAACAACCCAAATTCAAACAGCCGGCTTGGGATGGCCGGGACATTCCAGGCCGCGCGATTTTGCTCTACGCCGAGCAAGGCGCGGGTGATGCCATCCATTTCATACGCTATATTCCGTTGCTCGCGGAGCGAGGGGCGCGGGTTCTGCTGGTTTGTCCCGCCGCCCTGCAATCTTTGGCGCGCCATGTTCAGGGACTCGATCAACTGCTGGGTCCGGGCGACCCGCTCCCGCCTTTTGACACCCACGCTGCTTTGATGAGCCTGCCGCATTTGTTCAAAACGACGCTGGACAATGTGCCGGCGACAGTTCCGTATCTTCCTATCCCATCCGCCGATGCGTTTCCGTTGAGTGCGGAGCCTGCCGGAGTTTTGAAAGTGGGCCTCATTTGGGCTGGCGGCGAAGATTACCGCAAGAATCGCATTCGTTCGGCATCGCTGGACCAGTTTCTTCCGCTGTTGCGCCTGCCGGGCATTCGCTTTTTGAGCCTTCAGTGCGGTCCGCGCGCGGCTGACCTGAAGAAATTACCAGCGGACGTTCAGATCGAGGACCTCGGCAGTCGGGTGCGTGATTTCGCCGATACGGCGGCAGCAATGGGACAAATGGATTTGGTCATTTCCGTCTGCACTTCGACCTTGCACCTGGCTGGCGCGCTGGGCCGTCCGGTGTGGGGAGTTCTGGCCTTTGCCCCCTGTTGGCGCTGGATGCTCGGACGCCCGGACAGCCCTTGGTATCCCACCATGACCCTGTTTCGCCAACCCAAGCCCGGCGATTGGCCGGGGGTGATCGCGCAAGTCGAAGCGGCTCTGCGCGATCTAACGCAACGCACTCACCAATTGCCGGATGGCCAATCAACGGGCAACCAAACCCGCACCCGCTTTTCAACCGCCGGCTAAAGTTTTTCCGTTATCCTGCCGATCTCTTCTGGCGATGTTAATGTTGGAAGAGAATTTATGAATGTGACCCCCATTTCCTCCATGACCGAGCGCAGCCAGGATTTCACCACGCTTCAAACTGCCCTTCAATCCGGCAACCTCACGGGCGCGCAGACCGCGTTCGCGGCCTTCCTGCAGGATATCCAAAAAACTTCGCAGACGGCAGGACCGGCCAGCCTGTTTGGCCCGGGCACTCCGGCGGCCAGGGACTTGCAGAGCTTGGGGAGCGCTCTCAAATCCGCCAACCTGACGGGCGCACAAACGGCGTTTGCCACTTTGCAGCAGGATATTCAAGCCGCAGGGGGCAACAGCGCTCCCACGGTCCGCGCCCATCGTCCTTTCACCCATGCCGAAATAGCGAATAATGGCTTGGATGTCCCCAACACCTCGGCCCTGGGCGGCGCCACAGCGCAATCCGTCGGCCGAATCCTGAACCTGAAAGTCTGAGAAGTTGGCATGAGCAGCATATCCAGCACATTTCCGGCAACCAACCCGTACCAGGCCACCAACCTCAGCGCCTTTACCCAGTTCGTCAACGATTTCAATGCCATCGGCAGCGCCCTCCAATCCGGCAATCTTGCCGATGCCCAAAGCGCGATGGCAGAGTTCCAACAAGACCTTCCAAGCCAGTTGCAGACAACCAATCAACCGTTCGGCAACGATACCCAGGCGAACACGGATTATCAGAAACTGGCCGGCGCACTAAATGCCGGGAATCTCGCGGATGCGCGGCAGGCCTACGCCGGTTTGCAGAATGACCTTCAAGGAACCGGCAAATCCCATCGCCATCATCATCGCGGCGCCGCTGATTCCGACACGACGGATGCGGCGGCCACAAACGCGAATGCCTCCAGTTCCTCCGACAGTCCTGATTCGCTCCTCTATGTCACGGCCTGACGCCACTTTCCATTGAACCCGTGTTTACCTGCCAAGTTAACAGTCAAATCGAATTGCGCTTGATTCAACACCTGCATTGCCGGGAACTGTTCAAGGTCATGGACGCCAACCGGAACCACTTGCGACCATGGCATCCCTGGATTGACCTCATCCACTCCACCGCCGATTTGGACCGTTTCATCACCGGATGGCTGCAACAACTTTCCAAAAACCGCGGATTTCACGCCGGCATCTGGTATGAAGGGGAACTCTGCGGGGTGATCAACCATCTCAACATTGACTGGTTGAATCGCTCGACCGTATTGAGTTATTGGCTGGATGAAGCCCGCCAGGGGCGGGGCATCATGACCGCCGCCTGCCGGGCCTTTGTATCACATGCTTTCCAGACGCTCAATTTGAACCGCGTCACCATCGAGTGCGCGAGCAGGAATGCCCGTAGCCGCAGGGTTCCGGAGCGGCTTGGCTTCAAATTTGAAGGCGTCATTCGCGGTGCGGAATGGCTGCATGACCACTTCGCCGACCACGCCATATATGGCCTCTTGAAGGAAGACCAACCCGGCGGGGACCCGGCCAGCGTCATGGAATTCCCGCTGGCAGCGCCAGCCGCCGGCCCTTGCGCAGTGTTTCCAGCAGAGAGCCTGAATTAGTGGCGACCAGTGGATCGCCAGGATAAATCCAGTTGGCTTGGGCGGGTTACTTGAGTATCATTGTCCAGGAATGCCTTTCGATCGAAACGTGATGAAGGAGAAGGCGTCCGATCTCGCCGCCCATGGCGTTTACCTCGGAACCTCCTCCGGAAAATACGAGGGCTGGTTGGGACAGCTTCATACGCCAACACGATACGAATATCGCGGCAAGGTCGCCAGGACGCGATTCCAAAGGGACTGCCTGGCCGAATATGCCGAGGTGTTCAAGACGGTCTGTGTTGACGCGGCCTACTATAGCTTTCCAACCGAACAATTTCTCCAAGAGCTGGCCGCGCAGGTCCCGCCTAATTTTCTGTTTGGACTCAAAGTAACCGAGGAGATCACCGTAAAGGCATTTCCCAATATCTACGTCAACAACCGTCTTGAGGGAAACGCGCTCGAAACCATCCACGCGATGGTTTCAGCCGGCATTTAGCGACTCTTTGCCCCGGTGCCGCAGGCTCCTGGCACCTGGGTTCTTTTGCCCTGTCCGAAGTAGAGATTCGAGCCGGAATTCGGCCCAGAACAGACCATTCCACCACCTGAATTGCCGTTTTTTGCCCTTTGGACACCCTCCAAGGCACAAAATAATCTTCAATTATTTGATGTTTACATAACATGCTTATTACTAATGCGTTATGTCGCAAAAACCGTGTCGTTTTCGACTCGTTTTTCGTCTTTTCTTTGACACAAATCCAAAGAATATGTATCCTACATCGAGGCGGTATTCCGGTTCTTGGAGTTTTGACTCAAAGGAGCAACCAAAACAGGAGAAAAGTGTCCGCATCCGTTTGTTAAAAATGCCGCGGCTAGTTTTCCCGCGGTTTTAATGAACCTTAACACCGATTCGGTGTCCGATTATTATGTTGAGAAAGAGAATCATTCGGGTCAACGGGAGGAGAAACGTTCCTAATTCCTTGCCCAAAAAAAAGGGGCTGAAGGAGGCGCGTTTTACACTGCAAACCCCTGTCAAAGGCGAAGCCAAGCCCAGTAACGGCGGGAGTCATCCTGCCAATGGGGGGCTTCAGCCGCCGCAACCTGTCGTCCCCGTTATCGCCAAGTCCCCCGAGGTCATTACCAGCGATTCCCCCATTATCGTTGAAAAGATCAAGGAATTACTTCGTCTCGCGCAAGACCAGGGGTATCTCACCTACGACGACATCAACGACGCCATCCCGGATGAAGTTGTTTCGCCGGAGCTTTTGGACACCGTCTATTCCAAGCTGCGCGGCTTCGAAGTCGAGATCGTTGAAGCGCCCGACTTGGAGCGCCCCAAACCTCCCGAGCCGGAAGAGGAAGTGGAGGAAAGCCGGTTGGATATACTCGACGACCCCGTTCAAATGTATCTGCGCCAGATGGGCAAAGTCCCCCTGCTCACCCGCGAGCAGGAAGTGGAGATTTGCAAACGCATCGAGGAAGGCGAAACCGAGGCCCGCCGCATCTTGTTTGGGTTCGGTTTTACGGGCAAGGAACACATCGCGCTGGCCGAGAAGCTGCTTTCCGACCCGCCCCGCGAACGTTTTGACCGCGTGATCGTTGATAAGAAAGTGGAAAGCCGCGCCACTCATTTGACCATCCTGCGGCGGCTCGTCCGCCGCGCGCGCGAGCTGGATCAGAAACTCGACAGGGCCTACGAACAATGCCGCCCGACCGGCGGCAAGCCCGCCGCCCCGCGGTTCCTGAAGAATTTTCAGCGCCTGCACAGCGCGCTTCAGGCCTGTTATCCAAAATTCTATTACAAGCCGAAAGTGGCCGAGGAAATCATGCTCGTTTCGGACAATGCCGCCGACCAGATCCAAACTACCCTTCGTTCCATCGAGGAACTGGAGAAGCGCCGCAAGTCCGCCTCCCGCACCTCCCAACTGGCCGCTGAACACGCCAAGTTGGCCGCGCTGGAAAAATTTGTCCGCATGCCGCACGGCCAGTTTTTGACCGAACACAGCGCCATGAAGAAGGCCGCCACGCGGGCCGATGACGCCAAATGTGAAATGGCCGCCGCCAATTTGCGCCTGGTCATTTCCATCGCCAAAAAGCACACCAATCGCGGCCTCTCCTTCCTCGACCTGATTCAGGAAGGCAACATGGGCCTGATGAAAGGCGTTGAGAAATTTGAATATCAGCGCGGTTACAAGTTCTCCACCTACGCGATCTGGTGGATTCGCCAGGCCATTACCCGTGCCGTGGCCGACCAGGCGCGCACCGTCCGCATCCCGGTCCACATGATCGAGGTCATTAACCGCCTCATGCGCGTGCAGAAGCGCCTCATGCAGGAATTGGGCCGCGAAGCCGAGCCGGAGGAGATCGCTGATGAACTGAATCTTCCCGTCGAACGGGTCCGCGCCATCCTCAAAATGGCCCAGCAATCCGTTTCCCTCCAGGCGCCCGTCGGCGACGGCGATGACGCCAGCGTGGGGGATTTCATCGAAGACAAGAAGGCGGCCAATCCTTCGGATGTGACCAGTTACAGTTTGCTCAAGGACACCTTGAGTGATGTTCTGGCCACCTTGACCGAGCGCGAGCGCAAAATTGTCGAGATGCGCTTCGGCTTGGTGGACGGCTACGAACGCACCCTGGAAGAAATCGGCCGGCAATACAACGTGACGCGCGAGCGCATTCGCCAGATTGAAGCCAAGGCGTTGCGCAAGATGCGGCACCCCACCCGCCTGCGCCATTTGCAAGGGTTCCTCGAAAACGAGGAAACTGTGTTCCAATGATCTGGCTGTTTTGGCGGAATCCGTTCCAGACTACGCTAATTACCGAGAACAATCTAAAATATTCTCGACCGCAGGAGGGGGTAATCCGGCTGCAAAGAGCTGGAATAGAGGCACTTAGTTCAACCCGCCGCGAAAAAAGGCGATCTCGTACCTGGCCAACTGTTGGTTAAGCCCCTTGATATCGATGTTTTGCGGCACGATATAGGCCGTCCAAGCCGGCCGCAGAGGCATTTTGTCGATCGCATCAAAAAGAGCCTTGGCCCCTTCGGTGCCAAGCGCGCAACTGAGCGCATTCGCGGCAGCCGCTCTGACGCCCTTTTCCCACTCCTTTTGGGTAAGGAGATTGTTGATGGGAACAAATCTGCCAGACTGCATCACGCCGGCATATTTGTCGAACTGCCCAAGATAATGATGGGAAAAGTTCATGGCCATGGTCATGCCGATCATCTGGTTGAAGTAACTGGCCTGATCAGTCATGACCTGGTCGGTCCAGTAGCGGTCCTCCGTTATATCGGGCGCCTGGGGCAGGTGTCCTTTCGCTCTCTCGCGCGCCAATCCAGACATGTATTGGTCAAAGTAGCCCGGCTCGATTCTATCAATGGCCTTGGCGTGGGCGATGTGGTTGATCAAATCCACGAAGCCGGGGGAGACGGGCGTCTCGTGCAACGCGTTGGTCTCGCCGTGCTTTCCCGTCAGCGCCATCGTCGTCGCATCCATGGCTGCCATGCCTGCCGGCGGCGCCGGCACCTTGTTCCGGTATTTTGCGTCCAGCGAATTGTAAAGATCGTTCTCAATTTGCAGAGCCACCTTGACGCCGCCGGGGTAAAGATGCGGCGCTGAGTTGGTCATGGCGAATCCTGGCGTGCCAACGATAAACCAGGTTGCGGCAAACAAAGCGTGAATTCGTGTCCATTTGTTCATCATACGCCTGAGGGGGTTGCATCTCCCGTGCCACAGCCTCCAAGGGCCTCCCTGCCCGCCCGTCCGCCCAGGCGCGATCCGGCATCGCACCCTCAAAAAACCCTGTATTATCAATGGTTTTGGCCATGTCACGCCCTTGAAAGCGCATGGCCCGGATGTCCGGGCAAGGGCGGATGGGGGGGCCGGGAAAGTGTCTGATTGTTGTTCAGTCAGGACAGGCTCTTGGACACGCCATGGAGGCCAAATCCATGCATCCTCACTTTTGAGAAAACGACCCCGCTTATAACCAAAAAACACAAGTATTTACGACAGCAGCCGGGGCGAAATGCTGTTGCAATTCTTCCGCAGCAGGGCACCATCGCCTCCGGTGACGTCCATAAACAATACGATTCCATGAAAATTCCCGCTCCAATAATCCAGTCCATCCTCCTTGTCCCGGCGCTGCTTTTGGCCTCCGCCATGGTCCGAGCGCAGGAGGCGCCAAAGAAAATCCTCTTCTTTTCCAAATCGTCCGGCTTCGAGCATGACATGATCAAACGGCATGACGGGCAATTGAGCAAAGCCGAGAAAATCCTCGCCGATCTTGGCGAAAAGAATAACATTGAGTTCACCTTCACCAAGGACGGCAGCGTTTTCACTCCCGACAACATCGCCAACTACGACGCTTTCTTCTTCTACACGACAGGGGATCTGACGCAACCCGGCTCGGACAAGAATCCGCCCATGACCAAGGAAGGCAAGGCCGCGCTTCTCCAAGCCATCGCCAACGGCAAGGGCTTCATCGGCACCCACAGCGCCACCGACACCTTTCATTCCCCGGGATACGGAGAGCGCGGTGCGGCCCGCAGGACGAACAATGCCGCCGACATCGATCCCTACATAAAAATGATCGGCGCGGAATTCATTATTCACGGCTCGCAGCAGCGCGCCCGCCAGATCTGCGTGGACAAGAATTTCCCCGGAATGAGCGCGGTGCCGGATGACTTCGGGCCATTGGAAGAATGGTATTCGCTCAAATATTTTTCGCCTGATCTGCATGTGCTTCTGGTGCAGGACACCTCCATTATGGTCAAATCGTCAGGCGGCAACAAACGCGCCTATGATCGCCCAAACTATCCTTCCACCTGGGCGCACGAGTATGGCAACGGACAAGTTTGTTCCACAGGCTTCCCGCACGGGGCCTCTCTTCTTCTGCACAAGGGCCAAATGAGTCACAGGGGCCGTGTCTTTTACACCAGCATGGGCCACCGCGATGATATTTGGACCAATCCCGTTTTCCAACAGGTCCTCCTGGGCGGGATGAATTGGGCACTGGGCAGAGTCGAGGCCGACGTTACGCCCAACATCGCGCAAGTGACCCCCCAAGCCGGCGTTCTGCCGCCCGAATAGCGGACATCGTCACCCCGGCCCTTTCCCGAGAAACTGCTTGAGCTTCTGCAAGGCGCGCGCGCGGTGGCTCAACTTGTTCTTTATCTCGTCCCCCAATTCGGCAAAGGATTGCGCATAACCGTCCGGCACGAAGAGCGGGTCGTAGCCAAAACCGCCCCGGCCCGACGCACTCTGGCTGATCCTCCCTTCGCAAACACCGTCAAGCAGCGCAATCTGGTTCGGGGAAAACGGCAGAGCGCGCCGGGACCCCAAGGAGAAGGCCAGCCGAAGGACCGCCAGGACGCATCGGAACCGGGCCGTCCGTTCCCGGGCCGGCCTGCCTTCGAGCAAGCGAAGCAATTTGGCGTTGTTGGCTGAATCCGGGGAGTTGGCAACGCCGGGCGCGGCCCCGACCGCAAAGCGCGCCGAGTGGACTCCGGGAGCACCGTCGAGGGCGTCCACTTCCAAACCGGAATCATCAGCGACGATGTAAAAGGGCTCTTCCGCCGGGACCGACATCGCCTCCGGACTCTTTGTCAGCCATTCGGCCAGGGAAGCAACCTTTTTTTTTGCATTGCCGGCAAAGGTTTCCGCATCCTCGATGGCCGCGGGCGCGCCGGGAAAATCGTTCAAAGTAAGACAACGAAAATCCCCTCCCAGAATTTGCCCGATCTCCCGGACTTTGTGCGCGTTGCGCGTGGCAATCAGCAGCGTGGTCATAAGTTGCAAACCGTGGTGGGCGCCATCGCGTGGATTACTGAGGCCCAGGCTCCAGTTCAAACCAACCTGTCTGTCCTCCAACTTCCGGAATGAAACCCGAACCGCCTTGTGACGGACCAATCAAAGCTCCCTTGAATCGCAGCGTTTGATTATCATTCGTGTTAAAAAGGGAACCGGTTATGACGCCATTGGCTGAAAGGGAAATCTTCAATTTGTCGGCCGGGCTGCCGTAAACAAACAACTGGCCCTTTTCATTCACCCCCAGGTTGTTGGTCAACGGGGGCACAATCGTTCCTCCTCCAAAAACGATCGAATACTGGCTGCCGTTCGTGGGATGCACATAGTTCGTCCCGACCGAACTCACCAGCATATTGCTTATAACGCCAACGCCGCCTGCATAATAACTGCCGATATTCGGCGCTTTATACCAATACAACTGGCCGCTGCAACTCCCGGCTGCGCTGTTTGTTTCCCACCCGATGAGCATACCATTGTTCTTGTCGCCGGCAGGGACCGCGTAAAGCGGCCAAATGCCCTCCTTGGAAACCCTGGCCGACTGTGCAAACGTTGTATTGTCCGGCAACGCGCTGCTCAACGCGATGACGCCGCTGCCATTGATGACCAGGGCCGCGTAACCGTTCGTGCCCCGCCCGTTCGTTTGGCCCCCAGGCTGCAGGCTGAGAACATATTTGCCTGTGGCGGGCATGGTGTTGGAGGAAAGTTTCGTCACCTCGCGGTAGCAATTCAGATCGGAAGACCATGTGTCCGAAGAAATCACTCCAGTTGCAACGTCTGTGCCGTTGCTCAAATCCAATTGAATCAACACGTTCAGGGGCTTCCCGTGAAAATCCGCAATGCCGGTCGACATCGATCCGATTGTAAAATAGCTGTTATACAAGGGAACAGGATATATTGGAATCGGCGCGTAAGCCGGAAAGACCAGCCTGCCGCTCATGGCACCGGATGGCGTCAGGGTAAACGTCAAAGAGCCAGAGTTGGTCGGAGTCACGGGGTTGTTCGTGCAAATGAACAGGCCGCTGTAAGTCCCAGCCACATCAGTAAAGGCAACAACCGAGAATTTTTCCCAAATGACTGTGCTTTGGCCCGCCGCATTGGTCGTCACCGCCTCGACCACATAATTATCGGGCGGGAGATTGCTCACCGCCGCCGACCAGGTCGTGGCACGGCTAGCCGCCAACAAGGGTCCAACGCCAAAACCGGTTGTCAGCGAGGAAATCTGCCAGCTTACCAGGGCAGACTCGTAGCCTGACTTCATCCTTCCCTTTAAAAGAAATGTGTTGGTCGTTAATCTGGCGTTGGCTGTTGGGTAGGTGAAGGAGATGCCTTTCCCTGAGTTGCTCCGCACAAAGGTTGCAGTCCATAACAGCCCCGGGGCATTTGTAAAGGAAACCACCGGATTGGTCGTGGTGTAGGCCCCCGCGCTCCAACCGACAAATGTTGAGCCGGCCGCCGGAGTTGCCGCCATTTTATAGCCGGCCTGATATTGCAATGGATAACCAATGGGATTCGTCTTGACGATCCCAGCCTGCGTGAGATTCACACTTCCATTGCCATTGATAAGAATGCCGGTATTCGTCACCAGTTGAGTCGATTGACTGACATTTCCAACATTGTCCAAAACCCCAACAAAGCTGCTATACACGCCCGGCGGAACAATTCCAAAATTCAGAGACCAGTTAGTTGTTCCATTGGCGTAATTGCCGAAAACAGCGCCATGGTTCGGAACAGTCCCATCTGCATTCGTCAGCGGAGTCATGTTACAATACACCCACGCCAGCCCATTGGTGTCACTGGCGGTTCCGCTGACCATGAGGGGATTGTCGGCGCTCAGGAGGGTACTAGTCCCTGGCACAAGAATCGCAAGCCCAGGAGCATTGGTATCAACGTGGGCACTGAAATTGTTGCTGATCACCGTGCTGTTGCTTGCCTGGTCCACGGCCTTTACCAAGGCAATATAGTCGCCCGCGGGAAGGTTGGTCATTCTCAATGACCAATTTGTCCACCCGCTCGTCGTCTGCGAGGGAAGCATCGCCAGCCCGTTTGTCTGCGAGAAAATCTGGCAGGTCACGGTCAACGGCGGCGACGGCACGTTGCTGAGAATCGTGCCCCCGACTTGGACGCTGTAATTGCTCAAGACAACATTCGCCGCCGGGGATGTAAAAGTAATGCTGTTAGGAGGAAGCGTGTTGGAAACGAATGTCGCCGTCAAGGTCGAGGCGCCGGACATCGTGAATGTTTGCACAGGGTTCAGGGAAACCTCAGTTCCATAGGTCCATGTGTAGAAAAACTGATTCGGATAGGGATTTGCCGTAGCCTGAAAAGTTGAAAGCACCGGGATAAGTTCGCCGTTGGTAGCCCCCGAAACGCTTCCGGGTCCAATAATATCCAATCCCAGAAGAGCGTTTGTCTGGACACTGAAGTTGTTAGTGATCAACGTCTTGTCCCCATTCAGGGCCACCGCGACAGCCTGGACAATATAGTAGCCAACAGAAAGATTGCTCACCGTAACTGACCACGTATTCGTGCCGATGTTCGTAAGCGCCGCGCCAACCGCCTGGTAGTTCGCCGCGGAGTAGATTTGGCATGTTATGGTCGCTGTATTTGATGGAACGTTGGAAATGGTCCCGGTGATGTTAAACGTGTTGTTGCCAACTATCCCATTTGAGGCTGGATAGGTAAAGGCGATGCTGTTCGGAATGCCATTCGAAATAAACGTCGCGGTCCACGGATAACCGTCAGAATTCTGAAAGTATAATTCAGAGTCCACAAGATTATAATAAGCGCTGCTCCAGCTAACAAACAGATCATTAGTCCCGGCTGTTGCCACCACAATATAGTCGCCGCCGTTATCGAAAGGATAGCCCACAACGTCAAGGTTGGTGCCACCGTTCATATAGCTGACAGTTCCGTTGCCATTGATGACGACTGCCGTAACAATCACCGGCTGGACAAAAACTTCTGTACTTACATTTGTGGCCTCGTCCTGGACCTGAGAGCCCAGCTCGTACGTTCCTGGTGCAACAATCCCAAAATCCAGCGACCAATTGGTTGCCCCAAGAACATAATTCGTCAGCGAAATACCCCCATTCGGACTCATCCCGTCCGCCGCAGGCATCGGAATGAGATCACAGCGCACCCACGCTAATCCGATGTCGTTGGCGTCAACCGCCGTTCCCAGAACGGTTAATCGGACGCTGTCGTCCTGCACAGCGTTCGCCGCGGGAGAGATAATCGAAACCGTAGGAACCTTGGTTGTGCCGGGCGGAGATGTTAGCTCGAAGCTACAAAAGACCAGATTCGCGTTTGCCGGCGCGTTGGATGCCGTATAATCGACTGGCAAAAGGCCTTGGCCGGGGATTGTGATGTACGTACCATCATCTAAAAACGCCGCAGGTTCGACCGCGCCATTTCCATTGCTCAATGTATTAAAATACGCAAGCACATTTGAGAACGCCATCTCATTCGAATTGTTGAGTATTCGTCCGAAAACGGTGAATGGCCCATTATTGGTTGTATCCAAATTGTCCGGGCCGCTCGTGTTATCAGCCAAGTTAAAGAAAAAAGCGCTGGTGGCAGAATTTGAGCTCGAACCAAGCGCCATCGCAATCGTGCCAAAGCGATTCTGAATCAGCGGCCCGACGCTAAATTCGCTATCAATTTGAGATGGAAATGGCGGATTGAACGGATTGCGGGCTGTGTAACCGCCTATATCCCAACCAGTTATAGGAGAATTTGTGTTGGTCTGATCTGTCGCGCCGTAGTCTCCGCTCTGTAGAACAAACCCCGGGACACACCGGTCAAAGAACAGGTTCGTATAAGCGCCAGCCCTGATGTAGTGGATGAAATTCTGCACCGTCACCGGTTTGTCATGGTTGAAAAGTTGCACCTGCACATTGCTGCCGGGCGCATTAGTTAGCAAGCCGGAAAAGGTGAATGTGACAATGGTTCCAGGCACGATGGTCAACACTGCGTTGGAGCTTGTCACAGAATTGGTCAAGTTACTGACAACCACCGTGTAGCTGCCGGCCTCATTGGCGGTGACGTCTTCCAGTGTCAGCACCGAGTTGGTCGAGCCACTGATAACCACACCGTCGCTCTGATTTGTGCCGTCGGTCAGGTTGTTAGAGTTGAATTGCCATTGATAGCCCGTCGCGTTGCTGGCCCCAACCGTGAACATGGCGCTGGAGGCGTTGTTGACGGTGATGCTTTGCGGCTGGTTGGTGATGGTCTGGGCCGGGGCGGTCGCCCAAAAGGTGAAAATCAGGCAAAAACCGAAAAAAATCGAAAAAAGCCTGTTCATCCACGATGGGCGCAAGACAAGCTCATTGCGCGTCCGAAGGTTCCAGTAGGAAATACCCCGTCTGGCCGTTGTTTTCGAGAATGAAACCAGAGCCGCCCTCCTCCTGGCCAAAGAAAGCGCCCTTGAATTGCAGCGATTTGGTGGAGTTGACGCTCACAAAATGTCCGGTCAAAACTCCGCTGGTTGAGAGGGACACCGCCAATTTGTCTGTCCGGCTCGTGTTCCCCGCGCTGAATTGGCTGCCGCTATTGGTGCGGGTCATGGTCAGATTATTGCTGGCCAGCAAGGCCCCTGTGCCGTCCTGAAAAACGATTGAGTAACCGCCCTTTGCGGGAGGATTATAAGTTGTCCCCGTTGAGTCCACCATCGCATCAATCCCGTTTGTCAAATAAGCGCCAATATTGGTGGTTTTAAGCCAGTACAATTGGCCGCTGGAGACTCCCGCCGCCTGGTTGGTTTCCCAACCCATGAGCACTCCGTTCGTCTTGTAGCCGGCCGGGATGGCGTAGAGCGGCCAGATGCCGTCCTTGGAAATTCTGGTTGACTGCGAAAACGCTGCGCCGTCCGGCAGCGCGCCGCTCAAGCTGAGTACGCCGCTGTTGCCCACGGAAAGCGCAGCATAGCCGTTGGTATTCGGCCAAAGCCAGGGACTCAGGCCCAGTATGTATTTTCCGGTGGCGGGCGTGGTATGAGCGGAAAGCTTCGAGGCCGCCCGGTAGCAGACGAGATCAGACGACCATGTCGTGGAACTGATCGTGCCCGTCAAAGTATCCGTTCCGTTGGTTAGATCCAAACTCACGGAAAGATACAGCGGACTTCCGTGAAAATCCTGGGAGCCAAAGTTGGTGCTCCCGTTCGGAGAAAAGGCCAAAGCGAATGAAGCCGGCCCATAACCGGGGAACAGCAATCTCCCGCTAAACGCTCCGGAAGCCCCCACTGTCATGGTGAGGAAGCCTGAATTGGTCAGCGTCACCGGGCCGTTGGTGCAAAAGAATAGCCCGCTGTAAGTCCCGGTCACTCCTGTGAAGTCAACCACGGAAAACCGTTCGGAAATTGCCGTGCTCAACGGGCTTAACGACCCGGCCGCATTCGTCGCCACCGCCGTGACGTAATAATCATCGGGCGGAAGGTTGCTTACCAGGACCGACCAGGTATTCGTGCCGATAACCGTCAGTGGCGCGCCGATCACAGCGCTGGTTGTCAATGACGAAATCTGGCAGGTGACTTGGGCGGCCTTGACACTGGGCGCAATCGTCCCCCTCAGCCGAAAACTATTCGTCGCCACCCTGGCCTTGTTCGCAGGGTAGGTGAAAGCAATGCCCTTTGACCCCCTGGGAGTGTCGGCTGAAATAAATGTCGCAGTCAGAAGCCCCCCATAATAGCCGAAGTCCAAGTTCGGATTGGCAATGGTATAATCGTTGTAGGTCCAATCGACAAAATCCTGGCCCGCCGCGGGGGTTGCCTTCACTTCATAATCGTCGCCGTATCCCAGGGGATAGCCAATCACATTGGTCATGAGATTTGTGCCTTTTACAAGAGCGACAGTCCCCTGGCCAACGATACGGATGGCGCTGATTGTCAGTGGGACGCTGGCCGCTGTGCTGACATTTCCGGCCACATCCTGCGACTGGACCATGAGCGTAAATGCGCCGGGAAGAATAGTGCCTGGATCAGCAGTAGTATCTGGTATGGTATTCCAGTCCAGCGACCAGTTGGTTGTCCCAATGGCGGTATTGGTAAAGATCTCCCCGTTGTACGGGACCGTCCCGTCCGCATTGGCCACCGGAGCCAGGATGCAGGACACGGAGGCCAACGGCAGCACGCTGTCGCTTGCCGTTCCTTGGAAAAGCATCGGTTCGCCCAAATGGAACAAGTTATTGGAGGCGGGAGAGGTGATGGACACGGTAGGCAAGTTTGTATCGGCGGTGAAGTTGAAACTCTCCGAGATCACCGTGTTATTGCTCATTTGATCTGTGGCCAGGGCCTGAATGGTATAGGATCCGGTGTGGAGGTAGCTCGCCACCGCCACCAGCCAATTTGTCGTTCCGGTAACCGTCTGCGGCTGGGTGACCGCATAATTCGTGGCTGCGTTGGTAAAAATCTGGCAGGTCACCGTCACCGGAGGCGTTAACACGTTGGTGTTAATGGTGCCGGTGATGTTGAAGAGCGTGTTGCTCAACATGGCATTGGGCGCAGGAGATGTAAAGGCAATGCCGTTGGGGCTATTCGAGATAAACGTGGCGGTAAACACGGTGAATTCGAACGGGAACGTCAGGTCCGCATTGGTCGAGGCTCCCCCGCCACCGCTCCAGTTGACAAAGGTCCAGTTCGACGCGGGGGTTGCCATCACTTCATAGATGTTGGTGTACTGGAATGGATAGCCTATGGGATTGGCGTTGGTGGGCGCTCCCTGCACAAAACTGACAGTGCCGTTGCCATTTGTAAGAATCGCAGTATTAGTCACCAGTTGGATTGGTAGATTTGTGCTGAGGTATCCGGCTCCGTTCTGTGCCTGAACGTTTACAGAATAAACGCCCGGGCCAACAACGCTGCTTAAGTTGAAAGACCAATTGGTTGTCCCGCTGGCGTAATTCGTCAGAATAACTGCATTGGTATATGGATACGGAAACACCCCGTTGTTCCCCTGGGGGGTTAAAATGCATCTCACCAGCGCCAGCCCCACCTCGTCGCTCGCCGTCCCTTGCAGCAAGTAGTTGGTCAGCACTTCATTGGTTGCGGGAGACGTTATTGCAGCCAAGGGCGGGTTGGTATCCACCGTCAGAGGCGTCAAAAATGTGAAATCACAAAAGACCAGATTCGCATTGGCGGGCGCGCTGTCCCCAGTGTAATCGACCGGCAAGGTTGGAAACAGCCCGTTCGTATTGAGCGTGCCTTCATCCAAAAAACCTCCATTTGCGACCATGCCGGTCCCGGAGCTTAACTCATTGAAGTATTGCAGCAAGTTTGTGCCGTCGAGTATCCGCCCAAACACCGTGAAATTCCCTTCCTGACCATTAAGGTACGGGGAATTGTCGGCCAAATTGAAGAAAAAGCCGTTTTGGGCGCTATCCGGTGTCGCTTTCAACGCCATGGCCACGGTGCCGAAATCATTCTTAATCAGCGGCCCATAACCATATTCGCTGGCAACCTGGGGTGAAAACGGCGGATTAAACTGGCTGCCAGCCGTCAGGCTGATAACATCCCAGCCCGTAATAGGGGGAATCGCACTGGTCCGATTTGACGCCCCATAGCTCCCGCCCTGCAACACAAACCCGGGAACACACCGCTCAAAAAACATATTCGAAAACGCGTCTGAAATTATATAATGAAGGAAATTCTGCACCGTTGCCGGCTTGTCATGGTCGAACAGCTGCACGTCGAGGTTGCTGCCGCCCATGTGCTGGAGCAACCCGGAGAAGCTGAGCCGCACAATGGTGCCCGGCACGATGGTCAATACCGCCGGAGGAGCGCTCGTCACCGAACCATTGACAACGACCGTATAGCTTCCCGCCTGGTTGGTCATGACGTCCTCCAACGTCAGCGACGAGTTGGTTGCGCCGTGGATATTTGTGCCGTTGAACTGCCATTGATAGCTCAAGGCATTGGAAGCGCCAACGGTGAAAGTGGCGGTGGAGGCGTTGTTGACGGTTATGCTCTGCGGTTGATTCGTGATGGTCTGCGCCGGGGCGTTGGCCTGCAGGGCCAGCGCCACACCAAGCCCGCACAGCGTGGAGATTCTTTTCGTCATTGCGCAACTCTATCCGCATCCAGCGTCCATTTAAAGAAAATTAATGGCGGAGAGCCTCGCCGATTCTCAGGCTGCCCGGAATAATGCGCGCGCAAAACATTTCATTGAAATCTGCCGGCAAAGCGGTGATGCTTGGGCCATCGAGCATGAATTATCACAGCCATCCCAAGGCGCGAAGCAGATTGGCCCGGCTCCTGGCCGCCGCCAGCCTCTTGGCCAGCGTTCTACTCAGCGCGCTTCCCATGATTGCCGCGCCTCAATCCACCAACTCGCCGCATAAGCTGGAAACCGCCACTTTTGGCGGTGGTTGCTTTTGGTGCGCCGAAGCTGTTTTCCAACGCATCCCCGGCGTGAAATCGGTGGTTTCCGGGTTTGCCGGCGGCGTGGCACCCAATCCCACCTACGAACTGGTTCGCACCGGCGAGACCGGTTACGCCGAGGTCGTGCAGATCAAATTTGATCCTTCGGTCATCTCTTACGACAAACTGCTGGAGATATTTTGGGAGGCCCACGACCCGACGACCTTTGATCGCCAGGGCAACGATGTCGGCACCCAATACCGCTCCATCATTCTCTACAGCAATGAAGCCCAGAAGGCTGCCGCGGAAAATTCCGAGGCGGAAGAGGCCCGGCGTTTGTCCGCGCCCATCACGACGCATATTGTGCCGCTGACGAAGTTTTACCCGGCGGCAAAGTATCATCAGAACTACTACAACAAGCATCAAAGCCAGGACTATTGCCAGTTCGTCATCCGCCCGAAGTTGCACAAGCTGATTGAGGCCGGGGTTATTCCGGCAGACAAGAAATAGTCCCGGCGGGGAACGCAAACTCCTTGCCCGGCGCCGCTTCTTTCCGCAATATCCACGCGCTTCTTATGCGGCGACAATATCCGTTTCATCTGATCGAGCCAAAATGGCAGCGCTTTTGGGAGGCGCGGCAAACTTTCCGCGCCTGGAACCCCGGCGATTCCATCCCGCCGGAACATCCGGCCGCTAAACGGCACGGCCTGCGCGGCAACACCCCGGCGGGAAAGCTGCCGCCCAAGTTCTACATTCTCGACATGTTCCCCTACCCCTCCGGCGCAGGCCTGCACGTGGGTCACCCGGAAGGCTACACCGCCACCGATATCCTGGCGCGCTATCGCCGCGCCCTCGGTTTCAACGTGCTGCACCCGATGGGCTGGGACGCCTTCGGACTCCCGGCCGAGCAATACGCCATCCGCACCGGACAGCATCCGCGAAAAACGACGGAGGAAAACATCGGCGTCTTCAAGCGCCAGATAAAATCGCTCGGGTTCAGTTATGATTGGAGCCGCGAAATCGACACGACGGACCCGAAGTACTGCAAATGGACGCAGTGGATTTTTCTCAAGCTTTACAACAGCTATTTCGACCACGATCTGAACAAGGCTGTGCCGATTGACCTATTGGAGGACGCGCTCAGTGACCAACCCAAAAGACAGGGCGAATGGCAGGAGAGCAATTATCTCATCGGGATCCACCAGGCCTACATAAAGTTTACTCAGGAAGGGAAAACGACGTGTCAGGAAGTAATCACGCGAAGTCGCCTCGCTTACGTGTCCGAAGCGCCCGTCTGGTGGTGCGAGCAACTCGGCACCGTCCTGGCCAACGAGGAGGTTATCGACGGCAAAAGCGAAGTCGGCGGTTTTCCCGTCGTGCGCAAACCCATGCGGCAATGGATGCTTCGCATCACCGCTTATGCGGAACGGTTGCTGGCCGGGTTGGAAAAAATCGATTGGAGCGAATCGCTCAAGGAAATGCAGCGCAACTGGATCGGGCGCAGCGAGGGCGCGGAAGTCGACTTTCTCTGGTCCGTCGCAGCCGGCGGACGCTTTCAACCCGGAATACCTGAAGGTTGTGACGAAAAAATCCGCGTCTTCACGACGCGACCGGACACTTTGTTCGGTGCAACGTACATGGTTTTGTCACCAGAACACAAAATGGTGGACACCATCACTACGCCGGAACAGCACAGGGCAGTGGCCGATTACAAAGCCTCCGCTGCATCCAAATCTGATCTTGAACGTACAGAACTTGCCAGAGAAAAAACTGGAGTTTGGACTGGCGCGTATGCCATCAATCCCGTCAATGGTGAATTGATTCCAATCTGGGTTGCTGACTACGTGCTTGCCAGTTATGGGACAGGCGCAATCATGGCTGTCCCCGCTCACGATGAACGCGATTGGGAGTTTGCTAAGAAATTCAGTTTGCCGATTAAACAGGTTGTCATCCCAAAAGATTTGAAACCAATCGAACTGCCTGACGGTGGAAAAGTTGGTGGAGCGATTGGCCCAATGAAAGCTCCATTTTGCGAGGAAGGAATTGCTTTTGAATCCGCCGGGAAATGGCGAAGCGCGACGAACTCCCGTTCAGAGTATTGCGACATAAATGGTCTTCCAACAGCGGAGGCAAAGAAGAAGATTACAGCCTGGCTTGAATTTCATGGTCTTGGTAAGGGAACAGTCAATTATAAATTTCGCGACTGGCTCTTCAGCCGGCAACGCTACTGGGGTGAACCGTTTCCGATTATCTGGAAGGAAGACGCCACCGGCCATCTTCAACACGAGGCGCTGCCCGAATCCGCCCTTCCCGTGCTACCGCCGGACCTGACGGATTTCAAGCCCACCGCCTCGGGCGAACCTCCTTTGGCGCGGGCCAAGGCATGGGTCAACCTGCCCGACGGCTCCCGGCGCGAAACCAACACCATGCCGCAATGGGCCGGCAGTTGCTGGTATTACCTGCGCTTTACCGACCCGCGGAATGACGTCGCCTTTTGCGGACCTGAACCGGAACATTATTGGATGGGCACCGCCGGTCCCGGCGCCGCGCCCGGAGTTGATCTATACGTCGGCGGAATCGAGCACGCCGTGCTGCACCTGCTTTATGCCCGATTCTGGCATAATGTTCTCTTCGATTTGGGCTGTGTCAGCACGCCCGAACCGTTTGCCAAGCTGGTCAACCAGGGGCTGATCCTTGGCCAGGACGGCCAAAAAATGTCCAAATCCCGCGGCAACGTCATTAATCCCGACGATATTCTGCGCGAATACGGCGCGGACGCGTTTCGGCTCTACGAAATGTTCATGGGGCCGCTGGAAATGGTCAAGCCGTGGAACACCAAGGGTGTGGAAGGAGTGTATCGTTTTCTGGGGCGGGTCTGGCGGTTGTTCGTCGATGAGAAAAGCGAAACCGAATTCGAACAAAACCAGGCGGCAAATGGAACGGAGGAATCCGGGGCGCTGGATCAAATCCGGCTGAGCGCGGCCATTCAGGACTGTCCCCCCACGCCTGCCCAGCTCAAAACGCTCCATGCCTGCATCAAAAAAGTCACCGAAGATCTCGACCGTTTTGGATTCAACACCGCCATTTCGGCCTTGATGGTTTTTGTCAATGATGCGATTGCCTGGGAAACCAAACCCAAGTCGGTTTTGCGCGACTTCCTGATTCTGCTGCAACCGTTCGCGCCGCATCTGGCCGAGGAACTGCACGCCAAGCTTTGCGCCCCGGCGGACCCCGCCGCCACCCTGGCCTACGAACCATGGCCGAAATTCGACGCGCAATTTCTCACCGAAGACACCGTGGAAATACCCGTGCAGGTCAACGGCAAGTTGCGGGACCGGATTACTGTTCCGGCCGATGCCACCCAGGCCCAGATCGAATCGGCCGCCCTGGCCGGCGACAAGGTCAAGGCCTTCATTGGCGGCAAACCCGTCAAGAAGATCATCGTCATTCCAAAACGCCTGGTCAACATAGTGGTTTGATTTCCATGCTTCGCAAAGCCGGGTAAATCACGAAATTGGGCCAATATGGTTTGACACATGGTGAGCATTGCGGTCTATTAATATCGCCTTGGTCAAGCGTGTTCAAATCCGGGCCTTCAGCAACGCGATTGCGCGAGAATTTCGCCCGCGCAAGATCATCCTTTTTGGTTCGTACGCCTACGGCAAACCCACGGAGGACTCAGATGTGGATGTGCTCGTGATCATGCCGTTCGACCGCAAGCGGGGCCGCAAATCGCTCGAAATCCGCCAGCGCATCCCGGCTGATTTTCCTCTGGACCTGATCGTCCGCACGCCGGAATTCATCGCCCGACGGCTGCAATGGGGCGATTCTTTCCTCCAGGAAGTTTTGGCCAAGGGAGACATTCTCTATGAAGCCACTGACCCGGGAATGGGTGGAAAAAGCTGAGGGCGATTTTCAGGTCGCGGCCCAGATCATGCGCCGACGCAAGCAGCGCGTCTATGACGCCGCCTGTTTTCATGCCCAGCAAACGGTGGAGAAATACTTCAAGGCGCGGCTTTGCGAGGCGGGTGTGGCCTTTCCCAAAACGCACGATTTGGCGGCTTTGCTGAAGTTGTTGCTGCCACTGGAGCCACTATGGTCCGCTTTTCTCCCGCAGACGCACCTGCTGGAAGATTACGCCGTGGATTTCAGGTATCCCGGCGATTCGGCGACGTTGGCCGAGGCCCAGATGGCTCTCAAACACTGCAAGAGCATTCGTCGCGATGTTCGGTCAAGTCTCGGTTTGCCGGTTTGAACGCCAATTTAATCAGTGGGACTCACACAGACGGGGCCTTTGGTCCTTTGTCGCTTTTTGCGCTTCGTGTCTTTCGTGCCGCAGAATCCCTGATCGGCGGAATGCCGGTTCCATCGCCCGCTTCCGTCTGATTTCGCTTGGAAATTCGACGCGCCGACTGTATATTGACTGCAGGATGAGAAATCTGACAAAGCAGGAACAGTTTGTGCTTTGTCTGATTTTAGCATTATTGCTCACGGGGTGGGCGGTGAAGACGTATCGCGAGGCTCACGCGCCTGTGATGCCCGGCACGCAGCAAAGACCGTAAATATGCAATCGCTTAATTTTGAAGAGGCCATCCGCAAGATTGTGTCGGAGGATGGCCGTTATGAGCCTGAGGCCTACACGTTCGTGCAGGAAGCGATCTACTACACCCAAAAAGCCCTCGGACGGCATAAACAGGAGCAAAAACACGTCGGCGGCAAGGAACTGCTCAACGGCATCCGCGATTACGCCCTGGACATGTTCGGCCCCATGACCGCAACCGTCTTGTCCGAGTGGGGCATTCATTCCTGCGAAGATTTCGGCGAAATTGTTTTCAATCTGATCCAGCACCATCAGGCCACACAATCCCAATCCGACAGCCGCGACGATTTTAAGAATGGGTATGATTTTGATGAAGCTTTCCGCAAGCCGTTTCTGCCGGCCAAACCGCGGGTTTTGGAACCGAAACCGTCGCAACCCAGGATAATCGGCAAAGGGTGACTCTTCCGGGAATTCGATGATCGGCGCCAAACAAAAAACGGCACGTCTCGCACCGTCGAGAAAAGCCGCCGCCATGCCGGCGCTAAAAAAACAGAAATCCCAAACCGCTGCTCCTCGCGTCCCACAAAGTCAAATTCCGGGCATCCCTCCGGACGTTCGGCTGGTGACTCTGGAAAACGGCCTGGTGCTCATTATTCGGGAAGACCACAGCGCGCCGGTTGTCTCGGCCCAGGCCTGGTGCAATACCGGGAGCATCTGCGAGGGCAAATGGCTCGGGGCCGGCCTGTCCCATGTCCTCGAACACATGCTTTTCAAGGGCACAACCACCCGTCCCGGCAGCCGCATCGACCAGGAAGTGCAGCAGGCCGGCGGTTACATGAACGCCTACACGTCCTTTGATCGCACGGTCTATCATATCAATGTCCCCGACACCGGCGCCACCGTCGCCATCGACATCCTGTGCGACATCATGCAAAACGCCAGCCTGCCCGCGGCCGAATTGGACAAGGAACTGGATGTCATCCGCCGCGAAATGGACATGAACAGGACGATCCGGCACGCCGGGCCGGCCGCAGGCTTTTCGAGGTCGCCTACACCAAAAGTCCGTATCGCTTCACCATCATCGGCTATCCGGAGATTTTCAACACGCTCAAGCCGGAGGACATTCTGGCTTACTACAGGGAACGTTACGTTCCCAACAACTTGTTCTTCATCGTGACAGGCGACGTGAAGGCCGATGCGGTCGTGACCCAGATCCGCGAGGCTTTCTCCAGGAGCAAAGCCAGGCCGCTGGCCCCCATGGTGCTGCCGCGCGAACCCAGACAAACCGGCCCGCGCGACATCATCGAGGAGGCTTCCATCCAACTAGGCTATTTCCACTTCGCCTGGCACATCCCCGATGTCCGTCATCCCGACATGCCGGCCCTGGATATTCTGGCCTCCCTTTTGGGCAGCGGACGCAGTTCGCGCCTCTTTCGTGAGGTGCGCGAGAAACAGGGGTTGGTCACATCGGCCGATGCCTGGACGTATTGCGCCGCCGACCAAGGCTTGTTCGGCATGAGCGCGGTCGTGGATGCGGATAAATTCGCCCCCTCGCGCGACGCCTTGCTCGCGGAAGTCGAGCGCGTCCAAAATGAACCCGTGCCCGCCGGCGAACTGGCCAAGGTCGTCAAGCAATTCGTCGCCGGCATGTTGGCTACGCGCAAGACAATGCAGGGCCAGGCGCAGGATCTGGGCTCGAATTGGCTGGCGGCCAACGACTTGAATTTCTCCGAGCGCTACCTGGCCGCGGCCAAACAAGCCACCCCGGCCACGCTGCAACGAGTCGCCCGGGAGTATTTGACACCGGCCAATCGCACTCTCTACGCCTTGTTGCCGGAAGGGGCTGCGCCCAAAGCCGCCGCAACGGTCCATGTCTCTACCGAGAACGCCGTGCAAAAGATCGTCTTCCCCAACGGCCTGCGCCTCCTGGTCAAGGAAGACCATCGCCTGCCGTTCGTCGAAATGCGCGCCGTCTTTCAAGGCGGCGTCCTGGCCGAATCGGAAAAAAACAACGGCCTGACCCAGTTGATGTCCAAAATGCTGCTGCAAGGCACCGCCCGGCGCAGCGCGGAACAGATTTCCACCGAAATCGAGTCCGTCGGCGGCAGCATTGAAACGTTCGGCGGCAACAACAGTTTTGGCGTCTCCGCCGAGGTTCTGAGCGACGATCTGAAAACCGGTTTCGAGGTCTTCGCCGATGTTTTGTTGAACCCCTCGTTTCCGGCGGAGGCTTTTGAACGGGAACGGCGGATTCAGTTGGAATTAATCCGCTCGCAAGAAGACCAGTTGCTGCAACTTTGCAGTCAGGCCATGCGTCGCGGCCTTTTTGGCGGCGCCGGCTACGGTTTGGATCCCGCTGGCACGGAAGAAAGCGTCAAGGCTCTCCCCTTGTCCGCCTTGGCGGTTTTTTACAAGGCAATGGTTGTCCCCAACAACTGCGTCATGGCCATTTTCGGCGACGTTCAGGCCGCCGCCTGGAAGGCCATGATGGAAAAGTTTTTTGGCGGCTGGAAGGCGGGCGCTCCCGTCCTGCCCAAGGGTCCGCGCCCCCTCGAGCTGACAAGCATAAAACGCCTCACCGAAACGCGCGACAAGGAACAGGCGGTGTTGCTGGCCGGTTTTCCGGGAGTGACATTGAAGAATGACGATCGTTACGCCCTTGAACTGGTGCAGGAAGGATGCAGCGATCTCGGTTCCCGCCTTTTTCTGCGCATACGGGAGAAGCTCGGCCTGGCCTATTATGTCGGCGCGCAGAACTTTCTCGGCGTGGTCCCCGGGTACTTCGCTTTTTACGCCGGCACCGCGCACGACAAGCTGCCGCAGGTCGAGGAAGAATTGCTCAAGGAAGTGAAGTTATTGGGCGACGAAGGTTTTACCGGGGAAGAGTTGAAACGGTCCAAAGCCAAGATCATCGGCCAGAAGAAAATCGCCCGCCAGGATTTGGGCGGTTATGCGATTACGGTGGCGCTGGATGAACTGTATGGCTTAGGCCACGATCACATTGACCTGGAAGACGCCCGCTACGAAGCCGTCACCCTGGCCGACATCAAGGCTGTCTCCCGCAAATACCTGACGCCCGGTGCCCTCGTGCTGGCGACAATCAAACCGCCGGACGAATTCAAACCCGCAGCCTGACGAAGGGGGGTCACCCCATGGGCAGCGTTGCAAAACTCATTCCCGACCGACTGGCGCGGGCTTGCCCTCGCGGAGTGCGGGCAGCCAGAAGTTTTCGCTGACGTGGTGGAACGGCCGTTGTGAACCATTCACCTCCTGATGGGACGACCTCGGCAGCACCACCGCCTGCTTGGGCGATTTGATCTGGTTAAACGTGGCCAGAATACCTTCAGGCGGACACGTCTCGTCAATGAGCCCGAATCCCACAAGCACAGGACATGTGATATGCGGGGCGAAGTTGGCGACATCGAAGTACCGGCTTGTTTCATGCACTTTCAGCGGGTCCTTTCCCCAAACTTGGTCAAACCATTGCGGCCAGCCGCCTTTGCGTCCAATTTCCGGGCCAAGCATGTCGCTCCCGGCAGGAACAAGCGCCAGCGCCGCAGTGATGCCAGGGTGGAGGCCCGCGATCATCAGCGTCTGCAGTCCGCCCTGGCTGGCACCCATCGCGACAAGCACTTTGCCATCCCAATCAGGCCGTGAACGCAAATACTCCGCCGCGCGGTAACAGGAGAGGTACATCCGCAAAAAGTAGCTTGTATTGCGGTTGTCATTGCCCAAGCCGAAGTAATTGTCCGGGGCCTTCGAGCGATCGGAGGCGTCAATAGGCATGTCGTGCGGCTCGATGTTCAATGCCAGCCAGCCTTCGGCGGCACGGTCAACGACCCACGGCTTCTGCAAGGGATATACGCCCGCCCACTGCAGGATCAGCATGGCCGGGAAATTGCCCTCCCGCGAAGGCCGGGCGATTTGCCCGTAAATGTGGGAGCCCCGGATGTTGTCCATCGTGATTTTCCAATATGCAACGTTCGGCCGTCCGCTCGGCGCGCTTTCAAGCCGCGGATTGGCCGGGACAGCCGCCAGCTCCTTCAATTTGGCTTTCCAAAACGCATCAAAGTCATCCGGTCGCGGCGCAGAAACCTTGATTTGATCCATGCCGCCGATTGCGCCCCCGAGAGCGCGGCCATTTTGCCCGCCACCACTCCTGACTTCGAGCAGCAGATGGCCTGGCGACTCAAATTTCGAGTCGAGCGTGGCCACTTTGCCGGCGAACGTCAGCTCGCCTTCGGCGGCTCTGGTCAGTTCACCCTTCCAAAGAATGTAATGGGCTTGCGGCACTGCATTGGCGCCTGCGACCTCGATACGCCAATGAACGGTTTCACCAACCGCATAAATGCCGTTGGTGTGGTCGGGCGAAACAACAAAGGGTGGCGGCCCCTGGCGGATCTGTCCGTGACAAAGACTCGCGCAAAAGAGCGCAAGTGCGGCGGTGGACTTCAGATCCGCCCTCACCGAGGAAAAAAATGACATCCCGGCACTTTATGAAAGCCCCGTGCGGTGTCAATGGCGAAGCTGCCGAACCACGCGGCGGTGGACGATCCTGCAACGTGTCAATGCGGGGTGGACACGCGCTAGTCCCAGGCCTGTTCCCAACGGGCGTTACACATCACATATTTGCACGCCCTGCCGCAGCGAGGCGAGGGCATCAGGACGCTTCGGCACGAATTCCTGCGCGACATAGCCGGCAAAGCCCGTGTCCAATATCGCCTGCATGATGCGCGGATAATGCAGTTCCTGTGTTTCATCAATTTCATTCCGCCCCGGCACGCCCCCGGTGTGATAATGGTCAATGCAGGCATGGTTTTCGCGGATCGTGTCGCACACGTCGCCTTCCATGATTTGCATGTGGTATATGTCGTAGAGCAGCTGGAACCGCTCCGAACTGATGCGCTTGACAAGCTCGACGCCCCACCGGGTGTGATCGCACTGATAATCCTTGTGGTTGCGCTTGCTGTTGAGCAGCTCCATGCAAAGCGTGACCTTGTGCTTTTCGGCCGGGGGCAGGATGCGCCGCAAGCCAATCGCGCAATTCTCCATCCCTTTCTCGTCGTCCAGGCCGGCGCGATTGCCGGAGAAACAGATCAATCGCTTGAACCCTGCGTCCGCCGTTTCCTGAATGCGCTTTTCGTAGGCTCGAACCAGCTTGTCGTGATGTTCAATGCGGTTCCAACCTTTTGGAATGCCGCCCAGTCCATCGATCGTCGGGGCATTGACCATGGAACACGCCAGATCATGTTTCTTGACAGTCTTAAATTCGTCCGGATCAAGCAGGTCGATGGCCGCCAGGCCCATCTCCTTGCCGGCCTGGCAAAGATCGTCCAGCGAAATCTTCGCGTAACACCAGCGGCAGACGGACTGGTGGATCCGTCCTTTGAGTTTCGTGGAGGCGAAGGCTTCCGCGCCCTGAGCAGTCGAAAGTTTCGAAGCGACGGCGATGGCCGCGGCTCCCACCGCGGCTTTGTGGAGGACGGCTCGGCGGGATATTTTTGCACGCATGAGCCGATTCTAATCTTCGACGGCGGCATTGCAAGCAGCTCGTAAAGGGGCCGCCCTATTTTCAAAACCTACTTAAGTCACTCATGCAAATGCCGATACCATAGCGAGACTGTAGGCCCGGGACGGACCATCTTGCGCCGCGGGGCCTGCGCGCTGGAATTATAGTCATGAATATCATGACCGTCTGGATATTAGTAGTTGAATATCAACTGGTTGCAAGTACTGCCTTCCAAAATCGGTGGGGCTGAATCTCTAAGTATTTGATGCAGAGGCTCTTGCTCAAAGGCGTTCACGCTCAAG
>JBKQUS010000180.1:0-5232 GCA_052325505.1 Limisphaerales bacterium
GAAGTCTTTTATAACCGACAACGGCTCCACAGCGCTCTCGGTTACAAATCTCCTGTGGAATTTGAAGAACTATTAACCTATAAATGAACAGTTTTATCGAGTGTCCACTTTTTCGGGGGAAGTACACGCAGTAAATCGCAGTGATTTTTTTATTTATTCGACTTTGTTTTTTGCGACCATGTCCAAGCCAGCGTCGCCATGAAGATCAATTTAGCTTACGGCCAGGGGCATTTGCCCATCGATCTGCCAGATGACCGCACCACGGTCATCCAACCGACGCATCTCCCCGGTTTGGCGGATGAGAAAGCCGCCGTGCGGGCGGCGCTGGATTCCCCCATCGGCGCGCGGCCCTTGCGCGAGTGGATCAAGCCGCGCGACCGCGTTTGCATTGCTTTCACGGATTTGACGCGCGCCACGCCGAATGAAAGGCTCATTCCCTGGCTGCTGGATTATCTGGCCCACGTGCCGCGCAAGCAGATTCTTCTGCTGAATCAAACCGGCACCCATCGCCCCAACACCCAAAGCGAGTTGGAACATTTGTTGACTGCGGGTGTGGTCCGCCATTATCGCGTGGTCAATCATGAATCGGAAAACGCCACCGCCCTAGAGCAATTCGGGACGATGCGGGACGGAACCCCCGCCCTGATCAACCGGCACCTGGCGGAGGCGGATGTCCGCATCATCACCGGGTTTATCGAACCGCATGTTTTTGCGGGGTTCAGCGGAGGCATCAAGGGAATCTTCCCCGGTTGCGGCGGCTTGCGCAGCATCATGAGCAATCACGGCTTCAAAAACATCGGCGATCCGAACGCGGTGTTTGGCGTGACCACGGGCAATCCCCTCTGGGAAGAACTGTGCGAGGTGGCCCTGCGGGTGGGCCGCTGCTTTTTATTGAACGTCAGCTTGAATGAGCAGCGGGAAATCACGGGGGTTTTCGCGGGGGACATGATCGAGGCGCATCGGACGGGCTGCGAATTTGTGCGTCGTTCGGCCATGCAGAAAGTCAATCATCCCTTTCAAATCGTGGTGACGACCAATAGCGGTTGCCCCCTGGATCTGAATCTGTATCAAGGGGTGAAAGGCATGAGCGCCGGGGCGAGGATTCTGGAAAAGGGCGGTCTTCTGATTCTGGCCTGTGAATGCCGGGAGGGCATTCCGCCGGGCAGCCCGCTGGAAGCGCTGCTGCACAGCGCGTCGGGCGCGGAGGAAATCCTGGCCATGTTGGGCGCGCCGGGATTTGTCCGGCCCGAGCAATGGCAGGCGCAAATCCAGGCGCTCATCCAGCGGCGGGCCGACGTTCAGCTTTACAGCAGCCTGCCGGAGGCGGTCGTGCGCAGCGCCTTCCTCGAGCCATGCCGCGACATCGAAGCCGCAGTCAGGAAGCGGATTGAGACATTGGGGCCGGCAGCGCGCGTGGCGGTCCTGCCGCAAGGTCCTTTAACCATTCCTTATCTGGCCTGAAAACGCGAAAGAATTTCTGGAATCGCCTGTCGGCGATGTTATTCTCATTGGATATGCGTGTTGCCGATTATGCCGTTCTCATCTGCGGATGCCTCGGCTTGTTTCTGGCCGCGCCTTTTGTTTCGGGCCAAAGCGCCCCGATCCCGGCTCCCCGCGCCATGCCGGCCTACATCAATCCGGCGGGCCGCACATTCCACCTTCCCCCCCCTGCTGTACGGCCAAATGTCCCCACTCTGGTTTTCGATGCCGAAACCAAACAATATGATGCCAAACCAGGCGAAATGATTGCGCCCTTTACTTTCAACTTGACCAATGTTTGGACGAACGAAATCAAGATTGATTCTGTCCACGCCTCCTGCGGCT
Organism: Limisphaerales bacterium; assembly: GCA_052325505.1. Classification (GTDB taxonomy): domain Bacteria; phylum Verrucomicrobiota; class Verrucomicrobiia; order Limisphaerales; family Palsa-1400; genus DASRLE01. Next base: position 1,825 of record JBKQUS010000180.1, read on the forward strand.
GCACGACAGCCAGGCTGCCGGCAACGCCGTGGCGTATTCCGCCCGGCGGCTCCGGCGCGGTCAAGGCGCAGGTCAACCTCGCCGGCAAGATGGGACTGTTCAGCAAAACCCTCACTTTTTTCACCTCCGTGGGCAATCGCATCGTCACGCTCAAAGTCAAAATGCCGCCGACGGGATCGGAACTGGCGGTCATGACGGCGGCGGACCGCAAGGCGGCGATGGCCAGGGCCGCAGTCGAGCCGCAGGCCATTTTCAAAGGGGACTGTGCCAGGTGCCATGTTGACAAAGGGATGAAAGCTTTGGGCCAGGACCTCTACGCGGCGGATTGCGGCATCTGCCACGAATCCCCCCATCGCGACAGCGCCGTGCCGGACCTGCACGCCTTGAAACAGCAGACCAGCCTGGAGTATTGGAAAGCCATGGTCACTTTCGGCAAGCCGCACACCATGATGCCGGGCTTCGCCCGCTCCCAAGGCGGGCCGTTGACCGAGGAGCAAATCGCCTCCCTGGCCGCATACCTCAACCGCACCATCTCGCACAACTTTGTTTCAACGCCCGCGAACAGCGCCGCCGTCGCGCCGCGATCCCTGCTCGGCTCCGGCATCTACAATCGCGAACCGCTGTGGTAAACGGCCGGCAGGCCGTCATTATTTATTCTTGACAGCTTTTTCAAGCTCGTGCAAAGCCCGTTGCGCTTCCGCATAATCAGGCTTCAGGCGCAGTGCCTGCCGGTAATGGCTTTCCGCCCCGCCGTGGTCGCCCAAGCGGGACAGGGAAAGGCCGAGGTTGAATTCCGTTTGAAAGTCCTTCGGGTTGAGCCGGAGGGCGGTCTGGTAATACGGAATGGCTTCGTCAATCCTGTTTTGCGAAGCCAGGGCGTTGCCCAGGTTGCCGTTGGCGGCGGCATTGTCCGGTTGCAATCGCACCACCTCCTTGAACTCTTGCGCGGCGGCGTCCATTTTGTTCCGCATGGCATAAGCGATGCCGAGTCCGTTGTGGGTCTCCGCCCGGTCCGGATTCAACTGCGCGGCGGCGCGATATGCCGCAATGGCCTCATCGAGTTTCCCCAGGCGGGAGAAGGCATTGGCCAGGTTGAAATGGGCCAGCTCGAAGCCGGGCTTCAACCGCACCGCCTCGGCAAATTCGACGGCGGCTTCGTCCTCCCTGCCCTGCGCGTCCCAGGTCATGCCGAGATTATTATGGGCCTCGCTCGCGCCGGGATCGAGCTGCAGCGCCTGCCCGTAAGTGCGCACCGCCTCGGCAAACTCGTTGGTGTCGTGGCGCGCGCTGGCGGCGTCGGCCAGGGCGTTGCCAAGGTTGAAGTAATAGATGTATTGAGGATTAATGCGGATGGCGGCGGAATAATGCTCAATGGCCTCATCGTAGCGCTTTTGCTCCAACAGCAAGCCGGCGAAATTATTGTGCGCGTCCGCGTAGTTCGGCTCCTCCTGCAGGGCCGCCTTGTAATGCGCCGCCGCCTCATCGACTTTTCCCGCGCGGGAATAGATGTTGGCGATGTTGTAATGCGCCATGTAATTGTTCGGCGTCGCGGCAATCATCCGGTTGAAAAGGGTTTCGCTGTCCTTCCAATAGCCAATCTGGCGCGCGCTGAGACCCATGCATGCAGCCAATGCCAGTATGGCCGCCGCACAAGGCGCAAAATCCGGCAGGCGCATGGACCGCGCCAATTCGCAGCCGCCCCAACTGACTATTATGAAAAGCCCCACCAGCGGAACATAGGTGAAACGATCCGCCATGGACTGCATCCCGACTTGCACAAGTCCAAGCACCGGGACCAAAGTTCCCAAGTACCAGAACCATCCCATGGCCAGCCAGGGCCGTCCGCGCCTCTGCTTCACCACAAGGATCGTTACGATGAGCAACGCCACAGTGGCCAAGACCGCCAGCCACAACGGCCATTCGCCCGACCGCAAATAAAGTCCGGCCAAATGGTCCGGCCAGAGCATTTTTTCGATGTAGCGCAGGTACGAAATGAGCGCGTTTTCAATCCGCGAGGCGAAAGGCAGATCGCGTCCGGTCAGCATTGCGCCCCCGTGTTTCTGAATGGAAAATGTGACGACGCAAAGCCCCGCGCTCATCACCAGGAACGGAATTTTTTCCCAAAGCAGCCGGCCCGGAAATATTGATTTCCCCGCGGCAACCGCCGGAGGAGCTTGTGCCTTCCGCTTCCTGACTTGGGGCGCAGTTGTTGCCGTGGTTAGGACAGGATTCAGCCGGCCCAACGGCCAGAAATCAAGCAGCAGGAGGACGAATGGCACCGTCACCAGCATGGGTTTGGACATCAAACCCAGCGCGAAAAAGAGAAGAGCCAGCGCATAATAAAGTTTGAACTTCGAGTTTTGCGCGCCCAGCTCGCGGACATACCGAACGTAGGCCCACACGGTTAGAAACCAGAAAAAGGTGCTGAGAACGTCCTTGCGCTCGGCGATCCAGGCAACCGATTCCACATGCAGCGGGTGCCAGGCAAAAAGCGCGGCCACGAAAGCGCTCCGCCAGACGGCGCCGGTCATGAGTCTGAGAAGCTGAAAGAGCAGAACTGCGTTGGCTATGTGAAAAAGCACATTGACCAAGTGATGCCCTCCCGCATTAAGCCCGAACAACTGGCAATCCAGCATGTGCGTCAACATCGTGATGGGATGCCAGTTCCGGGCCACCTCGCTGTGCCAGGCCCATTTGAAGCCTTCAAACGTCAGTCCCGCTTGGACGTGCGGGTTGGCCGTGACAAAATCGGTGTCGTCGAAGCTGACGAACTGGAATCTGCTCACGGGCCAATAGACAAGCAGCGTGCCCGCGGCCAGGAGCAGAGAAATCCACCATGACGACCCGCGCCGTGATTCTGGAGGGGATGGGCTAATCGGGATCATCGCTTCGATGAGCTTGCGCTTGGCAGGACAGTAACGAGATTGGCCGGCGAGTTCCAGCACAAACATCCGGGCAAGAAAAAGCCGGAACTTTCGTTCCGGCTTTTTGGAAAGATCTGGCGGCAACCTACTCTCGCGGAGGCTATACAACCACTACCATCGGCAAGGCTGCGTTTGACGGCCGTGTTCGGGATGGGAACGGGTCGGACCACAGCTTTATGGCCACCAAAAGTCAAAAATTACAAAAGATCATTCTGGAAGCAGGCTCCAGGAATATTCGCTGAAAACTGCATATAGAAGAAGTGCATGTCATTCCAATTCGCGAGTTGAAATCGCAATTTCCCACGGGGGAAAAAAGCGATCAAGCCGCACGACCGATTAGTATTAGTCCGCTGAACGAATTACTTCGCTTGCACGCCTAACCTATCAACCCGGTGGTCTACCGGGGGTCTTTAGGGACTTGCGTCCGGGAAACATTATCTTGGGAGGAGCTTGGCACTTAGATGCTTTCAGCGCTTATCTCTTC
>JBKQUS010000181.1:0-53200 GCA_052325505.1 Limisphaerales bacterium
CTTTTCGAAAGGGTTTTGAAACTCGGAATGAACGGCAGACAACTAAAAATAGAAGTGACAGCAAGCCGTAAAAGTCGCGCTTATTTTCAGTGCTCCGTGGTCTAAAGGATGGGGTCCGCCTCAAAGATCGACATGGCAGGGGTCGCACCATAGCTTTTGTCCATTATTTAAGTTTGCGGGTGCAATCAAATCATGGCAGTCAAAGGGCCAAAGGCGCAGGCGAAGGCGATCATCGCTGCAGAACCGCGGAAATTGGGCAGGAAGGAGGCCGTCCTATGCCCTTTGCGTTGGAATCCCCAAGTCCCTGCCGCACAAGCCGTTAAACATCAAAGGGGTCGCACCAGAATGGCGCTTATAAGCTCATCTGTAATTGAGTCGCGGCATTTGAGCTTCTCATCCCTTATTGATATGTGCTTGACCTGTTGTGAGTGGGTAGGGTGAGAAATCGCCCGTTTCTCGCTCTCACGGCGGAAAACCAAACGACATTTTGACCACGGAATACTCCGGATGAATCCGCCCTTCCGCGGTCCTGATAACCAGTGGTGGTTCCGTCCAGAGTCCACCCGGAGGAACATCGCTCACCCCAACCATGCAAAACAGTCCAAGCAACGGCGGTTCGGGTTCGCGGAGCGTCACCGGACGCCACCGGATGATCCTCAATCCCGCCGTCGCCGCGGCGGCCTCGACCCTGCTCCTTTGCGCGGACGGGGTCACCGGAAACACGCATGCGAAAATTCCGCCGCGATTCAAGCGCGACGCCGCAGTGGCGCAGTAATCGGCGATATCGCCCCGCATTTCAAAACGGCAGACGATTTTTTGCGGATGATCCCCTTCCACCCCGCTCCCAGGCGGGAAATACGGCGGGCTGCCAAGGATCAGATCGAATTTTTCCTCCAGACGCAAAACCGAACTGTCGCGAAAGTCCCCATGACGCATTTCGTAGCGATCTTCCAGCCCATTCCAGCGCGCCGATTTCCGGGCGAGGCGCACGCTTTCCGCCTGCGCTTCAACCGTGACAAACCTCGCCCCCGGCAGGCGCCAGGCGGCGATCATTCCCACGGCCCCCAACCCACTGCCAAGATCAAGGACGCTTCGAGCCGTCGGACAACAGGTCGTGCCATACCACGCGGTCAGGACGTCATCCGTCGAAAAACGATGGCCTTTGGTCAGTTGAAACAGTCGAAAGTAACCGCTGATGGCGTCAAGCGTTTCGCCCTCTTCTATGGCGGGTCCGCCTCCGAGGGCTCCGGTCGGTATCGGACCCGGCTTGGCCCAGCCTTTAAACACAGGTTCAGCGTAATCGTTGCGCAAGCCCCAAAGGTCAGCATTCACCCGCCAAAGCGCAAATCTAAATCTTGCCTTGTCCATTTCTCTTTATTCGTGTGCCACCGTTGCGGCAAAAATAATTAAAATATCATTTGACTATTGAATATTTAACGCATATAGGTCGTCAAAGAAAGTTGGAATGATGAAGGATGAATTAAAAAACTCCGCATTCGCCCCGGTAGATTTCGGGACCGCGGCGACGGCGGAAGCCCCCTGTGCGAAGACGAATCAAACCACCATCAAAGCTGGTCGCACCGGGTCGCAGCAAGTCGCAGCGATCTTTACACGGCATCGCAGCCAGTCGCAGTCAAATCCGTGTTGTGCAGTGGCCCCTTTGTTTCGCGCCCTTCGTCGTTGCTCCAAACGGAGAGAGGGGTTTCATCTTAATCCTAGCCAAAGATATTTGAAATTTGGGCGTCGCGGCGGTCCGCCCGCCCGGGAGGGGCGAGCGCCGCGAGCCCCTGAATATCTGAGAGATAATTTGACGACATTTTCACGCTTAGAATCTAATCCTAATCCTAATCTTAATCCCAATGTGGCTGTGCCGGTAAAACCATGATTAGCTTAGTTAAATCCGAATCAAACCAGTGCTCTGGCGGCCCAATTGTATGCAAACATCTACGCATAAACACCTTACAAAACAACCAACGGTTGAGCCGGTCATACTACTCAAAGTGACTCAAAGTGATTTTATTTCCATGTGGCCGGCTGCCGGGGTTGTAAAGAATCTCGACAGATGGCCCCCCCGGTGGGGGAATGGGATGGTCTGTCAACCGAATAGAGGAAAAAATTAAAAAATGCCAAAAATGCCAAAATCCGTGCAATTCAGACCCAACCCGGCTTTTCATCGCCGTGAAAGAGGTCAAGTCCCCGGAATCAAGGAATTGTGGCCTTGACGGTTGGAAGCGTGGCTGTAAGCTTAGGAAGGCGGCTCTTCAAAAGCACACGCCATAAGCCCAAGAAATGAACGAATTTTCAATTATGAATGCTTCTGCCAAAATTCAAAGGTCGCCCGCCGCCCCACCCGGAACGCTGGACGGGAAGGGGGCCGCCGCGCCTTTCGCCACGCTGGACGGGAACGAGGCCGCCGCTTCTGTCGCTTATCGTCTCAGCGAAACCATTGCCATTTACCCAATCACCCCTTCGTCGCCCATGGCCGAATGGTGCGATCAATGGTCGTCGGAGGGCCGTCCCAATCTCTACGGCACCGTCCCGCGCGTGGTCGAAATGCAGTCGGAAGCCGGCGCGGCCGGCGCGCTGCACGGCATGTTGCAAGTCGGCTCGTTGAGCACGACGTTCACCGCCTCGCAAGGCCTGTTGTTGATGATCCCCAACATGTACAAAATCGCCGGCGAACTGCTGCCTTTCTGCATGCACGTCACCGCCCGCACTCTGGCAACGCACGCCCTTTCCATTTTCGGCGATCATTCCGACGTCATGGCCTGCCGCCAAACCGGCTTTGCCATGCTATCATCAGGGTCCGTCCAGGAAGCCCAGGACTTCGCCGCCATCGCCCATGCCGCCACCCTCGAATCGCGCGTGCCGTTCCTGCATTTCTTCGACGGTTTCCGCACCTCGCATGAAGTGGCCAAAATCCGGACATTGCCCAGCGAACAATTGAAGGCGCTCATGGACGAGTACGCCCTGCCCATTCAGGCCTTCCGCAATCACGGCCTTTCCCCGGACCGTCCCTGCATTCGCGGCACCGCCCAGAACCCCGATGTTTTTTTCCAGGCACGAGAAGCATGCAATCCGTATTACGACCGCGCGCCTGGCATCGTGCAGGAGATCATGAACCGGTTCGCCGGGATCACCGGCCGGCAATACCGGCTGTTCGAGTATACCGGCCATCCGCAGGCGGACCGCGTCATTGTCATCATGGGTTCAGGCGGCGAAACGGCCTCGCAAACAGCGGAATGGCTCAACCAGCACGGCGAAAAAACCGGCGTTTTGAGAGTCCGCCTTTACCGTCCGTTTTCCGTCGAGGCGTTTGCCGCGGCGCTACCATCCAGCACGCGCCACATCGCCGTCCTGGACCGCACCAAGGAACCGGGTGCCACCGGCGAACCGCTTTACATCGACATCGTGGCCGCCTTGCGCGAAGCGTGCGACAGGGGGCTGGCTTCTTTTGACGCCGAACCCACCGTCGTGGGCGGCCGTTACGGCTTGTCCTCCAAGGAATTCACACCGGCGATGGCCAAGTCTGTTTTCGATGCGCTGCAGCGCCGCACACCCAAGAACCATTTCACCACCGGCATCGTCGATGACGTCACTCACACCTCTCTGGCCTTTGACCCGGAATTTGACATCGAACCCAAAGACGTGGTGCGCGCCGTCTTTTTCGGACTGGGCGCGGACGGCACCGTCGGGGCCAACAAAAACTCCATCAAAATCATCGGCGAGGACACCGATCTCCACGCGCAGGGCTATTTCGTCTATGACTCCAAAAAATCCGGCGCTGGCACCATTTCACATCTGCGCTTTGGGCCGAATCCCATCCATTCCCCCTACCTGATCAAGCGCGCGGATTTCGTGGCCTGCCATCAATGGCCATTTTTGGAGCGTTACAACGTGGTGGATTACGCGAAGGAAGGCGGAACGCTCCTGCTCAATTCACCGTTTGGCCCCCAGGATGTCTGGAATCATTTCTCTGTTGAAGTCCAGCGGGAGGTCATCGCCAAAAAGCTCAAATGCTATGTCATCGACGCGTATTCCGTGGCCAAGGCCACCGGCATGGGCGGGCGCATCAATACGATCATGCAGACGTGCTTCTTCGCCATTTCCAACGTGCTCCCGCGCGAAGAGGCCATCGCCCAAATCAAAAAGGCCATTCGCAAAACCTATGCCCGCAAGGGCGAGGCCGTCGTTGAAAAGAATTTCGCCGCCGTGGACCAGACCCTCGCCGCCTTGCATGAAGTCGAGATTCCTGACGCCACTTCCACCGACCGCCAGCAAACGCCCATCGTCGCGCTGTCCGCGCCCGATTTTGTCCAACGCGTCACCGCGGTCATGTTGGCCGACAAGGGCGATTTGCTGCCCGTCAGCGCGTTTCCCGTGGACGGCACATGGCCCTCCGGCACCACCCGCTGGGAAAAACGGGCCATTGCCCTGGAGATTCCCGTCTGGGACTCGTCCATTTGCATCCAATGCAACAAGTGCGTCCTGGTTTGCCCGCACGCCGCCATCCGCGCGAAATTTTATCCCGCCGCCGAACTGGCCGGCGCCCCCGCCAATTTCAAATCCACCGGCTTTCGCTCGCAGGAATGGAAGGATTCCCTCTTCTCGCTGCAAGTGGCGCCGGAAGATTGCACCGGTTGCACGCTTTGCGTGGCCGTTTGCCCGGTCAAATCAAAGACCGATCCGAAGCATAAGGCGATCAACATGGAGCCCATGCCCGCGCTGCTCGAGGAAGAGAAGGCCAACTTCGCCTTCTTCCTCAATCTGCCTTCCCCCGACCGCACGCGCCTGGCGATGGATGTCAAAGGCTCGCAATTCCGCGAGCCGCTTTTCGAGTTTTCCGGGGCCTGTGCCGGCTGCGGCGAAACGCCCTACGTCAAATTGCTCACGCAAATGTCCGGCGACCGCCTCATCATCGCCAATGCCACCGGTTGCTCCTCCATTTACGGCGGCAATCTGCCAACGACCCCTTACACCGTCAACAAAGCCAACCGCGGCCCGGCCTGGTCCAATTCGCTCTTCGAGGACAATGCCGAATACGGCTTCGGCCAGAGGATCGCGCTCGACAAGCAAACTGAATTCGCGCGCGAACTGGCAAAGAAACTCGCGCCGCAACTGGGCGGAGACCTGGTTGAAGCGCTGCTCGCCGCCAAACAGGACACCGAAGCGGAGATCGCCGCCCAACGCGAGCGCGTCTGCGAGTTGCGCCTGCGGCTGCAAAAAGTGACCGCCCCCGAAGCCCCCCTCCTCCATGTTTTGGCCGATGCCCTGGTCCGGAAATCCGTCTGGATCGTGGGCGGGGACGGCTGGGCTTACGACATCGGTTTCGGTGGCCTCGACCATGTCATCGCCATGAATGAAAAGGTCAATATTCTTGTGCTTGACACTGAGGTCTATTCCAACACCGGCGGGCAGCAATCCAAAGCGACGCCCAGGGGCGCGTCGGCAAGGTTCGCCGTTGCCGGCAAGCGCTCGGGCAGGAAAGACCTTGGCCTGATCGCCATGACCTACGGCACGGCCTATGTGGCCCAGGTCGCTTTTGGCTCAAAGGACGCGCAAACCGTCAAGGCCTTCGAGGAAGCAGAGTCCTATCCCGGCACCTCCCTCATCATCGCCTACGGCCCCTGCATCGAGCACGGCTACGCGATGGGTCTTGGACTGGAGCAGCAGAAACTGGCTGTGGACACAGGCTTCTGGCCGCTCTACCGGTTTGATCCGCGCCGTCTGGCGGCGGGCGAACCCGGAATGAAACTGGATTCCGCCGCGCCCAAGGTTCCCCTGGAAAAACTCTGGGCCTCGGAACGCCGCTTCCAAACGATTGCCAGCGCGGACCCGGCGCAAAGCAAAGCAATACTTGACGCCGCGCAGGATGAAGTGTTGAGCAAATTCGCCCTTTACGAGAGGATGTCCACCCAGCCGGTGGCCCCCGCCAAGCTCGTGCAGGCGAAGTAAAGTAAAAGGATTCGGGTTATCGGTCTTGCTGTTCGGCGCGCTCGCCGTATTGCTTGCGTTGCTGCGCCGTCATCCCCCTCCCTCCAGGCCGGTTCGGCGGGTATTCGTCTTCCGATGCCCCCATCGGATTGCGCCAGACGGCGGATGACGATTCAAAGGCGGACGGAATCACTGCCACAATCTTGAAAGCCTCGTAACAACCAGCGCCGCATAAACCGAGAAACAACAGCAGAAAGCCCCAGACCACAAGCATGTCGGTCAAAGATAGTCGTCGCCGCTGTTGCATATATCCCCGCAAGTAAACCAAAATGCCCGGGGACGCACAAGACTAAGCCCCGGGCAAATTCGCCCTTTACGAAAGGATGCCCGCCTGCCTTGACAGTATATGGTATTCCATATTCAAGGTTATGGCGAACACACAGCGCGCGCCGTATCAAAGCCTCATCAAAACTTTGCCGGCCGAGAAAATCGGCCAAAATTGAGCTTCTTCCCGCCAAGATACTGAACTGCGCGGGCCGTTATTGTTGACTCGTCGCGGGGGAGTACTTGCTGATGATATAGTCCCGCACGATCATCCCTGAGCGTTTGAGCATGGCGTCCGTCCAAGGACCGGTCGGGCTTGTGCCGGGTTGAAAGGCGGCGGACGTCTCGGCCATGTCGGCGACTGACCAGTTGGCGCAGCCAACGTTATTGGCATCGAGCCAGTTCCACCACCTTTGCGTTTCGGCGAGGTCACACATGCCGTTCCCGGACGCCAGGGTCGTGCCGTATTCGGTGGCAAAAAGCGCCACGCCATTCTTCAGCGCGACCGATCCGTCGTCGCGCAGCCATTGCTTGTGAGTGCCGGCGTAGAAATGAATCGAATACGCGATGTTGGACGTGCAGGTGATGGGATTCTCGGAAGCCTCCGCGCAGTTTATGTCATATTGCCGGTTGCCGCAGATGATGATGCTGTCCGGGTCAATGGCCCGAATCGTGGGGATAATCGCTTCGTGATAGGCCTTGATCACCGGCCACGACTCCTGCTCCGGCTCGTTCCACGGTTCATACATTATGTTGGGAGTTCTTCCGTAGGCCTTCGCCACAGTCGAGAAAAAGGACCGTGCCGAGGGAATGTCGTTTTGCGCACCCGCCATGGAATGCCAATCGATTATCGCATAAACGCCGTTGGCAATGCACGCATCCATCACGGTCTTGACCTTCTTTATTTCGTTTCCGGGGTTGCTTTTGTAGGCGTTGGGCAGCACGGCGATGCGGATCACGGTGCATTTCCAGTCCCGCACCAGATGTTTGATGGCGCTGTCATTGTAAAATTTCGTTCCCCCTTCAGCCCAGCAGTACATCGACATTCCGTGCAACGTAGTGGGATTGCCATGTTGATCGACGATTTTGTTTCCCTTGACGCTGAGCTTGCCGTGAATATCCACAAATGTTGGCTGCCCAAAACTTGCGCAGGCAAAACCCAAACAGGCAATCGCAGTCACAGTAATCCTTAAATAAACGCAAATTCGCGCCACCAACTTATTGATGCATTCCTGGGCGAGAGAACAATGATCTCCTTTTAAGCTCATTAAAACATGAAAAATGCCAGAGCGGGAACAAAAGTCAAGCTGGCGCGAGCATGTGGGGCGCATCTTGCGGTTGCCTTTCCGCCTGAGGATGAGCCAGACGGTGCCCGGTTTTGATGCAATATACCGCTCCTATGGAGCTTTAGATTTTTTTGGGCGTGTTACTACAAATATGGCGCTCCTATGGAGCTTTGGGCCTCAGCCAGCGGTTTCGAGATGCGCCCAGTTCGCGCCAGCAACGGTGGAAAAAGTTGATTTGCTCCCAAAGTCCCGTTCGTGTTGACCGGATGGGTTTTGCAGGCTTGAATAGGCGGTGGATGCGCTCTTTGTTTCAGGATTTGCGGAAATGGCTCGAATTCATCAAGTTCTCCCATACCGTCTTCGCCTTTCCGTTTGCTTTGGCCTCAATGGCGGTGGCGGCGCGCGATAATCGCGGCTGGCCGGGGTGGAGGATCTTTTTGCTCATCCTGGCGGCGATGGTCTGCGCCCGGACTTGCGCGATGTCGTTTAACCGGATCGCGGATTGGGAGTTTGACCGGGCCAACCCAAGGACGGCCTCGCGGCATTTGCCGACGGGCCGGATTACGCTTGGTGGGGCATGGGCGCTCTGCCTTTTGAGCGCGGCGGGGCTGATTGCGGCAAGCGCCTTCATCAACCCGGTCTGTTTTTATTTTTCGCCGGTGGCGGTTTTTTTCGTCTGCTTCTATTCGTTGACGAAGCGCTTCACGGATTTCACGCATGTCTTCCTGGGCCTGGCGCTGGCGCTGGCGCCGATTGGGGCGTGGCTGGCGGTGAAGGGGGATTTTCACCTGTTCCCGAACGGCCACGGCTGGCAGATGTTGCAATACAGCGCCGTGCTGCCGTTGCTGCTGGCGGGAGCTGTGGTATTTTGGCTGATCGGTTTCGACATCATATACGCCTTGCAAGATTACGAATTTGACCGGAAACAAGGACTGCATTCGCTGGTGGTTCGCTGGGGGGTGAACAACGCGCTGGCGGCGTCGTTCCTTTCGCACATGATTATGTGGGGCGTGCTGGCGGCGTTTGGGTTTCTGGCGGGGTTCCGGCTGGCTTATTGGGTGGGGCTGGTTTTCATCCTGGGCTGCCTGGTCACGGAACACTGGCTGGCGCGACGCCGCAGTTTGAACTGGATTCATCAAGCCTTCTTCCGTCTCAACGCCGTGATCAGCGTTGTGTTTCTGGTTGTGGCGCTGGTGGAGGTTGTGTTTCCATTTCTTCGATTTAAACGGTGAGCTTTTTCTGGAAAAATCACGAGTTGCGCGATCTTTACGACAAGGTCGCGGCGGGGGAACGCATCTCCGACGAAGAGGCATTGCGTCTCCTGGAAAGCAGGGACCTGAACGCAGTAGGCGCGATGGCCGATCTTGTCCGGGCGCGCAAGACGGGCAATCGCGCCAGCTACATCATCAATTGCTACATCAACTATTCCAACTACTGCATCTTGAGCTGCCAGTTTTGCGCGTTTGCCCGCAAGAAGCGCGACGCGGACGGCATGCAATACACCGTTGAGGAAATGGTGGAGAAAGCGCGCCAGGCCCTGAAGATGGGCATCACGGAGCTGCATATCGTGGGCGGATTGCATCCCTCGCTGCCCTTCAGTTATTACACGGACATGTTGCGCGCGCTCAAGGCGCTGGATGCGCGGCTGCAATTGAAATGTTTCACGGCCATTGAAATATTGCATCTGGGCTGGCTGGCCAAAAAGACCGTGCGTGAGACGTTGACCGCCTTGCGGGAAGCCGGGCTGGAATCCCTGACCGGCGGCGGGGCGGAGATTTTCCGCAAGGAAGTCCGTTCAAAAATCGCCAAAGGAAAGGAATCGGCGGAGGAGTATCTGGAGGTGCATCGCACCTGGCACCAAATGGGCGGGCGCAGCACTTGCACCATGCTCTACGGGCATGTCGAGTCTCTGGCCGACCGGGTGGACCATTTGCAAAAGCTGCGCGCTTTGCAGGATGAAACGCATGGCTTCACCGGCTTCGTCCCCCTGCCATATCAGCCGGACAACAATGAAATCCCGGTCACGAATGCGCCGACTGGTTTTGACTCCTTGCGCACCATAGCCGTCAGCCGGATTTATTTGGACAACTTCGATCACATCACGGCCTACTGGGTTGGCTTGGGCTTGAAGCTGGCGCAGGTGGCTTTGAATTTTGGGGCGGACGATTTGCACGGCACGATCATGGAGGAAAACATTTTTCACATGGCCGGCGCGCGCACGCCGCAACTACAACCCGAGGCCGAAATGATCAAAGCCATTCGTGAAACGGGCCGCATTCCGGTGCAGCGCGATACGTTCTATCAGGTGGTGAAAGTCTGGGACGACGCGGCGCCTGCGCCAGACCCCGCCGACCCAGGCACTTCAAAAATGCTGGAGGACAACCTTGCCTCGGCGTGAGCCGCCGCCTTTATGTCGAAGCCTGAAGATTTGCCGAAACTGCGCCTGGCCCCGCCTGAAACGCCGGAGGAACTGGCGCATCGCTTCGAACGCGAAACCCGCCCTGTTTTGCTGCAACGGGAATGCTCCCTGGAAAATTCCCTCAGCCCGTTCAGGGTCGGGTCGGTGCCTTACCTCAACGCCGCGCCGTTGACGCGCGGTTTGGAGGATCAAATCGTTTTCGTGCCGCCCTCGGCCCTGGCGGAGAAATTGCGCCGGCAGGAACTGGACGCCGCCCTGGTCAGTGTCACCGAAGTATTATTGACTGACGATTACGACACTCTGGATGGAATCGCCGTGGCCTCGTTGGGCGAAGTGCAGAGTGTTTTCCTGGCTCACCGCCAGCCGCTGGAGGAAATCCGCGAAATCTATTGTGACACGGCTTCGCTGGCCGGCCTCAACCTGCTGAAAGTGCTTCTGGCCGAGCATGGATTGAAACCGGAGTTGCGGCCGTTGCAGGGCTACAAGGACGCCGCCTCCCTGCCGAATGTTTTTATGATCGGCGACCCGGCCCTTGAATTCATCCGGGCGCCTCATGCGCATGAGATTTGGGACCTGGGCACGGCCTGGTATGAATTGACCCGGCTGCCGTTCGTCTATGCAGTCTGGGCCTTGCGCCGCATACCCAACGAGCTGTTGCGCCGCCGGTTGCGCGAAGCGAAAAACTTCGGCCTGGACACGCTGGACTACATTATTTCAAGCCGGACCGACTTCGATTACGCGTTTCGCAAGGACTACCTGGAGTGGCACATTCATTACCATCTGGGAACCGAGGAACGGCGCGGCATCGCCCGCTTCATCGAACTATTGCGCAAGCATGGATTGGGGCCGGTCCATGAACCCCGCTTCGTGCCTTAGAATGCAAACCGTCAGGCTCGCGCGCCACGCCATGGCGACCCGGTTCGAGATCGTCCTGCATGGCGACAACCCGGCGCGGTTGCGCGCGGCCGGCGAGGAAGCGCTGGCCGAGGTGGAGCGGATTGAGGCGCAATTGAGCATTTTCCAGCCGACGAGCGAAATTGCGCGCGTCAACGCCGAGGCCGCTTGCCAACCGGTGCGGGTCAGTCCGCCCGTCTTCCGCCTGCTCGAACTGGCGCGCCGGCTCCATGACGAGAGCGGTGGCGCATTTGACATCGCCATCGCGCCCCTGGTGCGGTGCTGGGGTTTCATGGACGGTTCCGGCTCCTGGCCTGATGCCAAGGAAGTGGCCCGCGTCCGCCGCAACGTCGGCATGGAACATGTCATTTTGGATGCGGATAACATGACCGTCCGATTCGACAGCGACGGTGTCATGCTCGATTTGGGCGCGATCGGCAAAGGCTACGCGATTGATCGGGCAGTGGAGACCTTGCGCGAAGCCGGGGCAACTTGCGCGCTGCTGCATGGCGGAACCAGCACCGTCCATGGCATCGGCCAACCGCCCGGGGAGGAGGCATGGAAAGTGGCGATCGAATCTCCATCGGGCCAGGGCGCGACGCCGGAATTGCTGGCGACAGTGCCCTTGCAGGACGAGGCGATGTCTGTCTCGGCGGTATGGGGAAAATGCTTCGAGCACGAGGGAAAGAGCTTCGGCCATGTGCTGGACCCGCGCACCGGCCAGCCCGTTGACAATGCTGTATTGGCCGCCGTGGTCCTGCCGTCGGCCACGGAAACGGATGCGCTATCAACCGCATTGCTGGTGGCGGGACTGGAGGGCCACAAAAAGATCGCGCAACTGCGCCCCAGCATGCGGACGCTGGTCGTGGGAGCGGCGGCAACCGACTTCCGCGCGGAGGGCCGGGGAATCGTCATCAAAATGCGGGAAGGCATTGTAAAACAGCGCGGAAACTGCTAAGTTCTTGTGCGATGCTGGATGATCGGTCATACATGCGAACAGAATATCGGCCTGCCTGGTCGATGACCATTATTCTGCTTATTTCGGTGTTTGTCTGCTTCCTGGTCCAACGCATTGCGGAGGCAGTATTCACCCCTGGTTTGGTACACTACTGGTTCGCTCTCAGCACCGATGGATTGAAGGAGGGCAGGATCTACCAGTTGATCACTTTCCAATTCATGCATGCCGGCTGGATGCATTTGCTCGGCAACATGATCGTGATCTATTTCTTTGGCCGCGCCATGGAGGAAACACTGGGCCGCTGGGGGATGTTGCGTCTTTATTTGTTAAGCGGCACGATTGGCGGACTGATGCAAATCGCCCTGGCATTTGTCTTTCCGCATTACTTTGCCGGCGGCGTGGTTGGCGCTTCCGCGGGCGGGTTTGGGTTGATCGCCGCTTTCGCCACGCACGCCCCCAATCAGCCCATCACAATGTTCCTCTATATAATTCCGGTCACATTCAAGGCCAGGGTGCTGCTGATCCTTGAAGGATCCCTCGCCTTGCTCGGACTTTTGGGTCCCCTGATCAAAGTCTCGATCTTCACGGGCAACATCGCGCATGCGGCGCATTTGGGGGGAATGCTCACCGGCATTCTCTATATCCGCCGGGCCGGATATGTGCCGCGCCGCTTTGAATTCTGGCGTCCCTTCGCGCGCCGCAGCCCGCCCCCCAAACGCGAGTTGGTCAGCGCCGCCCCTCGCCGCGCCTGGCGCAGCGTGAGAAAGCCGCCGGAGGATTTGCCACCCGCGGAATTCATCAGCCGCGAAGTGGACCCGATCCTGGAAAAAATCTCCGCCCAGGGCATCCACAGTTTGACTGAGCGCGAGCGGCAGATTCTGGAAGCAGCGCGCAGCAAAATGGCCAAACGCTGAGCTTTCCGATTGCGGAATGCGGCTGCGGCAGGCATCATCGTGCCGGGGATACGTCACCAACCTGCATGATTCAGCGATATTCACGGGCCGAAATGAGGGAAATCTGGACTGAGCAGCGCAAGCTCGAAATCTGGCTGCAAATTGAATTGCTGGCCGCCGAGGCGCTGGTCGCGGAGGGCATCGTGCCCGCGCAGGACTTCAAACAAATGAAGGCCAGGGCCGCCTTCGACATCGACCGTTGCCACGAACTGGAGAAGACACTCAACCACGACGTCATCGCTTTCACCACCAACGTCGCGGAGAACATCGGCGCGCCCGCCAGCCGCTGGCTCCATTTTGGCCTGACCAGCAGCGACATCATCGACACGGCTTTTGCGGTGCAAATGGCTCAATCAGCCGACGTGTTGATCGCCGATGTCAAAGCGTTGCGCGACGTCATTGCCCGCAAAGCGCGCCAGCATCAATTTACGCCGATGATCGGACGCAGCCACGGCATTCACGCCGAGCCGATCACGTTCGGCTTCAAAATGGCGCTGATGTACGATGAATTCACCCGCGCCTTGCGTCGGCTTGAAGCGGTACGGGAAACCGTCGCCGTCGGGAAACTTTCCGGGGCGGTGGGCACCAGCGCGCATTTGTCGCCGGTGGTGGAGGAGGCTGTTTGCCGGAAACTGGGGCTTCGGCCCGCGCCCATCGCCACGCAGGTGGTGGCCCGGGATTTGCACGCCGAATTCATCGGCGTCCTGGCCTTGATCGGCGCCGGCATCGAACGTTGGGCCACTGAATTCCGCCACTTGCAGCGGACGGAAGTCCTGGAAGCGGAAGAATTCTTTGCGAAGGGCCAAAAGGGATCCAGCGCCATGCCCCACAAGCGCAATCCGATCACCGGCGAACGCCTGGCCGGGCTGGCCCGAGTGCTGCGCGGCAACACCGTGGCGGCCCTGGAGAATGTCGCCCTCTGGCACGAACGCGACATCAGCCACAGTTCGGTGGAGCGGATCATTTTTCCCGATTCCTGCACGCTGCTGGATTACATGCTGGTCACGCTGCGGAAATTGACCGACGGCCTGATCGTTTATCCTGAGAACATGAAGCGGAACCTGGCGCTCTCGCTGGGCCTGTGGAATTCCCAGACCGTCTTGCTGGCGCTGATCAAAAAGGGCCTGACGCGCGAAGCCGCCTATGAGTTGACCCAGCGCAACGCCATGCAGACTTGGCAGGCCAAACACGACGGACGGGACGAGGCCGATTTCCTCGCCCAACTCCGGCGCGATCCTGAAGTGACGAAGCATTTTGCCGCGGGCGAACTGGAAAAGCTTTGCTCGCTGGATTTTCATCTGCAAAACGTCAGAGCCAAATTTGAGAAGGTTTTTGGCCCTGAAAAACCCTGAACAGGCCGGATGAAAATTCTTCTCGTCAGTCCGCAGACGCCGGACACATTCTGGAGCTTCAAGCATGTCCTGCGCTTCGTGGCCAAGCGGGCTTCCTTTCCGCCACTGGGCTTGCTCACCGTTGCCGCCATGCTGCCGCGCGATTGGGAATTGCGGCTTGTCGATATGAATGTCCGGCGTCTCAAGGACGCGGATTTTCGCTGGGCCGACTTCGTGATGATCAGCGCGATGATTGTCCACAAGGATTCGGTGCGCAACATCGTCGCGCGCTCGATGGCGCAGGGCAAAACCGTCATCGCCGGCGGGCCGCTCTTCACCACCGGACACGAGGCCTTTCCTGAAATCCAATACTTCGTTCTCGGCGAGGCGGAGGAAATCATGCCGCAGGTCGTCCAGGACATGCGCAACCATAGCCTGCAGCGGTTCTACAAAGCCACACGCTGGCCGGAGCTGGCGCAGACACCCGTGCCGCGCTGGGACCTGATCAATCTGCGGCATTACGTGACAATGCCGGCGCAGTTTTCACGCGGCTGCCCGTTCAATTGCGAATTCTGCGACATCATCGTCATGAACGGCCGCGTGCCCCGCACCAAGTCGCCGCAGCAGTTGATCGCCGAACTGGAAGCCCTTCGCGTGCGCGGTTGGAAGGAAATGGTCTTCATCGTGGATGACAATTTCATCGGCGATAAAAACCGCACGCGCGCCTTGCTGCGCGAAATGGTGGCCTGGCGCCGGCGCACACGGGCCAAAATGGGATTTCTAACCGAGGCTTCCATAAATCTTGTGGACGACGAGGAGTTATGCGCGTTGATGGTTGAGGCCGGTTTCACCAAAGTGTTTGTCGGCATCGAAACCCCGTCGGCCGAATCGTTGGAGGAATGCCGCAAACTCCAGAATCGCGGGCGCGATCTCGTCGCCGCCGTGCTCCTGCTGCAAGAGCGCGGGCTGGAGGTCATGGGCGGATTCATCGTGGGCTTTGACAGCGACAAGTCGGACATCTTCAAGCGCCAGTTCGAGTTCATACAGCGCAGCGGTGTCGTGACGGCGATGGTCGGCCTGCTCACCGCCCTGCCCCAAACGCGCCTCTACAACCGCCTCAAGATCGAGGGCCGCCTCGAAGCGGAAACCAGCGGCAACAACGTCGATTCCGCCCTGAACTTCAAGCCGAAGCTCAATCGCGAATTCCTCCAATCCGGCTACCGCGATCTGATGAAAAAACTCTATGAGCCGAAGGCCTACTACCAACGCGTCCGCACCTTCCTCCAACATCACAGGAACACCGCGCCGGGGCCGCGGCGGTTGTCGCGCGCGGATTTCATGGCTTTCGTGAAATCCTTCTGGCTGCTGGGGGTCTGGTATCGGGGGCGCGTGGCTTACTGGCGGTTTTTCTGGAGCACGCTCTTGCGCCGGCCGCGTCAATTCCGTCTCGCCATAGAATTCGCCATCCTCGGTTATCATTTCCGGCGCGTGGCGCAGGAGTGCTGATAAGCCCCGATTCCGTGGCGGCTTTGCCGGCTGCCTAATCGTTTAACGGGCCAACGTAATACGACGCGATCACGCTGCTGCAAGCTGGTTCCGATGGCGGAAGAGTCCGGGGTGCCAGGCTGGCAATCTGCCTTTTTCTCCGAGCCAGCCTCCGCTCTCTCCTCATGGCCGTCCCAAGCCCCCGCTGCTTCGCCGGGTCTTTAACCGGAGCCACACTGCATGGCAGCGGACCATCCAACTTGGGTGCTGTCAATAAAAGCGCGCTCATGGTCTATTCATCGGATTCCCTCCGCCACCATTCTCTCCCAATCTTGCGAAACACTCACCGTTTTTTGGCGTCCATTTTTTGGCGGCGCAGGCCTTTGGCAGGACTCGGGCGGCAATTTCGAGTCGCCTCCCGCTCTTCTGAAAGCGGGGTTGACCGGCGGAATGCTTGAGCGTATAAGTCTGCGCAACAAGTGCTTTCTATGTCGAACACGGATCAAACCGAAGTTTTGGTGGCTGGAGCAGGCCCGGTGGGAATGATGACCGCGTTGCTTCTGGTGCAAAACGGGATTAAAACGCGGATCATCGACCAGGAATCCCGCACGGCGGGGCACAGCTACTCCTGCGCGCTCCATTCTCGATCCCTTCAACTGGTACGTCAGGTGGGCGTTGCCGACGACGCCATCGAATTTGGCCGCCGCATTGACTCGGTGGGCTTTTATGAGGGAAACGAGCGGCGCGCCGAGGTGAAGCTTTCCGGACTCCCCGGCGAATTCCCCTTCGCGCTGGTGTTGGAGCAGAGCGCTTTGGAAAACCTGCTCGAACAACGGCTCCGGCGGGCGGAGGTCAGAATCAACTGGGACCACAGGCTGGCCGGTTTGGAAATGGATGATCAGGGGGCGAAGGCGGCGATCGAGGTATTAGGCATGACAGGAAAGGGCTACGGCGTGCCGGGTTTCGAGGCGGGCGTGCAGGAGCGTTTGCAAATGCAGGCGAAGTTCATCGTGGGCGCGGATGGATCGAATTCCCTGGTACGGTCGCGCCTTGGCATTAACTTCGAGCACACAGGTGCCCCGCAACATTTTGCCGTCTATGAAGTCGAAGCCGCGGAAGAGTGCGGCCATGAAGCCAGGGTTGTCCTGGACGAGACCACCGCCAGCGTCCTGTGGCCTTTGTCGGATACGCGATGCCGGTGGAGTTTTCAGGTCAATCCGAACGCGGAAAGCGACGATTTTCCACAGAAGGAGCGGGACCGGATGGTGGTGGTTGAGCGGCCCGGAGAACAGGACGGCATGCATCAATTGAACCGCTTGTTGCAGGATCGCGCGCCGTGGTTTCAGAGCCAGATCGAGGAGATCGTCTGGACCGCCGATGTGCAATTTGAACCCCGGCTGGCGCGCCAGTTCGGCATGAATCTCTGCTGGCTGGCCGGTGACGCGGCGCATCAAACCGGTCCCGTCGGCATGCAAAGCATGAACATCGGCTTCCTGGAGGCGGTGGACCTGGTCGATGCCCTCACAAAGATTCTGCGCAAAGGCGGATGCCGGGATTTGCTGAAAGATTATGATCGCGCCCATCGCGGCGAGTGGTCGCAGTTGTTGGGCTTCAAGCCGGGAGCGGCCCCCACGGACACCGGCGCTGGATGGGCGCTGCGCCGGGCGGCACGGATCGTCGCCAGCATTCCGGCCTCGGGCGCAGAGCTAACCAGCCTGCTCAAACAAGTGGGAATCGATTTCCCATCTGCCCCGCCGCATACACCCCGGCCGGCCTAAGCTCATGCGGCCTCTTTGGCGGGCATGGCCGATCCCGGCGCGCGTCGGGTCAATGCCAGTTCAGCCACCGTCGCCGCAGCCTGGCGCAGGGTGACCCAATCCGTATTGATGACCATGTGATACAAGAGTGGATCGTCAATGTCCTTGCCAAAGTACCGTTTCAAATAGCGCCACCGGCCTCCGTCCTCCCGCGCGATGCGAGCCAGCGCATCCTTTTTGTCTAATTTGTCGAAGACCTGCAGGTGGTTGGCGCGAAGTTCCACGGAACCGACCAGCCGCACGTGCAACACCTGCGGCAACCGCGCCGTAATGACATTGGCACCGCGTCCCAGAATGATGACGTTGCCCAATTCCGCCAGGCGCAAAATGGTTTCCGAAGTCTGCCGCACCAATATCTCCGTCGGCGGATGCAGGCTGAACAGGTCCTGGATAATATCGTGCAGTTGCGAGACTTTATCCTCCGGCATGAAAGCCGCCAGGCGGGTGGGCAAATGATGGTCCTGCAAAACCGCTTCCACCAGCGTGCGGTCAAAAATCGTCCACGGCGCGGTGTTTTCGGGACTGTGGGACTGGAGCCGGCGCGCCAATTCCTCGGCAAAAACATGGGCGCCGCATCCCGATTGCCGCGAAACCGTGACACAGCGGACAATGCCGGTTTCCTCGGGGTGGTGGGGTTTTGGCGCCTGCAAGTGACAATTGATGAAGGAAAAACAGCGATCAATGCCAACATTCGTGTTCATAAGTCAGCTCTCCACATCCCGGTTCCCATGAGTGCGCTCAAGCGCTCACGTACAGTGGATGTTTAATAACAATTTGCCCAATGCCAACGAAAAAACTCACCCGGTTTTGGCAAACACAAGACATTTTTTGCCCCAAGCCGCTACAGGGTGTGGTGGCAGCAGGCCGGTCCCTGGCCATTGGAGAAATGAGGACTCAGATACGGGATGCCAAGCGAGAGTCCGCGCACAATCAGCAGAACACCGACTAGGGTCACGCACGCCAACACCACTTTTCTCAGCCGCAAAGGATTACTCCAGCGCACGGCCTTTCCCGCCAGACCAATCGACAGCAGCATCGGTGCGGTTCCCAAGCCAAACGCCAGCATGGTCGCCACGCCTCCCCCGATGCCACCCGCGCCGGCGGCCGCCGCGCATGCGATATAAACCAACCCGCAAGGCAGCAAGCCATTCAAGCCCCCCAGCAAGGCCGCAGCCCCAAGGGTGCGCTTGCGCAGTAACGGTCCAAACCATGTCTTTACCGCGAACACCACTCTTCCGGAAATGCCGCCCCCGCGCGCGCGGAACGAGGCCAGCACACCCAGCAGGATCAGACACCCCGCAGTGATCGAAATCCAGCGTTGAAACCCGGCAAAAACAATCGCAGCGCCAATCAATCCCGAAATAGCCCCAAGAATGCCATAGGTAACCAAACGTCCGAAGTGATAGGCTAAACTGTGCAGAATGTCCGTCCGGCCTGGCGCAGCAGGGTTGGCGGGGTCCTGCCTTCGCACGGAGTTGACGGCAAGAATCAGCGGACCGCACATCGCCGCGCAATGAAGGCTGCCAGCCAGGCCCAGAAAAAATGCCGCCAGAAGATTCATGAGGCCACGGTTCGTTTGATCACAATCGGTTTCTCAAAGTAGTACTCCTGGCCCGACATCTTCCATTGCACCCTGACTTTCCACAATCCAGCGCACAATGAGCGGACACTCATGCTTTGTTGTCCAGCCGGGTCCAGTCCCAGTTCCACGCTGTTGTCCAGCGCAGCATCCGAAGGGCGATAGAAGGACACCGTGCCGCCGATAAGCTCATCCTTAACGGAAGGAAGGCGGACGGTCACGACATCGCCGGCGCGGTCGTAATTGATGTCCGCGTCGGCGAGAATAGGCGCGCTGCGTTGCACACGGTCGATCTGCTTCTGGAACCGAATCTCCTGGTCATAGTAGTCCGCGCGAACCAGGTCCATTTTCTGCCGGCTGGCAAAGATGACGAATCCGACAATGTAGGAGGCGAACACAATAAAGAAGACAACGAGGCCAACCGGCCAGGGGTTTTTAATTTTGGAAAACAATTTCATAGGCGGAAACGGGTCTTCAGTTGCGCGGTCCAATAAAAGTGGTAGGAACGATTTGGACGCGGCGTCCCTGCGAATAGACGCCGACGTGGAACTTCTTCGGGCCGTTCCGGAGCAAATCCGGCGCCAGCTCGATCAAGACCGGGGCCGAGGCCAGTTGTTCCTTGGGCACGACCAGATTGGGATCGCCCATGATGGAAAGTTTGCCGGGAACATCTTCCAACTGAAGCTGGACGGGCATGGGCTGCGAAGTCTTGTTGACAAGCTGGAGCGTGTAGAGATTGACAAGATTGCCGTTGGGCAATTGCTGAAACAATGCGCCAGGCGCCCGCAACAGTGTCGCCTCGACATTGGGGCGGGTCAGGACCAGGAACAGGAACAGGCCCGCCAGCACGGAAAGAATCGCGGCGTAACCGATCATGCGCGGAGTGACGCGGAACCCCTCCCCGCGCTCGATGCTGTTGAGCGACGCGTAACGAATCAGACCGCGCGGACGGCCCAGCTTCGTCATCACGCCGTCGCAAGCGTCAATGCAGGCCGTGCAATGGACACATTCCATCTGGATGCCGTCGCGGATGTCGATGCCTGTGGGACAGACGGAAACGCATAGATGGCAATCGACGCAATCGCCCCGCCCGGCCTGCTGCCGTTGGGCGGGAGATTGCCGGCGGTCCAGCGTGGCGCGT
The DNA here is from genome assembly GCA_052325505.1 of Limisphaerales bacterium. Taxonomy (GTDB): domain Bacteria; phylum Verrucomicrobiota; class Verrucomicrobiia; order Limisphaerales; family Palsa-1400; genus DASRLE01. The sequence goes on from JBKQUS010000181.1 coordinate 20,122, forward strand.
TGTTCTCCGCGCTTGTGGTCATAGGCCACAACCACCGTGTTTTCGTCCAGCACGGTCGATTGAAACCGGCCATAGGGGCAGATGAAGGTGCAGGCCTGCTCGCGGAAGCGGGCGAAGATGGCGTAGAATACGCCCGTGAATGCCAGCAGATAGGCCAGCCCGGAAAGATGCCGCAGCGGATTGTCCGTCACAATGGCCAGAAGCTGGTCAATGCCGATGATGTAGCTCAGGAGCAAATTACTGATGACAAAGGAAAGGCCAAAGAAAATGGCGTGCTTGGCCAGCTTGAGGCGGATTTTGCGGGCCGTCCATGGCGCGGCGGCAAGAGCGCGCTGGGCGCGGGAGTCGCCTTCGATCTTGTATTCGATGCGGCGGAAAACCATCTCCATGAAGAGCGTTTGCGGACAGATCCAGCCGCACCACAGCCGGCCATAAGCGGCGGTGAAGACCATGATGCCGATGAAATAAAGCAGCAACGCAATCGCCAGCAGCACCATGTCCTGCGGCCAGAAAATACGGCCGAGAATGGAGAAACGGCGGGTGACGACGTTCAGCATGAGCATCGGGTTGCCGTTGATTTGGATGAACGGCACGGCAAACAAAATGCCCAACAGCAACCAGCTTAGATTCGTGCGCCACTGATAAAACCGACCCTGCGGTTGGCGCGCATAAACCCACCGGCGCCGGCCCTGTTCATCCGCGGTGGACAAATGATCGCGAAAGTCCTTCCAGTCCGGCTTTTCGCGGAAATCAGTGCTGACTGGCGCGGGCGCGTTCATGGGGCTTTACTCGTAGATGTTGGGCGCCGCCACCTGGGTCTGGTTCTCCGGCGGTTTGGGATTGGGCGGATGGGTGCCGCGCAAGGTGTAAATGTAACTGGCCACGGCGTAGATCTCATCCGGTTTCAGAATGCCGCGCCATGTCACCATGCCTTTGCCGGGCACGCCGTTGACGATGACATGCAGGTTGTCAACAAAATTGGAGCCGTGGATCCAGTACTCGTCGCAGAGGTTGGGGCCGACCAATCCCCCGCCGTCCTTGCGGTGGCAGGGGGCGCAATTATGCAGGAAGATGTTATGGCCATGTTCACGGATCGCCTCGTCCCTGGACGGCGCCAGCGTCGGCAGCGAGTCTTCAAACTTCTTGAGAACTTCGGCTTTCTGGGCGTCGCCGAGCTTGCTTTCCTTGATGTATTGGGCGGCCTGCAAATCGCCCAGGTGAAAGACATGGTAGTACCCCAGGTAACCCACGGCAAACAGGATGCAAAGATTGAAAAGCCAGACCCACCAGCGCGGCAGGTTGTTGTCCAATTCACGAATGCCGTCGGCATCGTGGTCGAGCAGCAGGGGGTCTTTGAAGGGATCGTAAGGCTCGTTCATAACGGATTAGACTTTGAATTTTCAGCCTGGGATGGTTCGTCTTCCAGCGGCAGGCGGCTCATGGTCTTCAGAAAAGGCTTCTTCAGGCAGAAGGCCAGCACCATCGAAACTGTGAACACCACAACGAAAAGGCAAATGGAAAAGATGCCGAAGGCTTCGATGCCGCCGAGATTGTCAATGATATGATTCATGGGATTAGGGTTGGTTGCTGGCCCGCAAGCCGGTCGCGGCTTCAGCCGTGGCCTTCGGGGCCAGTTTGATGTCCGTGCCCAGGCGCTGCAAATACGCGATCACGGCGATGACCTCGCGGTCGGGTTGGGCGTTGACTTGTCCGGTCTTGAGGTTGGCGACCACCTTGGCCGCCTGTTGATTCAAATCCGCCAGAGCCTTGCTTTCATATCCGGTCGCATAAGGAACGCCCACCCGCCGCAAGGCGCTGATGCGCGCGGGCAGGGACGAGGTGTCCAGCTTTTGCGTGAGAAGCCACAGGTAGCGCGGCATGATCGAGCCGGGCGAGGTGCTGCGCGGATCGTCCAAGTGATTGTAATGCCAGGCATCTGGATACTTCCCTCCCACGCGGTGCAAATCAGGCCCGATCCGTTTGGACCCCCAGAGGAAGGGATGGTCATAGACGAATTCGCCCGCCTTGGAGTATTCGCCGTAACGCTCGGTTTCAGAGCGGAACGGGCGGATCATTTGCGAATGGCAGGCCAGGCACCCTTCCCGGATGTAAATGTCCCGGCCCAGCAATTCCAGCGGCGTGTAGGGTTTGACGCTGGAGATGGTGGGCACGTTCTCCTTGACAACGATCATGGGGATGATCTCGATCATGCCGCCGATGAGCACGGCGATGAGCGCGCCGCCAGTCAGCAGCATGGGCTTGGACTCAAGCCAGCGATGGGTGAAGGCCGGTTCGGCGTGTGCGTCCGACAGCGAACGGTAGGAAACGGCCTGGACCTGCTCCTCGGGCACGAACACGCCCGCCCGCGCCGTCCGCCACAAGTTGTAAGCCATCAGCCAGGCGCCGAAAATATAGAGTGTACCGCCAACAGCGCGAAGCTGGTAGAACGGAATAATCTGCCGCACGGTTTCGAGGAAATTGGGATATTGCAGGAACCCTTCCTTGGTGAATTGTTTCCACATCATCCCCTCGGTGATGCCGGCGATGTACATCGGGATGACGTAAAACACCATGCCGAGCAGCGCGATCCAGAAATGGTAGTTGGCCAGTTTGACGGACCAGAGTTTGGTGTTGTAAAGGCGCGGGAAAAGCCAGTAAAGGACGCTGAATGTCAATAATCCGTTCCAGCCCAGCGCCCCCGTGTGAACGTGCGCGATGGTCCAGTCCGTGTAATGGGAAAGCGAATTGACGGTTTTGATGGCCAGGGCTGGGCCTTCCAGGGTGGCCATGCCGTAGGCGGTGACGGCGGCCACCATGAATTTAAGCACGGGATCCTGGCGGACCTTGTCCCAGGCACCGCGCAGGGTGAGCAGGCCGTTGAGCATCCCGCCCCACGAAGGCGCGATCAGCATGATCGAGAACACCATGCCGAGGGACTGCGCCCAGTCCGGCAGGGCCGTGTAAAGCAGATGGTGTGGCCCCGCCCAAATGTAGATGAAGATCAACGCCCAAAAGTGAATGATGGAAAGCCGGTACGAAAATATCGGGCGGTTCGCCGCTTTGGGCAGGTAGTAATACATCAAACCGAGGTAAGGCGTGGTGAGGAAGAAAGCCACCGCGTTGTGGCCGTACCACCATTGCACCAACGCGTCCTGCACACCCGCATAAATCGAGTACCCTTTCCACATCGTCACCGGGACTTCGAGGCCGTTGACGATATGCAGAATCGCCACCGTCAGGGCCGTGGCAATGTAGAACCAAATCGCCACGTAAATGTGCTTTTCGCGGCGCTTGACGATGGTGCCCAGCAGGTTGATGGTAAAGGCCACCCAGATCACCGCGATGGCTATTTTAATCGGCCATTCCAGTTCCGCGTATTCCTTGCTGGTCGTGAAGCCGAGCGGCAGTGTGATGGCGGCGGAGACAATGATCGCGTTCCAACCCCAGAAGTTCAGCCAGCTCAACCTGTCGCTGAACATGCGGGCTTTGCACAGCCGCTGCAGCGAGTAATAGATGCCCATGAACATGCCGTTACCCACAAAGGCAAAGATCACGGCATTGGTGTGGACGGGCCGCAGACGGCCAAAGGTAACAAATTGCAGGTCTAGATTCGCGCCCGGGAAAAAGAGTTGCACCGCGCACAGCAACCCGGCGGTCATGCCGACGATGCCCCAGATGACGGTGGCGATGGCGAAGGCGCGGACAATCCGGTTGTCGTACTTGAATGTCTCCACGGCGTTCGGGCGGCTTTGTTGTTGGCGCTGTTCTGGTTTCAACATTTCTCCGCTTGTCATTTGCTTTCTTTCTCGTTGTTCAGTTTGTCGTCCATGAGCGGGCGCAGCGAAGGTGTGCTGGTGTCTTCATACTGCCCCGACCGCACGGCCCACATGAATCCCACCAGAAAAATGGCGGCGATCACGATGCTCAATGGAATTAAAAGGAAAAGGACGATCATGGCCCGGCTCCCCCTTCTGGCATTGCTGCGCAGTGAATGCGGCCTCCCAGCCGTGTCGTCAGGCCGCAGGCAAAGACAACGACCGTCACCGAGCTGAGCGGCATGAGGATGGCGCAGATGACCGGCGACATCAGCCCGCGCGCCGCGATGCTGATGCCGATAAGATTGTAGATGGCGGAAATCACAAAGCTCAGTTGAACCACCCGCACGGAAGCCTTGGCGAATCGCAGCACCTCATGCAGATGCGGCACCATGTCGGCCGACATGATGACATCGCTGGCCGGCGAAAAGGCGCCAATGCTCTCGACCACAGCCACTCCCACGTCGCTTTGTTTGAGAGCGCCGGCATCGTTAAGCCCGTCGCCGGCCATCAGGACCGTTCTGCCGGGCGCTTGCAATTGCCGGATGAAGTTCAGCTTGTTCATCGGGCTTTGGTTGAAATGCAAATGGCCGGACTCGCCGAACAATCCGACAAACCGCTCGCGCTCCTTTTCATTGTCGCCGCTGAGCAACGCCAGCTCGTAATCCTCCGAGAGCTTGCGGATGGCTTCGTCCGCTCCGGGCCGCAACGCGCTTGCCAGTGTGTAACAACCCCGGTAACTCCCGTTGATGGCGATGTGAACGATGCTTCCGATCGCCGTCGCCGGGGATTGAACCGCCACATTTCGCGATTTCAGCCAGGCAGCCGAACCCAAGCAAACATCGCGGCCGGCAACAATGCCTTGAATGCCGCAGCCTGCGGTTTCGGAGAACGATTGCACCGGCTGGGCGGGATGTTTTCCCTCGATGGATTTGGCAACGCGCACCGCATGGGGGTGTGTAGAATGTTGCGCCAGGGAGAAGATGCAACCCTCTTCCTCTTCTCGAAGCGGCTTGCCCCAAAATACAATCGAACCCGCGCCGGAAGACGTGAGAGTGCCGGTCTTGTCGAAGACCACCGTGTCTGTCCGGGCCAGCGCCTCAATCACGGAGGCGTTCTTGAGAAAAACTTTCCGTCGCGCCAGGATGCGTTGCGCCGTGCCGAGGGTGAACGGCACCGCCAGGGCCAGCGCGCATGGGCAGGCCACGATCAACACCGACACGAACGAAGGCAGGGCGCGGGTTGAATCGTACAACGACCAGAACAGCGCCGCGCCCGCCGCCACCGTCAGAACGATGATGGTGAAGCTCCGGCTGTAGCGATTGGTCAGCGTCTCCAGGGAGGGCTTCTTCTCTTTGAACAGGAGATCCTGATTCCAGAGCGAGGTGAGATAGCTTTGGGACACTTCTTTCACCGTCTCGACCTCGATGGCGCCGCCGATCTGCCTGCCGCCGGCGTAGAGATGGTCACCCGCGATTTTTTCCACAGGCTCTGATTCGCCGGTGACAAAACTGTAATCCATCATCGCCGGTCCCGAAATCAAACGCGCGTCTGACGGAATCAATTCTCCGTTGCGAACCACCAACCGGTCTCCGGCGCGCAATTGCGAAAGCGAGATGCGCTCCTCTTTTCCCTCCTTCCGGCGCAGGATTGATAAGGGGAAAAAGGACTTGTAGTCGCGGTCGAACGCCAGCCGGTCGAACGTCTTTTGTTGAAACAGCTTTCCGCAACGCAGGAAGAACAGCAGGCCGGTCAGCGAATCAAAGTAGCCCGGACCTCGTCCGGTTAAAACTTCCCCGGTGCTCCAGGCCGCCAGTGCGGCAATCCCCACCGCAATCGGCACATCGATGGTGACGATCCGTTTGCGCAAGGCAAGCCAGGCCGCCTGCCAGTAGCCTGAAGCGCTATAGACAACAGCCGGGAGCGCCAGGGCCAGGCTGATCCAGCCGAACAGCTTCCTCAACCCCGGACCACTGAACGCATCCAATCCAAGATAGGACGAGATGCTCAACAACATGATGTTGCCAAAAGCGAACCCCGCTACGCCAAGTTGCAGCCAAAGCCGCCGCGAGGCCGGTGTTCGCCGCCGGCCTTCCGAGTCCGAAAAGTCAAATTGAGGCGCGTAACCGAGCGAGGCCAGCAACGCCACCACTTCACTGAGCTTGACCTTGCGGGTCTCAAACGTGATGGAAACTTCCTTGCGCGGAAAATTCACCCGGCAATAACCGATGCCCGGATTCAGCCGGAACAAATTCTCCAACAGCCAGACGCAGGCAATGCAATGCATCGAAGGCACGCGAAACGTGGCGCGCGTCACCCGTTCATCGGCAAAATCCACCAGCCGCTCCCGCAGTTCCGGTTCATCCAGGTAACCGAATTCCTCCACTTTCGGCGCGGACTTGGCCCGCACGCCTGCGGCGTTGCCGAACCGGTAGAAATCGCCCAGCCCATTTTCCGTGAGGAGTTCAAACACGGCCTGACAGCCTCCGCAACAAAAGGCTTTATCCCCGCTCCTGAAAACAGCGCCGCGCACCGGAGTGCCGCAATGGAAGCACCCGACATCGTCCGCGTCCGGCCCCTGGAGCAAAGCTTCGGGTCTGGCCTCAGTGTAATCGGCAGTGGTTGTTATCAAGCCTGGCATTGGAATTGGCCTTCTAACACTCTGCCGGGCCTTTGCCGGAATCCACCTGAAACCCTCACCCGCTTTTGGCATAAACAAGCCATTTTTTGCCCCGAAGCCACCACAGCACGGCTCGCTCATATTCTGAAAACCTCTTCCCGCCCAATCGCGGGTGCTGGACACAATTCTCGCGGGCAGGATTTGTGTTCATAGTCGCAGAGCGACAGCGGAAATTAGCCAGACACGGAGTGTCTGGTGAACGCCGCGCAATAATTTCGTCCTGGAGGGACGAAGGAAAGGACTTTGATTGAGGCTCACGCCGCCGATTCCACTCCATTTCAAGTGCAAGCCAATATGATCCAAAGCCGCCAGAATTCAGTCGTGCCACGGCTGGGGATGGTCACGGCTCTCGAAGAATATCGTTGAGGGGGCGCGTTTCACCGGCACCGTGGGCGGAATCGGCCTCGCGGTTGAGGGACTCGAATTTGCCCGCCACGTCGTCGGCTGTCATTTGGCGGTCCCACTCGTCATCAGTCCAACCGCAGAGTTCAGCGGAGATTTCAGCGCGTTCTTCAACTGAAAGCATCTGAATCGCCGTTTTGATTTCATCAACTGTACTCACGCACAAGAAATATACCCTGAAACGCAATTGTTGGCAACGGCGAGTTTATGACATACGCCCCACAAGCGTTGACAATTGGCGGCACTGGAATGCAGCGGGGTGGACTTGTCTCGCCGAAATTGGATGAACGCGGAAACAAAAGACGTCGCTCTCAGGACGCGGGGTTCGTAAAGAGCGAGCTGTTTCGTGCTCAACTACCGGCTAAGTCCTTGACCATCAACACTTGTTACCGTGTTACCGATTTTTCGGACCTATCTATCAATCGTGCGTTTGTTGCGGTTTTTCGCGCCTTTGCGTTGAAGTCGGCAAACGCAAATTCAAGTTTTGTGTTCGTTGCAATTGGCAGCCAGAAAAGCCTCTTTCTCCTTTCCGGTCGTGAATTCGCGAACCAAATGTTCGAGGAAATCCAGCCACAGCGGATGCTCGTTCAAGCAGGGAACCAGGTGGAATTCCTTGCCGCCGGCGTCCAGGAAGGTTTTCCGGCCGCGGATTCCCATCTCTTCCAGCGTTTCCAGACAGTCCGAGACGAAGGACGGGCAGATGACCAGCAGCTTCTTTGTGCCGGCCTTGGCCAGGCCTTCGATGACCTGGTCTGAATAGGGCTTGAGCCACGGTTCGCGTCCCAATCGGGATTGGAAGGCGACCGAATACCTGGACTCTGGAATCGAGGCCATCCGCACAAAGGCCTCCACCGTCTTGAAACATTGCGCGCGGTAGCAGGTCCGCAGGGCGGGGCTGCCGCCTTCGCAGCAATCCCGCGACCTCAGGCAATGGCAGCCGGTCGGATCGGCCTTGCGCAGATGTCTCTCAGGTATGCCGTGGAAACTGAACAGCAAATGGTCGTAGCCGCGATTGAGTTGCTCGGAGGCCGTGGCCGTCATGGCCCGGATGTAATCCGGATGATCGTAATAGGGCGGCACAATCGTGAGCGACATGTGCGGCGCAATGGAAGCCATGACTTCCGCCACCCGCTCGACCGCCGTTTCATAACTGGACATGGCATAATGTGGAAAGAGCGGGATGACCAGCAACTCGCGGATGCCTTCGTCGCGCAATTTGGCGACCGCCTCCGGGATGGATGGCTTGCGATAACGCATTGCCAGTTCCACCCTCACGCCGGAACGGTCTTGCAAGGCCTTTTGCACCTTCCGGCTGGTTGCCACCAGGGGCGAGCCTTCGGGCGTCCAGATCTTCTCGTAGGCTTCAGCCGATTGGGCCGGGCGCGTGGGCAAAATGGCAAGATGAACGATGCACCAGCGCACAGGATAAGGCGCATCCAGCACGCGGCCATCCATGAGAAATTCGCCGAGATAAGCCCGCACGTCCTTGACGGACGCCGAATCAGGCGAGCCAAGATTCACCAAAAGAACAGCTTTCGTGCTCATGCGGAAACAGAGTTGGGCAGGGCCTCGCGGCTGCCTTGCCGCGCACTCAAAAATGTTTCAATCCTCCCCGCCACCTTGTGGGCGGAGACGATGGAATCTCCCAGGGAAACGCCGTCGCGGGCGTGTCCGGCCACGAACAGCCCCGGCGCATTCGCTTCCATCCGGTCCATGACCGCGCGGTATTTCCCGTAGCCCAGATTATATTGCGGAATGGCCTGGCGATAGACGGCGACGTGCTGAAACGTCGGCCGGCCCCGCACGCCCAATATCGTTTCCAGGTCCCGCACCGCGAGTTCTGTCAATACATCGGGAGTGCCCAAGGGCAGGAGCGGCTGGCGCGCGCCGCCGATGTAACAAGTAATGGTCACCTCGCCCTGAGGGGCGCGATGGGGGAAGAGTGAAGAAGAGAACAGCGCGCCAAGGATGTTAAACCCTTCCTTCTCCGGAATCAGCATGCCAAACCCATCCAGGGGATGCGCCACGTCGGCGCGGTTAAAGCCCAGGACAACCGACGCCACGGGCGGATAATACACCTCGTCCAGCGAGGAAAAATCGATGGCTGGCTCGGTGAGAATCTCCAGGGTTGCGATCTTGTGGCTGGGTAGGGCCAGGAGAACCGCCTCGCACTCCACCGGGCCGCCTTTTTCCAATTCGACCCGCCATCCCCTCTCTCCGCGTTGCAGGAAGCCAACGGGCGCGCCGGTCTGAACGTCTCCCTCCAGGCGGATTTGCAGTTCGTCAATCAACACCTGCAACCCGTCATCGAACGAAAGCTTCTTCGCGTCCTGCTTGGAAACATCCCCGCTGCGTTTGCGGGCGCGCGCCCCAAGTATTTGCCCCAGAAAGAGTGAGCGATAGCGTTGCTCCAGCGCGTAAAGCTTTGGAAAAGCTTGCGTCACGGAAAGCAATTGCGGGCGGCCGGCGTAAATCCCCGCCACCAGCGGATCGATGGCGTAATCCAGAAACTCCTGGCCGAGGCGCCGCTGCACGAATTGCGCAATTGATTCCTCCAAACCCTCCGGCGCGCGCGAAATGAACGGCTCGGCCAAAACGCGCAGCTTGGCGGGAAGCGAAAACAGCGGCGTCGTCAGAAAGCCCGCGGCGGAAGTGGGAATCACCACCGGCTTTTTGTCCCGCACCACATAGCGCTTTTCGGCGAATGGATCGGAATAAACCCGGCGCGATTCCAGGCCTAAATCACGCACCAGGTCGGATATGACCGGGGAAGTCTCCAGGATGCTGTTGGGACCGAACTCAGCCAGATATCCGCTCTGGCGCACAGATTGGATCACGCCGCCCACGCGGTCGGCGGCTTCAAAAAGGCGCACGGGAAAGCCGCGCCGCCTGAGACGAAACGCCGTGGTCAGCCCGGTAATACCGCCTCCGATGATGACAACGGGTTTCATATCGTTTTGGAAAATCGCCGCTCCTTGGCGGCTGGAAGGTAGCGGTCAAAGCGCATCGCGATGTTGCGGATGAAAAGCCGCCCCACCTCGCTGACCACCAATCCGCCCGCCTCGCGCCGCAAAAGTCCGTCCTTCTCAAGGTCTGTCATGGACTCCAGTTCGGCCTTAAAATAACCGGCAAAATCAATCCCCAAATCCTTGGAAAGCGCGGCGTAGTCCAGAGACATGTCGCACATCAGGCGCATGATGGTGCGGCGGCGAATCTTATCGTCATCGCTCAAAATGTAGCCTTTGGCAAACGGCTCCCAGCCGGTGTCCAGGGCGCCGTAGTACCCGGCCAAATCCTTGATGTTTTGCCAATAAACCCCGTCGGCCTGCGAAATGGCCGACATGCCGAAGGCATAAATGTCCGCGCCGCCTTTGGTGCTGTATCCCTGGAAATTCCGTTGCAATGTCTTTTCGCGCTGCGCCACCGCCAGTTCGTCCGTGGGCCGCGCGAAATGGTCCATGCCGATATAGGTGTAGCGGTCGTCTTGCGTCAGCCTCTCGATGACGAGCTTTAAAATGCCCATCTTGGTCTCGGCCCCGGGCAGGGCTTGCTCCAGGATTTTTTGCGCCGGCTTCATCCACGGCACATGCGCGTAACTGAAAACGGCCAGCCGGTCCGGCCCCAGTTTAATGATTTGGTCCAGTGTTTCCTCGAAGGACTGCACCGTCTGGTAAGGTAAACCGTAAATCAAATCCACGTTGATGGATTGAAACCCCGCCTCCCGCGCCCACTGCATGGCTTGCTCCGTTTGCTCGCGCGGCTGAATCCGATGCATGGCCGTTTGCACCTTCACATTGAAGTCCTGCACGCCAATCGAAGCCCGGTTGAATCCCACCTCCCGCAAAGCCTTAATGTGATCACGCGTCAGCCGCCTCGGGTCAATCTCCACTCCCGCTTCCATCTCCGAACCCAGGTTGAAATGCTTGCGGATGGACTTGCCGAGCGAGCGGATCCCATCGGGCGCCAGAAACGTCGGTGTGCCGCCGCCCCAATGCAATTGCACCACCTGGCGCTGGCGGTTGATGTGGGCGCTCATCTTCTCCATTTCCTTGTCCAGGTACTGGAGGTAGAGCGCGCCTTTTTCCCGTTGCGTCGTGATGACAGTGGTGCAGCCGCAATACCAGCAGAGCGATTCGCAAAACGGAATATGAAAATATAGCGAAATATCGCGAACGGACGATTGCGACTGGGCAATCTTCCCCGCCACCTCCGTCCAGGTGACCCGATCCGTAAACTGCGGGGCGGGCGGATAGGAGGTGTAACGCGGCCCCGGCACGTTGTACTTTTGAATCAGTTCGAAATCGACCTTGAATTTGCTCATGAGAAGTTCTGCACAGTGCCGACCAGTGCTTCAAGGTTTTCCATTTTGGCATCGGCCGGAACGCCGTGCCCAAGGTTGAAAATGTATCCGTCGCGGCCCCTCATCAATTCGAGCAATCGGCTCGTTTCCGCCGCCACCAGGCGCGGGTCCGCGCCTGCCAGCAACTCGGGAGCCAGATTGCCCTGCACGGCCACGCTGGCGGGCACCTTTTGCACCGCTTCGCCCAAGTCAATCTCGTGATCAATTCCGATGGCTTGCGCCCCGGTCTGGACCAGTGACTTCCAATCGCGTGCGCCCTTGGAATAAACAATCACCGGAACCTTTCCTTCCAGGGCGGAAATGATCGTATGCATCCACTGGCCCGAGGCCGCCTCGAAATCCTCCACCGGCAACAACCCGCCCAAACTGTCAAATATTTGAATGGCATCCACCCCGGCGGCGATCTGCATTTGCAGAAACTCAATGACCGCCAGCGTCAGTTCCTCCAACAGCGAATCGAACAGCGCCCGGTCGCGCCGGAAAAGTTGCAACGCCTTGGTCTGCGCGCGCGCGCTGCCGCCTTCGAGCATGAAACTGGCCAGCGTCCAGGGCGAGCCGGCGAAGCCCAACAAGGCCGTGCCGGGGTCCAGTTCCGATTTGACGCATTGGATTGCCGCGGCCACGTACTGGAGGCGGTCGGTGATTCCGCTGGTGTTGAGCCGGCGAAGATCATTGCGGTCCCGCACCACGTAATCCATTTCCACCCCGCCAGTGTCGCGGAAGCTGAAACCCTGGCCCAACGCTTCCGGCACCACCAGGATGTCGCTGAAGATGATGGCGGCGTCGAATTTGAAACGGCGCACCGGTTGCAGGGTGACTTCAGCGGCCAGATCCGGGTTTCGGAGCAGTTGCTGGAAGGAATACTTCTCCTTGAGGGCGCGGTACTCCGGGAGGCAGCGCCCGGCTTGGCGCATCAGCCAGACGGGCGGTCGGTCCACGGGCGCGCATTGCAGGGCGCGCAACATGCGTTGCGTCATCCCACACGCCTTCCGTTTTGTCTCATCCGCCAGTAAATCCTGCATGACAACAAAGTAGAGTTTAAGGGCAAAATAGGCTTCACGACAATTGGCAAACTATGGACATTTTTTGTGCAGGCGAATCGCCATTTATGGTTAGTCCAAACTAAGAGGGTCAGATATGCCCCCCCCTCCACCCGTAATTTCATCGACTTGTTCTCACGCCCCCAGCTAAACTACATGGCGTGGCAAGAAACGAATTCTGCCTTGGGAAAGCCGTGATTGCGGCCACCTTGATCGCGGCGGTTTCCGCCCCGTCCCTTCAGGCTGGCGCGCCTTATGCATTTTGGAGAAACGTTCAGATTGTGGGAGGGGGATTCGTTACCGGCATTGTTTATAACCAGACCCAGCCGGACGTGCTGTACGTCCGCTCCAATGTCGGCGGGCCTTATCGCTGGAATCCGGCCACCGGAGAGTGGATACCCTTGACCGATTTTCTCGGGCTGGACTTGTGGCAGCTTGTCGGAGTGGAAAGCCTGGCAACAGATCCTGTCAATCCCAACCGCCTCTACAGCGCAGTCGGTTCATATGTTGCCTCGTGGGCTGGCAACGGCGCCATCCTGATTTCAACCAATCGGGGGACATCATGGACACAGGTCAATCTGCCCGTGAAAATCGGCGGCAACGACGTCGAGCATTATACCGGCGAACGACTTCAGGTGGATCCGAATCTGCCATCCACCTTGTTTTTGGGGACCACCATGAACGGCCTGTGGAAGAGCCTGGACTCCGGTGCCACTTGGAACCAAGTCACAAATCTGATGCCAACCAATCTCACTTTTATCTGCCTTGACCCAACCAGTTCCCAAGCGGGAACGGCAACTCAGAGGATTTTTGTGGGGGCGATGGACACGTCAAATCGGATCTACGTGAGCGCGAATGGAGGCGGGACGTGGACCGCTCCCGCCGGGCAGCCAACGGGACTGGATCCCATGAGGTTCGCGTTTTCCGCGGGAACGTTTTATGTGTCTTACGGCAATGCCAGCGGCCAGAACCCGGGCAGCCCCACCAACGGCAGCGTCTATAAATTCAACATCGGCGCGGGCACCTGGCAAAATATATCGCCGCCGACCGGCGCCTACGGCTTCGGCGGTGTTTGTGTGGACAAACAGAACCCGAATAATTTGTTGGTCGGCACGGTTGGCCGATGGTATCCCAAGGACGAGATTTACCGCAGCACCAATGGCGGCGTTTCGTGGAAAGGGATACTGGACAATGCCACGTTGGACTTCTCCCAAGCCCCGTATCATCAGCAATTCAATCCTTGCTGGTTCTCTGATATTCAAATCAATCCGTTCAACTCCAATCAGGCGGTCTGTCTGGATGGATATGGCGTTCTCATCACTGAGGACCTGACAGATGCGGACCGGGGAAAGCCCCTGACATGGTCTTTCCAAGACCTGGGAATCGAGGAAACGTGTGTTCTCGAGCTGGCCAGTCCACCGTCGGGACCCTCTTTGTTCAGCGCGATCATGGACGTGAGCGGGTTTCGACACGATAACATCGAGGTTTCGCCTACCAACGGGACCTATCGACCGGGCCATGCCAGCAACTACAGCATCGATTTTGCGGATTTGGCTCCGAACATTGTCGTGCGGTGCCACACGCTGGCTTACGGCGAGACCGGCTCCTACGCTTCCTTTTCGCTCGACGGGGGCTTGACTTGGACCCAGTTCGCCACCCAGCCCGCGGGCACAACGACTCCAGGCACCACAGCGGGCGGCACCATCGCCATCGCCGCCGATGGCAGCACCATCGTCTGGACGCCCCCCGGAGTCGGGACTTTCTTCTCCACAAATCGTGGCGCCTCGTGGACCGCCAGTTCCGGAATTGTCGCGAGATTGAAGGTGGTGGCCGACCGGGTGAATCCGGCCAAGTTTTACGCGTATAACGCCGCCAGCGGAACCCTTTATACCAGCGCCAACGGCGCAAATTCATTTGCCATTGCCGCGTCCGGTTTGCCAACGGTCCCCGCTGGGGCATTGTTTCCGGGAGCTGTCAAGGCTGTCTTCGGCAACGAGGGGCATCTCTGGCTGGCCGCCGGGAACGGCGGTTTGTTTCGATCCACCAACTCCGGCACAACCGTTGTCAAGATCAATACTGTGGCGGCCGGCAATCTGGTGGCTTTTGGCAAAGCGGCCCCCTCCCAGAGTTATCCTGCGGTCTTTGTTGTTGGTACGATCGGCAGCATCTACGGTTTCTTCAGGTCCGACGATCAGGGCGCCACTTGGACACAGATCAACGACGGCCAGCATCAATACGGCTTGATTTGGAGCCTGACAGGCGATCCCAACGTTTATGGCCGCCTCTACATTGGCACTGCCGGCCGAGGCATCATTTGCGGCGACATTTCAGCTCCTTCACCGCTCATTCAGCCGGTCGCCGGGAGCATAACAAACCTCATACTGCAAATCCAATCCGAGTCCGGCATGGACTATGCCATCGAACAGGCGACGAATCTGGCCTTTCCGATTCCGTGGTTTGATCTCTCCACCAATGCCGGGACGGGCGGGATGTTGACCATCCCTGTGCCCGTCGGGCCTTCCTCACCAGACAGCTTTTATCGGCTGAGAGGACAGCCTCCACAATAGCGGAACACTTTTGCCGCCGGACCCAAAAGTATAAGGCGCGAAAGCAAGAAGTCAGGATTCTCCTAATTCTTGACTTTCAACAGGGGGGCAAGGACTTTGGAAAAAATCTCCGCCTGGCGCATGAAGCCCAAGTCAGTCGCATGGGAGCCGTCCACACTACCCTCGCCGTCGTCGCCAAAAAGGTGTTCGCCGGGAATGTAGTAGAGGTTGGTAACGCCCGCGTTCTCGAGGCGATCAAAGGCCGCTTTCAGCGCCGCCCGATCCTTCAGATGATAGTACTCCATGCGGCCGGAGATGAGAAAGGAATCCTGCATGGTGCGGTCTTCCACCAGCACGATGGGGGTGACCGGGTGCGCGGCGCGCAGCTTGCGGACGCAAGGCTCGACCCGCTCCGTGATTTCACTGGCAACCATGTTGGGCAGACAGTCCAGGACATAAACGGATGGATCCAATTCGGCAAGCAGGTCAGCCATTTCCGGTTCCATTTTTCCATTGCCGGAAAAACCCAGGTTGATGGTCGGCCAGTTAAAGCGCCGGCCCAAAATCGCGCTATGAACCATGCCGGGACGCGAGGCGGAAATTCCCTGCAAAATGGAGGTTCCATAGAACGCAATCGGCTTGCGCTCGCCCGGCCCCCAAGGACCCGCCTTTTCCAAGACCTTTCCCTTCGGCAGGCCCAGTTCGACAAATTTCGTGCCGTTGTACAGGGGCAGATAGAGCAGGTATTCGCGTTTGCCCGGCAGCAGGTCCTTCACCAGCACAACATTGTTGGTTTGATTTTCCGGCATTCCGACGGCCAGCCAACGCCAGCCGGTATCCATCTTCACGTACAAATCCAGCCCGCTCTTGGCGATGGCCGTCGCGTTAGGCAAATACAGCCAGGATTCCGTCAACGCCCAGCGCGCGCGGAAGGTTGTCGCGTCCGTGACGAACCGGGCACACATGCCGGCGGAATTGCGGCTCAAATCCCAGACCGGTTTGCGCACCACGCACTCGGCTTTGGCCGGCAAACGATCGTAGAAATCCTTGGTGTCGTTCCAGCCACGGCCTTCCACGTCCAGTTGCCGGAGATCGAACCATTGATTGCTTCCCTCCATGCGGATGGGAGCCAGTTGGAGATTGGTGGTCTGGGCCATGGCAAACACGGCAGGCAGAAAGAAGGACAGCCCAATAACCAATGATTGACAATGCAAAGCGCTGAAGTGTCTAAATAAAAGCATAATCCAGTCCGCCGGAAGCTTTTTTATCTTGTGCCAGCGGTTTTCCCTTGCGAGCGCGAGGCCAGCGCGTCCTTGGTCCGTTGGAAAATCTCAGCGGGAGTTCCCTCGGCGGAAATAGTCAGCAGCAGGCCGCGCTGGCGGTAGAACTCAGTCAGCGGCGAGGTGCTGCGATGATAGGCGGCCATTCGGACCCGCACGGCCTCGGGACGATCATCTTCGCGCTGGATGAGCTTGCCGCCGCAGTGAGGGCAAACTTCCGGCGCCGCCGATTTGCCGCTGACATGGGTAATGCCCTTGCAACTGGAGCAAACGCGCCGTCCGGCCAGCCGTTCGACGATCTTCTCAATGGGCAAGGCGTAGTCGAGGACCGCGGTCAGGGGCAGGTTCTCCTTTTTGAGCAACTGTTCCAAGGCTTCCGCCTGCGCCACGGTGCGCGGGAAGCCGTCGAGCAAATAGCCGCCGCCGCAGCGCAAGCACCGGACCCGTTCGGTCACGATCGCCAGCACCGTCTGGTCGGGCACCAACTCGCCACGTTTCATAAAACCGAGCGCGTTCTGCATGGCCGGAGACACTTCCACCGGCGGCAAACTTTTGGCGGCGCGGAAAATGTCGCCGGTGGAAAGATGACAGGCGCCGGACCATTGGTGGAGCAGGTCGGCTTGGGTGCCCTTGCCCACGCCGGGCGCTCCCAGCAGGACCAGGCGGCAGAGGTGCTCTGGCGCAGACGCCACGGGGTCGCAGACGGCGTTGCCGCCGATCAGCCAGGCGGCGCGGTTGCCGGTCTTGAACGAGGTGACAGGAATGGTGGTGGTTGAGTTGTCGTTTTGTCTTTTCATAGAAACCGAGATCGTGTTTTGCGGTTGAGACGCTGCTCCGTTGCCAAGCCGGTTGTCCAGCGAATGTTCCTCCGCATACCATTCGGCAGGAACCCTGCCATCCACGCAGGCGCGATTCAACGGATAGACTTCCGGATCAAAAATGACGTGATAAAAATGCCAGACCAATATGGCCAGACAGGCCAGAATGGCTTCGTAATAATGGATGGTCGTGGCGACGTCGATGGACCAGCGGGGCAGCCAGTGGGTGGTGCCGAGCTTGAACCAGATCATCAATCCCGTCACGCCCATGATTATCGTGCCCCAAACCACCGCCCAATACTCCATTTTCTCCGCATAGCCGAACCGTCCGAATTTTGGCCGTGTCTTGGCCAATCCGGTCAAATAGCGGGCATTGGCCGCCACGTCTCGTGCGTCTTTTGTGCTGGGCATCATGTCTTTTATCAAGCTCCTGCCTTGTCGTGTGGCCAGAACATAACCGATATGATACACCCCTGTCACCAGCAAAACGACGCCGGCGATGCGATGGCCCCAGCGGCGGATGCCCTCGTCGGATCCCAGAAGGACCGCGATCCAGGAATCGGGAAATTTCAACGCGAAACCCGTCAATGCCAAAATGATGAAGCTGAACGCCAAAACGAAATGTTGCGCGCGCTGGGAAAAGTCCATGCGCAAGACGGTGGCGCCTTCGCGCCGCGCCCGCGCAGCGGCCTTGCGCAAAAAGATCCCCGCATTATGTGCCGCCATCAGCCCGATCACGATGACAATCATGCCCAGATACACCTTGCGCACCCACCAATTGATGCGCTCCCCCAGGTTGCCACCGGCGGTGGCGGCCTCGACATCGACGTGGATTTTGCCTTGCGCGAAATTGGCGCTGGCGCCGGGATGGCATTTGCCGCACGTGGCGCTCAGATTGGTGACGTAAATGGTCGAGCGAGGATCGGTGGAAGGAAGAACCAGATGGACGCCATGGCAACTTCCGCAATTGGCCGCCCGCGTGGCGCCATATTGCGCCGCCAGCCCGTGGTAACTGGCGAAGAACGTTTTCACGCGATCGGCCGGCAGATTGTACTTTGTATTCAGCCGCTCCGAAGCGTGGCACTTGCCGCAGGTGTCCTGTGAAATCGCCAGCGACGAGGCGTTTTTGAGCGCCTTGATGTTGTGTTCCGAATGGCAATCGCTGCACGTGGGCGCGTCCCGGCGACCGGCGGCCAGGGCCTTGCCGTGAACACTTTCCATGACATCGAGGGACTCCTGTTCGTGGCATTGGCCGCAGGTTTTGGCCAGGTTGGAACGATGGAGCGGCGACGCAGGCAGTTCCGCCGCCAGGATGCCATGAGCGCCGTGGCAGTCGATGCACTGCGGAGCGAGATGCTTGCCGTTGCGAACGTGATCAATGCGCGCTTCGCCATGGACGCTCGTTCCATACGAAAGCGATTCATTTTCGTGGCAGCGCGAGCAGTTGACCGGCTGCGCCACAACGTTATCGTCGGGATGTTTGGAAGTCAGGTCGGCGTGGCAACTGGCGCAGGTGGTTTTGGCGTGCGCCGAACCAGCAAGGATCGCCGCATCCGCGAACAAAGAGCGGACCACTCCGGCGGCGTTGGTGGTGGTCAAGGTCTTATCGCCGTGACAATCCAGACAGTCGCTGTTTTTGATTTCAGCAGCCGTCAAGGTCGCGGCCCCCCAAAAGCCGGCGGCCAGGGTCAACATCAAGCGAATTCCCATGCGTAAAACGTGCTTCCGAACGCGGTAATCGGCTGGCCTTCGATTGGCCATTGTTTTACATATCTTGCGCAATCTGTCGCATGAACGTCATTGGAATCGGCGAGATTCTTTGGGACCTGCTGCCCTCCGGCAAACAACTGGGGGGCGCGCCCGCCAATTTCGCATATCACGCGGGCGCTTTGGGGGCGCGCAGCTGCGTCATCTCGCGTGTTGGCCAGGATTCGTTGGGTGTGGAAATCCTGCAACGGCTGCAATCTCTCGGTCTTCCCACGGCGGACATTCAAGTGGATCCGTCGGCCCCGACGGGAACCGTCAGCGTCACTCTCTCGGCCGATGGCCAGCCTCGCTTCACCATTCAGGAGAATGTGGCCTGGGACCGGTTGGCCCTGGAAAAATCCGCCCTGGCCGCCGCCGCCGAAGCGGACGCGGTGTCGTTCGGCACCCTGGCCCAGCGCCGCGAACCGGCGCGCGGCACGATTCAGGCCCTCCTGGCCGTCGTCCGCCCCGGCGCGTTGCGGATTCTGGATTTGAACCTCCGCCAGCATTATTTTTCGCGGGACATCATCGAGACATCATTGCGCCTGGCCAACATCGTTAAACTTAACGATTCCGAATGGCCCGTTCTGGCGAAAATGCTGGGCCTGCGCGGGAGCTTGCGGGAGCAAATCGAAGAACTGGCGCGGCAGCGCGCCCAACGGCTGGTATGTTTGACACGCGGCGCGCAAGGCAGTCTGCTTTATTCGGAGGGCCAATGGGCGGAGGATCCCGGCGAGCCTGTCGCAGTCAAAGACACAGTCGGGGCGGGCGATGCCTTCGCGGCGGCGCTGGCCGTGGGCCTGCTGGCGGGACAGCCGCTCGATGCCATCAATCGCCGGGCCAATCAAGTCGCCCGGCATGTCTGCGCCTGCGAAGGCGCGACTCCACCCCTGCCTGAATTTAAGTAGAGATTTTGAACAAAAGGCAACGAAGGCAACCAAGGAAAGAGCGATTTTGTTTTTAGCACGAATTACCCACCTCAGCATTTAGCCTTCAGCCTGCCTTCCGTTCAGGCAGGCAGTTTGTGACGGGTCCGTGCCGGGTTGTGATGGCATTTGTGACGGGTTGGGCCAAGCCAATTCATTCCGCTCAAAATGAGCGGCAAGGATTTTACAGCTTTTACGTAAGAATTACGCGGGGAATAGGGGATAGGGGGCGCTTTCAAGGCGGGCTTATCCGCTCGACTGCGCCATTGCGCATTTCACCGATCACTTGGAGGACATCGCGTTGCAGGCAGAACGCCACGTCGTCGTGCAATTCAGGATTCAACAGAAGCCGCCGCGCATTCCGGGAACGTTGCGCCATGACGGCCGAATCGTCCTGCGCGCCGAGGTAAATCTCGCGCGCGATTTGGGCCGAGTCCGCCACGCCCTCGCCTTGGAACTGTTTCCAGACCAATGCGCACAAGGCGCCGGCCGACCAGATGTCTTCGTAAGCCGCCTCTTCGAAAGTGCCCGCGCAAATGATCAGCAGGCGCGCGGGCTTCTCCCTGGCGATCCTATCCGCCACAGCTGCCAGATTCACAACTGCGCCTGCCAGGATCTGTTGTGCGCCCAAGCAGGCCTGCAAGGCGCGCGTCCCATTTGTCGTGGTCATGATGATTTCCCGGCCGGCCACGCGCGGGCCGGTGAACTCGCGCGGCGAATTGCCCAGATCAAAATCGACCCCGCCGGTTTGCGCGGCGCGGATGCGGACGCCGTCGCGTTCGCCGGCCAGCAAAGCGCCGGGATGGAAGCGTTGCAATTCCAGCGCCTGGGCAATTTCCGCGACCGGGAAAATTCTGAGCGCGCCTTGGGCCAGCGCCGTGAGCATCGAAGTCGTGGCCCGCAGCACGTCGAACACCACGCAAACCGTCCCCGCCAATTCATCCTGTTTCAGCGCGGAGAATTCGGCCGGGGTGAACAGCACCTCAAGTTTCGCTCGCATCGCCGGCAGTGTAGCCGCCCGCGCCCAAAGCGCAAACCACTACGACCCGGGAACTGATCAAAGCTGGTCCTGCGACGGCGTGGCGGCGCTGGCCGGATGAGTGTTCAACTGGCGCACTCCATCCAGAATGTAAAGCAGGCCCGACACAACCGTAAAAATGCCCGCCCCCGCCACCAAGTAGCGCAACACCCCCGCGTTCCATCCCAGAAGAATCCACCAGATCACGGCCATTTGCAGGACAGTGGAGATTTTGCCGGTCCAGCGCGCCCGCACCTTGACCTTTCCCACCGTGTAGTGGATCAACGCCACCCCGATGAGCACGATGGCGTCCCGGCTCAGGACGGTGACCGTCAGCCACATTGGGATGCGATCAAAATACCGGCGGTTTTCCAGGCTGAAAAGAATGATCCCGGAAATGAGCAGCAATTTGTCCGCCAGCGGGTCCAGAATCGCGCCCAATTCGCTCCGCTGATTATAGTGGCGCGCCACATAGCCGTCCAAGGCGTCAGCCAGGGAGGCGAAGGCGAAGGCCAGCAAGGCCCCGAGGCGGTATCCAGCCTGCCCCGTGTGCGCGTAGGAGATGACCTGGCCGATGAAAAACGGCACCAAAAGAATCCGCCCAATGGTGATCTTGTTCGCCGTTGTCATGTCAAGATTCTCCACCCATCGGCCCGGACGCGCAAGCGCTTGATAAAATAAGGCGCGGATTTTGTTTCCATTTCGATTTTGAAAATCGTAAACAAGTGGGGCGGATGAAAACTTTTGCTGAATTGGGATTCCCGGGACGGTTAATCGCCGTCGAAGGTCTGGACGGCTCGGGCAAGTCCACCCAGATTTATTTGCTCAAGCGCTGGCTCGAATTGCAGGGGCTGAAAGTTTTTTTCAGCGAATGGAATTCTTCCATGCTGGTCAAGAACGCGACGAGCAAGGGGAAGAAGCGGGAACTGCTCTCGCCCACCACCTTCAGCCTCATCCACGCCACCGATTTTGCCGACCGCTACGAGCGGCAATTGGTCCCCTTCCTGCGCGCCGGTTACATTGTCCTGTGCGATCGTTACATCTTCACCGCCTTTGCCCGCGACACGGTGCGGGGTTGTCCGGAGCAATGGGTGCGGGGCATCTACAGCTTCGCGGCTTTGCCGGACCTGGTGTTTTTCTTCAAAACTCCCCTGGAGATTTCCCTGCAACGCATCCTCGACGGCCGGCCGCAGTTGAAGTATTTCGAAGCCGGCATGGATTTGCGGCTTTCGAGCGATCCCTACGAAAGCTTCCGCATTTTCCAGGGTCGCATTCTCGAACAATATCTGGCCATGAGCGCCGATTTCAAATTTCTCGTCATTGACGCCAATCAGGCCGTGGAACAACAGCAAAGCATCGTGCGCGATCTGGTGGCCGCCAAACTGGACCTGGCCAAGTTTGCGTCGTACAGGCCCCATTCCCACTCATGAAAAGCGCGCGCCGTTCATCCACCAACCTTCGCCGCATCATCATTCCCCGGGGCAAGCCCCGCCGTTTTTATGGGCAGGGCGTGCCGGGCGTGGACCTCTCCAAACTGGCCGGCAAGCTCATTGTGGTGGAAGGGGCCGACGGCTCCGGACGTTCCACGCAAATCGCCCGCTTGGTGCAATGGCTGGAAGGCGGCGGCCATGCCACCGTGCAAGTCGGCCTGAAGCGCTCGACCCTGGTCAGCGAAGAACTGAACCAGGCCCAACAGGGGAACATCCTGAGCCACACCACCCTCAGCCTTTTTTACGCGACCGACTTTGCCGACCAATTGGAGAACATCATTTTGCCCAGCCTGCGCGCCGGATTTATGGTGCTGGCCGACCGCTATATTTACACCCTGATGGTGCGCGACATGGTGCGCGGCATCGACCTGGCCTGGCTCAAGAACCTCTACGGCATCGCCCTGGTGCCGGACGCCGTTTTTTATCTCAACGTCGAGCCGGAGGAATTGGTGCAGCGAAACTTCGCCAAAAACCAGGCGCTGGACTATTGGGAAAGCGGCATGGACCTGGGCCTGTCCCGCGATATGTTTGACAGCTTCCTGCAATATCAGAGCCGCGTCGCCGCCAAGTTCAAGGAATTGCAGGCCACCTACGGGTTCACCATTCTCGACGGCCGGCGTTCGCCGGAGGAGATTCACATCGAACTGCGCCGCCGCATCGCCGGCGTCCTGACCACATGACGCCTCAACCCCCCATTTCCTGCCATGGCTGAAAGCTCCGCCAAAGGTGATTTTTTTGTCGGCGTCGATCTCGGTGGTACGAAGATTCTGGCCGGGGTTTTCGATCCGCAACTGACGTGCCTGGGCCGCAATAAAATGAGCACCAAGCCGGAGCGCGGCGCGAACGAGGTCATCGAGCGCATCGCCCGTTGCGTGCGGGACGCGGTGGATGAATGCGATCTGGACATCAAACAACTCCGCGGCGTCGGCGTCGGCGCCCCTGGCGCCATCGACGTCTCGTCCGGCAAGGTGATCTTCGCCCCAAACTTGCAATGGCAGGACGTGCCGCTGAAAAAGGCCCTGGAAAAGGAATTGGATGTCCCTGTCTCGATTGAAAACGACGCCAACAGCGCGATGCTGGGCGTTTTTGAAACGGAACTGGATTCCAAGCCGCGCGACGTGGTTGGCATCTTCATCGGCACGGGCGTTGGCGGCGGGATTATCGTGGACGGAAAATTATATTCCGGCTTCAACGGCACCGCCGGTGAAATCGGGCACATGGTCATTGAAGTCGGCGGACCCAAATGCAACTGCGGCAACCGCGGCTGCTTCGAGGCCCTGGCCAGCCGCACCGCCATCTTCAGAAAAATCCATGCCGCGGTCAAAGACGGCCAAAAAACCCTGCTCACCGACATGCTCGGTCCCGATTTGAGTAATTTGCGCAGCGGCGACCTGCGCAAGGCCATCCGCAAAGGGGACAGCGTCGTCGAGAAAGTCATTGAGGAAGCCGCCGAATACACCGGCATCGCCGTGGCCAATCTCATCAACATTTTCAATCCGCAAACCGTCGTGCTGGGCGGCGGGGTCATTGACGCGTTGGGCGATGAAATGATGGCCATCATCGTGGAAACCGCCGAGGACTACGCCTTGAACGGCACCAGCAAGGGCATTGAAATCGTGGCCAGCAAAACCGGCGACGATGCCGGCATCATCGGTGCGGCCGTTCTGGCCCGCAGAGCCGCCAAAGAAAAATCATAACCCGGCCGGGCCAGGGGCCGCCGGACGTCTTAACTTGAACCCAAAAGTTCCAGACCGGCGCGCTGTGATCGACATCGGCACCAATTCCGTCAAGGTCCTCGTCGCGGACGTGGCGGACGGGCAACTGGCCCCAGTCGTTGAAATGAGCCGCCAGACGCGCCTGGGCGCGGGGTTTTATGTGACACAGACCCTGCAACCGGCCGCCATCGCCTTGACTGCGGACGTCGTGGCCGAGTTTCGCGCCGCCGCCGTCGAGCGGGGCGCTTCCTCCATCCGCATCGTCGCCACCAGCGCCGCGCGCGATGCCCGCAACGCTGTCGAATTGATTGATGCCGTGCGCGAAAACACGGGGCTGGAAATGGAGATTCTGTCCGGCGACAAGGAGGCCGAATGGGTTTTTCGCGGCGTGACCAGCAATTCCAGCCTGGCGCAATCGCCCGTGCTCATCTTGGACGTGGGCGGGGGCAGCACGGAATTCATTGTCGGCTACCACGCCGAGCCGCACATTCGCGCCAGTTACGGGCTGGGCACTGTGCGGTTGCTGGAGCGGTTGCGCCTGAGCGATCCGCCCGGCCTGGCCGCGCTGGCAGAATGCCGCGCCTGGTTGAAGGACTTTCTTGCCGGGCAGGTTGTGCCTTTCATCGAACCTGCCTTGCGCGCCTGCCGCGAGGCGGTTCGGCTGGTGGGCACCGGCGGCACGGCCAGCATTCTCGCGCGCATCGAGGCCCGCATGGCGGGTTTTGACCGCAACCAAATCGAGGCGGCCCGCATCCCCCTGTCAAGAATTCAGGCCCAATTACAAGAGCATTGGCAAATGACCCTGGCGCAACGCCAGCAAATCATCGGCATGCCGCCCAACCGGGGCGACGTGATATTGACCGGCATGGCGATCTACGAATCCATCATGGAACAATTTGGCTTGGCAACCCTGGGCGTGAGCACGCGCGGCTTGCGCTACTGGGCCTTGCTCCACTGATCAGCCCTCCGCTTCCCCCAAGGCCCGTTTGGCGGCGGACTTGTCGATTTGGAACAGGCCGTTGTGATTGTCGCCCACCAGCTTTAGTTTGGCCACCATGTCGCCGACGCTCTTCTCCTCTTCAACCTGCTCGTCCAGGAACCATTTCAAAAAGGAGAGCGTGGAGAAATCCTTGTCAGCCGCGGCCATCTCGTAGATGCCGTTGATGGAGGCCGAAACTTCCTCCTCCTGGATCAGGCTGGTTTGGAAGGCTTCCAGGACGGATTTATACTCGCACCTCGGCGCCGGCAGGGCCTGCAAGGCGACCTTGCCGCCCCGGTCCGCGATGTATTTGTAAAACTTGTCGGCGTGTTTCAATTCCTCGCGGGACTGAAGAGACATCCACAAGCCGAAGCCCGTGAAAGCGGTATGATCGAAATACGCCGCCATGCCGAGATAAGCGTAAGCGGAGCGCAATTCGAGGTTGAGCTGGTCGTTCAGCGCCTTTTCAACTTTGGCAGAAAGCTTCATAACCGGGACGGTACGTCACCCCGCCCCGCCTTGGCAAGCGGCATCGCGTCAACAGGCTGACCCCAGGGACCGGTCAGTCCTTGTCGCCGCCCTTGCCCGGATCCTCGCCGACGTGTTCCATCAAATCGATCAGCGGCAGGAACATCGCGATCACGATGCTGCCCACGATGACCGCCAGACAGACGATCATGATCGGTTCGAGCAGGGAGGTCATGGCGGCCACCGCGTTATCGACTTCTTCGTCGTAGTTGTCGGCAATCTTCATCAACATTTCAGGCAGGGCGCCGGTTTGCTCCCCGACATCCACCATGCTGATGACCATGGGGGGAAAAACGCCCGAGGCCTCGAGAGGCGCGGTGATGGTTTCGCCTTCCTTGACACTTTCATGAACGGCGGAGACGGCCTTGCTGATGATGACATTGCCGGAGGTCTCCTTGACAATGGTCAGGGCCTGCAAAATCGGGACACCGCTGCTGACCAGCGTCCCCAACGTACGGGTGAACCGGGAAATGGCAACCTTGCTGATGACGGGACCCAGCACAGGGACGATCAGTTTGAATTTGTCCCATATTTTGCGCCCGAACTTCAGCCGGATAAAGACGTTAAAGATGACGACGACGGCCAGTATCTCGAGCAAGGTGCGCCCGATATGCTCTTTGATGGCGTTGCTGACGCCAAGGACAAAGGAGGTAAAACCGGGAAGTTGTCTGCCTTCACCGAGGGTGCCTTCAAAGATTTCCTTGAACTTTGGAATCACAAACACCATCAAGACGCCCATGATGGCCGTGGCCACCACCAGCACGGCGCAAGGATAGAACAAGGCCGCGACGACTTTGCCTTTGATCTTCTGGGCTTTTTCCATGAATTCCGAGAGGCGCTTGAGCACCACTTCCAGCACGCCGCCGATTTCGCCCGCTTTGACCATGTTGACGAACAGACGGTTAAAGACCTTGGGATGCTGGGCCAGCGCTTCGGAGAAGGTGCTGCCGCCTTCGATGGCCACCGCCAGATCGCCCAGAATCGTTTTGAGGTTCGCGCTCCGTTCCTGTTTCTGCAGCACGCGCAAGCCGCGCAACAAGGGCAAACCGGCCTGCACCAGCGTCGCCAGTTGCCGGGTGAAGGTGCAGAGGACCTTGGATTTGACGCGGCCGCTCAGGCCGGGAATCTTGATCTGAAAATTCAGATCGACGCCGCCTTTTTTGCCCTTGGCCTTTTTCTTGGCCGGGCCTGCGCCCGCGCCGACCTTGTCCTCGACCACCTTGGTGGGGAAGAAACCCATTTCCTTGATGCGGCCAATGGCCTCGTTCTGGTTGGCAACTTCGAGGGTGCCCTTGGTTTCCTTCCCCCTCGAATCCATGGCGACATAGCTGAATTTTGGCATAACGACTCAAGTGTATTTGACGACTTCTTCAATGGTGGTGTCACCGTCGAAAATCCCGCGCAAGCCGTCCTCGCGCAACGTGGTCATCCCCAGTTCAACGGCCTTTTGCCGAATGACAACCGTCGGCGCCTTTTCGTTAATCAACAAACGAACCGGTTCGGAAGCCACCAAGAGCTCAAAAATGCCCCGCCGGCCCCGGTAACCCGTGTCGTTGCAATTCGCGCAGCCGCGCCCGTAATAGAACACCTTGTCGCCCACGTCATGCGGCGAAAGGTTGAGCAGGGAAAGCTGGCTTTCCGTCGGCTCGAACGGCGTGCGGCATTTCTTGCAGATGGTCCGGACCAGCCGTTGCGCCAGCACCGCCATCAAGGTCGAGGAAATCAAAAACGGCTCGACCCCCATATCAATCAACCGCGTCACGGCGCCCGGGGCGTCGTTGGTGTGCAACGTGCTCAAGACCAAGTGGCCGGTCAGCGACGCCTGGATGGCAATTTGCGACGTTTCCAGATCGCGCATTTCCCCCAGCATGATGATGTCGGGGTCCTGGCGCAGAAAGGCGCGCAAGGCCCGGCTGAACGTCATGCCGACCGCTTCATTGACCGGCACCTGCATGATGCCTTCGATTTCGTATTCCACCGGGTCCTCCACCGTGAGCAGCTTGGACTCGATGCTGTTGATGGTGCGCAGACAGGAATAGAGCGTGGTCGTCTTGCCCGAGCCGGTGGGGCCGGTGACGACGAAAATCCCGTTGGGCTGCTGAATGGCCTCGCAGACGTAGTCATAAATGGTCTTGGGCAAGCCAAGGGTCTTGATGTCCAGATTGACCGCGGCGCGATCCAGCACGCGCAGCACGACCGACTCGCCAAATTGAGTGGGCAGGGTGGAAACGCGCAAGTCGATCCCGCGCCCGGCGATCTGCAAACTGATGCGTCCGTCCTGGGGCAGCCGCCGCTCCGAGATGTCCAGCCCGGACATGACTTTCAAACGGGAAATAACCGGCAACGCCAGATGCTTGGGTGGAGGCGCCATTTCGTAAAGTGCGCCATCGACGCGGTAGCGGATTTTGAATTCGTCCTCGAACGGTTCAAAATGTATGTCACTGGCGCGGTCTTGGATGGCTTGGAAGAGCACCAGATTGACAAAGCGAATAATCGGCGTCTCGTTGGCCAGATTGGCCAGGTCGGACGTTGTGCCGCTCGCCGCCGCTTCGGCCGCTTCTCGCGCGATTTCATTGTCCTGGCCCAATTCCTTGATGATGTCCGCCACGCTGGACTGGGTGTCCCCGTAATACTTGCTCACGGCCGCCTCGATGGCCGCCGGGTCGGCGACGACCGGAAAGACATCCTTGTGGGTGACGAACGTCAACTGGTCCACAATCGTCGGATCCAGCGGATCGGCCAGGGCCACATGTACGCTGGTTTCAGTCACCGCGACCGGCAGGCATTTATACATGCGGGCGGCATCGGCCGGAATGGCGGAGAGAATGTCCGGAGTCAACTCGCGCTGGCTCAGATCAACGATCTCCGTCCCCATTTGATTGGCGATAATCTGCAACTGCTGGTCGATGTCCATCAGGCCGAAGTCCTGCAGGATTTCGCCGATGGTTTTGCCGCTGCGATTATGTTCCTCCCTGACCTCCTCCAATTGCATATCGTCCAACATGCCCTGGGAACGGATCAGGTCCAGCAGGGGGCTGGAAACGGTGTGGGAGACAACAGCGGTCGCGCTCATTGTGCCATTTCCGGTTGCGAGGCGGCCAGTTCAGCCTGGGCGGCTTCCCATTCCGCCAGTTTCTGAATGATCGTCACCGGGTCCTGGGATTTATTGACCACTTCTTCGCGGGCGATGAGGCCCTGCTGATACTTCTCCAGCAGGTAGCCGTCCAGGGTCACCATGCCGTACTTCGCCCCGGTCTGGATGTCGGAATTGATGCGGAAAGTCTTGTTGTCGCGGATCAGCGCCGCAATGGCCGGGGTGTTAACCATGATCTCATAGACGGCGATACGGCCCGGCTTGTCGATGCGCGGCAGCAGCAACTGGGAAATCACCGCCTGCAAAACGGTGGACAACTGGATGCGGATGGTCTCCTGCTGGTTCATGGGGAAGGCGTTGACCAGGCGGTCAATGGTCTTGGCCGCGCCGGTGGTGTGCAGCGTGCCGAAGACCAGATGGCCCGTTTCCGCCGCCGTGATGGCCGCTTCCATCGTCTCCAAATCGCGCAATTCGCCGACCAGAACCACGTCCGGGTCCTGGCGCAAGGCGCGCCGCAATGCCTCGGAGAAACTGGGCACGTCCACATGGATTTCGCGCTGGGTGACAAGGGCCTTTTTGTGGTAGTGATAATATTCTATGGGGTCCTCGACAGTGATGATATGGGCGTCATCGCGTTCCTCGTTGATGATGTTGATCATCGACGCCAGCGTGGTGGTTTTGCCGGAACCGGTCGGCCCGGTGACCAGCACCAAACCGCGCGGCTTGCGCAACAGGACGTTGATGGTGTGGGCCGGCAGTCCGATTTGTTCCAACGTAAGCAGCTTGGTCGGGATTTGCCGCAGCACAATCCCGAAGTTGCCCCTTTCCTTGAAGACGCTGACACGAAACCGGGCCATGTCGCCGAAGGCAAAGCCAAAGTCCGCCCCGCCATTTTCGCGCACCTGCTGGATGTTGTCTTCCGAAGTGATGCTGCGCATCAGTTCTTCGGTGTCTTCCGGACGCAACGGCGGCCCGTCCACCCGGTGCAGAATGCCGTGGACCCGGATGACGGGTGCCACACCCACACGAATGTGCAGGTCGGAGGCCCCTTCCGAGACCACCAACTGCAACAGATCGGACATGGAGTAGGACATAAATTGGTGTTTATTTCTTCATTCTTAGTCGGCATCGCCCACAGTGGCGCGGATGACTTCATCGGCGGTCGTCAACCCGGCCATGACTTTGCGCGCGCCATCCTCGCGCAGCGTGCGCATCCCCATTTCGCGCGCCCGGGCGCGCAGGATCGACGTCGGCACGCGGTCGTAAATCAATTTGCGCGCCTCATCGTCAATCACAAAAATCTCAAAAATCCCAAAACGCCCGCGATAGCTCGTCTTATTGCAGTCGTTGCAGCCTTTGCCGCGCATGAACGTTGCGCCCGAGACTTTGCCGGGGTCAAGGTTCAAAGTGCCCAGTTCGGTCTCGGTGGGCTGATAGGGCAGGGCGCACTTCTTGCACACTTTGCGCACCAGCCGCTGGGCCATCAGGGCGCGGACGGATGAGGCCACCAAAAACGGCTTCACTCCGATATCAATCAAACGGCTGACGGCGCCAGGGGCGTCGTTGGTGTGCAGGGTGGAGAAAACCAGGTGGCCGGTCAGCGAGGCATTGATGGCAATGGTGGCCGTTTCAAGGTCGCGAATTTCCCCCAGCATGATGACGTTGGGCGCCTGGCGCAACATGGCCCGCAACGCCGCCGCAAAGGTCAGTCCCACCGTCTCGTTGACCTGCACCTGGTTGATGCCCGCCAGCAAATATTCCACGGGATCCTCCACCGTGATGATTTTGCGGTCCGGGCGGTTGATGAAGTTCAGGCACGAATACAGCGTGGTCGTTTTCCCGGAACCGGTCGGCCCCGTCACCAACAGAATGCCGTCCGGCAACCCGATCAACCGTTCAAAGGTCTGTTGGTCGTCGGTAAAAAATCCCAGCTCCGGCAATCCCAGCCGCAGCCCTTCCTTGTCCAAAATGCGCATGACGATGCTCTCGCCGTGGGTGGTCGGCACGCACGACACGCGCAAATCGATCAATTTGTTCCCCACTTGCGTTTGAATGCGGCCGTCCTGCGGTATCCGGCGCTCGGCAATCGACATGTTGGACTGGATCTTCAGCCGGCTGATGATCGAGGCCTGCAGCCGCTTGGGCGGGCTTTTCATCTCGTGCAGCACGCCGTCTATCCGGTAGCGCACGCGGAACGTCTTGGTCAGCGGCTCCAGATGAATGTCCGAGGCCCGCGCCTTGAACGCCTCGACAATCAAAGTATTGACAAGTTTGATGATGGGCGCGTCCGCATCCACCACCGCCCCGTCGTCCGCCACGTCCTTGCCGTTCGGCGCGGCCACTTCCACTTCCCCTTCGGTGATGTCCTGGATCATCTTGCTCACCGAATCGTCCGCCGCCCCGTAATACTTGTTCAGCGCTGTGTCGATGTCGTCATCCACCGCCACGCGCCATTCGACATCAGCATTGACCGAGCGTTGCAGCGCATCCATCACCTCCACATCCGATGGGTCCGCCAGCGCGATGACGACGGTATGGTCGTGCTTGGCCACCGGCACCGCCCGGTAACGCTTGGCCACGTGCCGCGGCACCGAGGCAATCACGTCGTCGCTCAAGCGCAGATCGCCCAGATTGATGAACTCGTAACCGAAATGGCTCGCCTTGGCCTGGGCGACGTCGATGGGGCGGATGATCTTTCGCTCGAGGAGAAGATGAATCAGACTCTCGCCGCTGGACGCGGCTTCCTCCCGCACGGGCGCAACCTGCTCTTCGCTCAGTTGACCCATGTCAATCAATAAATCGATCAAATAATCGTCTTTGGCGGTTACGCTTGCCATTTTCTTCAGAATGCCTGTTGTGGCACTCAATTTACCGGCCCAAGAGGGGCAATGTCAAACTCCGACCGCGCATGATTGCCGTTTCCCGCCAGTGCCACTTTTCTCCAGCCATGCCGGCGCCGGCGCTGGTTTTGGAAAGACAGAGAGGAGGTTGGGGTAAAGAGCAAGTTGCCTTAAACTTTTCCGTGCCTGGGTCCCCACCTCACCTCGCGAGCGAACCCACCCGGAAATTCTTTGCTCCAAACGACCTCTCTATCAGCCTTTTTTATAGCCAAATTCGTGCCACGGAAGGACATCCCTCGCGCCCCTTGCCCACCCGGGGCCGGAATTACAAAATTGCCCCGAAGAATGAGAAACTTTCATTCCGAAGATTTAAAAAGCGAATCAACAGCCCGAATTTTTTTCACTTTTTTCACTTTTTTTCACGCATTGTGCGCGTTTTTCACGCAACCCAACCCCTTTTCCCGAACCCCAAACAGCCTCCAAAAAAAGTCGGACAAAAGCTGGAGTGGGGTCAAAACCGGGAACAGATGCAGGAAGAAAGAGAAAGGGAGGCTAAATCGAGAGAAAGTCGTTCGCAGCACGTTCTCAGAACCGGGATCCCCAAGCCACCTCTAGCCTTGCCCCGGTTCTAAGAACTTTCTCCCAATCAGCCTCCCTCTCTGGGTTTAGCCTAATTCGTGCCAACTTGAGAAAGTTATTTCTTCCCGGGGCTTGCGGTCAATTTCACCAACTTCACATCCACCGCGTTGAGGTTGGTGGCCAGGACTTCCATTTTCTCCACTTCATTCGGCTCCAGAGGCTGGCCGGTTTTGGCGGCGGAGCCGACTTGAAATCCCTTCTGGTCGCAAACGGCGAATTGGGCCAGGGGAACGACCGTTTGCGAGCCGATATTGGTGACGTAGAACCTGCCTTTGATTCCAGAAATCGTGCCGAGCAGGCTGATCTTGGAAGCCGCCAGGCTGGCATCGATCCGGGCGACGATCTCGGCGGGCCTGACGGGTTGGGCGGACAGATACGCGGCAGGGCGGGCTGGCCGGCTTGTTGGCCCGGAGGACATGAGTTCGGCCTTTAGGCTGGGATCCTGATCCAAGCTGGTCGGGGCAAGCCGCTTGTTGGGATCCTTCATGATGGGATGCAGCACATTGGCAGTGGTCGCCACCGTCTGCGCCCGGGCGGAAAGGGCCGCAACAAGAAAGACAATGGCCAACAGCAATTTCATGAATTATTCCCAATCGATACCCTTCACCCGGAACTCTGAAATGTCAAACTGATAAAGGCGATGCTTGCCCTGTCGAAATTCCTTACACCTTCAGACACCGATTACAAAATCAGTTTCAAATATGTGTTGTTTTGATGAATATATATATTGATATATAGTCTAATGATTGATTAAATAAAGCCATGTTGAAAAGGTTGAAGGCAGAATCAAGAAATCGTGATCGGGGTCCGAATGACGTGGCCAAATCGGCGCAGCTACGGTTTGCCCGTCTGACCAATCAAACCCGACTCAAAGCGAGTCGCAACGAATCAAAGTCAGTCGCAGTGATTTTTTTAAGCGCTTACTTTGATGCCGGGACAGTTGGGCAACCGAGGAACTCGAAAACAGGGTTTTGGGCCATTTTTTCACAGTTCAACCGGAACCGGCTGCCTGCCAACGCGTTCCGACAGATATGCGTCCCCGCCCGTTCGCTTGTTCGGGGTAATTCGTGCTATAGGGCTATCCACTTGCCTACTACAACCACAACTGGTAGTATTCGCGCATGAACGAAGATTATCCGCGAACCTTGCTCGAAATGGAGCAG